>NZ_CP108370.1:600000-900000 GCF_035953295.1 Streptomyces sp. NBC_01335
GAACAGGTCGTTGATTGCCTGGTCAGGAATGATCCTCGGGGTCGGCTTGGGCTCCTTGGGCTGATAGGTACCCCGGCGCGAGGGCTGCCGGAACGGCTGCATCGGGTTGTGATGTGCATTCGGACTCCCCTCGTCGGCAGCCCCGCCCTGCGGGAACGGGTTGATCAGCGGTCGGCCGTGGGTCTCCCGGTGGTACTCGTAGAAAGAGCGGATCACCGCGCGAGCGTGCCGCCTGGTCCGAGCGGCATAGTTCTCGCCGAGCGCGGCCTTCCCCGTGACTGGGTTCACCGAGCCCGGGGCGGGTGCGTCGGGACGGCGCTGCCGGGGCGGCTTCTTCGTGGTCTTCAGCCACAGTGCGAAGTCACGGGCCTCGACGCGGCTCGCCAGATGCCAGGGAACGTCCACGGCGCGTAAGAACCGGGCCCACGCCAACAGCTCATAGGCGTAGGACCGAAGCGACGTCGGACTCGCGTCGTCGGCGAGCATGTGGTGCAGGAACTCACTGACCGCCGCCACCTCGGTGCCATCGGCGTCTACGAGCCGGAACGGCCGCAGCGGGTCATCGGTCTTCTCGACGCGGCCGACCCTTGCCACCTTCAGCGTCGCCACATCCCGGACCGTCGTGCTGTGCTCTGGCATCCATTCCTCCACGGGCCGACCTACTTGACGACACGCGATGAAACCAGATCCACCACCACACGCGCAGTCACCACGACCCGCCACTGAGAGCCACAACCCCCTTATTGTCACTGTGAGTTGACCTCGAAGGGAGCCCAATCTAGTTCGGTCAACGGGACATCCGCTGCCCTGTCCTGCGGCCCGATCCTAAGCAGATGCCCCGCCTGGAGGAGATCCACGCGAACCTGCTCGACCGGCTCCAGGAGGCCAAGGAACAGGGATGGCTCGGCGAAGTCGCCGCGATCGAGGCCAGCCTCGCCGCCGCCGAGCAGAAGCTCGCCGCCATGCGCGACCTCGCGGCCCCGCACACCACCGTCCATCTGGGCATGCCCGATCTCCGTGGCGTCGTCGCGCGCATCGATTCCGAGCAGCGAAACGAGGATGCGAAAGGGCAGCTCTGAGCACTACAACGAGGGGATGACCGTCTTCCTCTGTTCCAAGTGCGGCACCGCGATCACGCCGGAGCTCGCCGAGCTTGCCGCCGTCCCTGACGTCTCAGACGACGAGCGCGACCGGGACAAGAAGACACGGCGGGCACCTGCCACTGTTCCGCGGGGCCACTACGCGATCGATCCCGAGCCATGGGGACCTCCCTACGTCGTGCAGGACGATCAGGAGGACCCGAAGCCAGCTCAGTCGCGCGGACCTGTGGTCTGCCATGAAGAAGGCTTCGTCATCTCGGCCGGCAGCCGACACACAGTGCTGGTGCACCCTGATGACGCCGCCGGCCTTCAGCCACTGCCCAACTGGGAGAACAGCAGTGGATGCTGCGGACCGAGAGGCGACGAGGGGCTCAACCGGGCCTGCCCCTGCGGCGCTCCGGTCGCGACCCTCGCGGCCGACTGTTTCGGGCCCTTCGAACTGCACCTCGACGCCGTCCGGACCTACGCGTTCTCCCAGTAGGACCGCAAAGCGCGCGGACGACGTGCACGACACGCCCGACGGAACCCGTCCACCCAACTTCTTCACGACTACTTTCCGTGGTGAACGACGGCTCGCAGCCGGACCTACCGCCGAGCTGGGCTAGTTCGGATAAGACCAGATCGGCGCGCTGGGCCTCGTCCTCAACGCACTCGTACTGTTCAACACCCGCTATATGGACGCCGCCGTAGCCCAGCTCCGGAGTGACGGTTTCGAGGTCCGGGACGAGGATCTCGCCCGGCTCTCCCCGTTCGTGCGACATCACATCAACATGCTCGGCCGGTACTCCTTCCAGCTCCCCGACCTGCCCGGTGGCCTGCGGCCCCTGCGCGACAAGACGGCCGTGGACGAGCTGTGACGGGGCAGCGGTGGGGCCGGCGCCGGACGGTGCGTCCCTGTGGGGCCGGGCGCGCGGGCCGGGCTGGACGGAAGGGATCAGCGCGGTACGCCGAGGCCGTCGAGGACGATGCCCACGGCCCGGTCGAGTGCCTCGCCTTCGCTGAGGTCCGTGGCGTATGCGAGGGCGCGCAGGAGGAGGGAGACGTCGTCGCCGGTGACGTCGGGGCGCGCGGCGCCGGCGGCCTGGGCGCGGTGGAGTGCGCCTTCGAGGGCCGCGCGGAAGGCGTCGGCGGCCTCGGTGACCGGCCGGGACAGGCCCTGGCCGTCGTCGTCGTGCGGGGGCAACAGATCCAGCAGGGTCATCTTCACCGGCCCGGCCGCCGCGAGGGACCTCATCAGGGAGGCGAAGGCTTTTCCGGCGTCCTGGCTTTCGGCGAGCGCCAGCGCCTGGGCGGTCAGCTTCTCCAGGTAGCGGCACGCGGTGGCCTCGATGAGGTCCTGCTTGGTGGCGAAATTCCGGAAGACGGTGGCGATGCTGACCCCGGCCCGCTGCGCGACCTCATCGGTGGAGGCGGCGGCCCCCTTCTCGGCGAACACATGCTCGGCGGCCAGCAGGACCTTCTCCCTGTTGGCGGCTCCGTCGCGGCGCATAACCGACCCCTTTTGCAAACGTAGTGGACACTACGTATGATGCGTAGTGGAGACTTCGCTTAAGGGTAGGGGGTTTCGCCCCGCTGTGCCAAACGCGCGGGACGCCCCATGTCCGACGAGCGCCCTGAACAGAACGGGCCGATGAGCGCACAGCCCTCCCAACCGCAGGCCCTCAGGGCGCCGGCGTGGCAACGGCCCTCCCTACGGGCCAGCAGAAAACACAAGGAGAACCAACCATGTCCGTAACGGACGAGAACACCACTGTCGTGATCGTGGGCTCGGGTGTCGCCGGGCTCGCCCTCGGCAACTTCCTCCTGCGCAGCGGGATCGACTGCGTGGTACTGGAGCGGCACAGCCGCGAATACGTCGAGCAGCGCCAGCGCGCGGGGGTCATCGACCCCAGGGCCGCGCGCATGTTCCGCGAGTGGGGCCTGGAGGACCGGGTCCTCGACGGCGCCCCCTTCGCGCCGGTGCTGAACTTCCGCGTCGACGGCGAGACGCGGCCCTTCCGGTACGTGACCGACGACCACGTCGACGGACGCTTCTGCCCCCAGCAGGTCCTCGTGCGCAACCTCATCGACGTCTTCGTCAGCGACGGCGGCGACCTCCGTTTCGAAGCCGAGGACGTCGAACTGGAGGACCTCACCGGCCCCCGGCCCCAGGTGCGCTACCGCGACAGCACGGGCGTGACGCGGACCATCACCTGCGACTTCGTCGCCGGCTGCGACGGAGACCACGGCGTCAGCCGGGCGAGCATCCCCGACAACGTACTCACCCGCCAGTCCCACGAGTACGGGTACGCCTGGCTGACCGTCCTGGCCGACGCCCCCGCCAACCACCAGTCCATGATGGCGATCCACGACCGGGGATTCGCCGGCCAGTTCGCCCGCGGACCCCAGGCCAGCCGCTTCTACCTCCAGTGCCCGCTGGACACCGCCGTCGAGGAGTGGACGGACGACCGGATCTGGGAAGAGATCGAGGCACGCTTCGGCGAACCGGTCACCGCGAAGGGACCCATCACCAGCAAGACGCTGGTGCCGCTGCGCAGTGTGGTCTACGACCCGATGAGCTACGGCCGCCTGTACCTGCTCGGTGACGCCGCGCACATCGTGCCGCCCATGAGCGCCAAGGGCATGAACCTGGCGCTGCACGACGCCGATGTGTTCGCCACGGCCGTCCTGAAGCAGGTCAAGGAGCGGGACGCGGGCCCGCTGGAGGCGTACTCCGCCACCTGCCTGAAGCACGTGTGGAACTACCAGGCGTACGCCGCATGGTTCACCAACCTCATGCACGACGCGGGAGACGTCTCCTACCACGGCGAGTTCCGGCGCAGCCTCGCACGCGCCGAGTTCGAACGCCTCTACGACTCCGAGACCGCCAACCGGCTCTTCGGCGAGTTCCTGACCGGCCTGAACTGAGCCCCCACCTCCTGGCCGAGTAAGCAGAGTTTGCAGGTCTGAGCAGCCGGGCCTTCAGCCTCTGCCACCAGCACCTGCGGGGGCCGGAACGGGTTTCCCCGTTCCGGCCCCCGCAGGTGCTGGTCATGAACACCGTGCCGTGACGGTCCGGTGGCGCAGCTTCATCCGCTGCTGCCTCCCGGAGCGAGCAGACTGGTCAGTTCCGCGATTGCCTCTGCAGAGGGCTTGAAGTATCGGCGCACGTTCTCCGGCTTCTTGTGCCTCGACTTCGCCATCAGCATCAGCAGCGACGCCCCCTGCTCCCCCAGATGGGTCAGAGCGGAATGGCGGTACTCGTGCAAGTCCCAGCCGGTACCGGGCCCCCGCACAGCCGTGTGCTCATCCAGCAGTGCACGGGCCTGGCCGTAGGAGAGGCGGGCCAGACCGGTGTCCGGGCATACGTCACGCGGGTTGACGACCTTCCCCGGACCGGGGCGGCGGTGGGTGACGAACACCGGGCCCCGGGACCGGCCGCGCAGCAGGCGGGGCAGAAGCCGGGCTGTACCGGCGTCCCAGTAAACGGTCTCCAGCACGAAGTCCTCACGCGCCTGGCCCCGGCGTCGGGCCTTGCTCCGGGCGCCCTTGGCCTTGACCGAACAGCGGCGGCCACCGAGGTCCAGGTCCTCGATGTTCACGCCGAGGACCTCCTCCGTGCGGGCGGCGGTCTCATACAGCATCCGCCACAGCGTCTTCTCCCGCAGGTGGACCTCGCGCCGTCCGATGAGCCGGTCCACGGCCATCTTCGAGCGGGCCGGGGTCTCGGAGTCCGGCACTGCCAGCCGCTTCGTCCAGGCCGGGACCGTCGGGCCGTCGTATCCGTACTCCGCGCACCAGCCCAGCCAGGAGAGCACCGCCGCCCGGCGGACGTTCCAGGTGTTGACCGCCGCGGCGCCCCACAGCAGTTCCAGGGCCTCGCCGATCTCGTCGTCCGCGACCGACCTCAGCGGGCGAGCCTCCCCGATCTGCTCGGCTGTCTTGCCGACGCCGACTCCGTAGCTGCGGACGGTATTCGGGTTACGGAGCGAGCCGAGGAAGGCGTCAGCCGTCGCCCGGACGGTCAACGCCTTCCCTGCCGGCAGTTGTACGGCAGTGGGCACCGCTTCCCCCTTGCCACGGATAACAGGGCCGCTTCATGTACAGCCCGGCGGACGTCACCGCAGGTAACGAACCAATCTCCCGCAGATAATAGGGCGTTATCTGCAGGAAAGGGATGTGAATTGCATCAGACGCGAGAACTCGCCTCTCCGCGATAGGAGTCGCCGGAGCAGGCAAGATCCGGCTGCTCGCCACGTGGGCGAGCCGTCCACGAGCTCCCTGAGCTGCACCGCAGCACCCCGCGTGACCTGCCAAGACCTCAGTCGTTCTCATCTAATGAACGATTCATTCGCCCTACTCGCGGCGTGTTGGGGGTTGGCGTGGGCGGTTCTTCATGGAACGTGCCGGGGGCGGCACCGTCGCTGTTCATCGTGGGCGGTGCACCGCTGCTGCATCCGGAGACTCAGGTCTTCGAGGGCATGCTCGCGGGGTGGCGGGACCAGCAGCTGGCCCGAAATCTGAGCAAAGGAACGATCGAGGACCGCCTGTCGGCGGTCCAGCGGTTCCAGCGCTTCACCAACGAGTGGCCGTGGACGTGGCGCCCGGCCGATGTGGAGGAGTACACCGCCCACCTCAGGAGCGATGGTCGGGAACGGTCCCACTCCACCATCCGCGGGTACCACGGCCACGTCCGGTTGTTCCTGGAGTACGCCGCCGACCCCCGTTACGAGTGGACAGCCGTCAGCGAGCGACTCTTCGGCACCCATCCGTCTCAGGTGTTCTTCGAGTGGAACACGGCCGTGCACGCGGCCGAGTACGAAGGCCGTCCCGGACGGCGTGCCTTGACGAAACAAGAGCTCCAGCAGTTCTTCGACCATGCCGACGATCAGGTGGCCGCCGCCCGGACCTCGGGCCGTAAGGGCTGGCTGCCGGCCATGCGTGACGCGACCGCGATGAAGGCCACCTACGCCTGGGGGCTGCGCCGCCGTGAGGTGATCAAGCTGGACCTGGCGGACCTGGGCCACAACCCGCATGCTCCCGAGTTCGGTGATCTCGGCGTCGTCTACGTCCGTTGGGGCAAGGCTTCGAAGGGCTCAGCACCCAAGCGACGCAGCGTCCTCACGGTCTTTCCGTGGTCGGTCAAGGTCCTGGAGCAGTGGGTCGGAAGCTACCGAACCCTGTTCGAAACCGCCGCCGGCAACGGTGCCCTCTGGCCGAGCGAACGATCACCGCGCCTGGATATGGGAGCACTGGGCGACCGGTTCGCCTCCTACCGAGACGCGCTCGGCCTGCCGCGAGAGCTGACCCTCCACTGCCTGCGTCACTCGTATGTGACGCACCTGATCGAGGCCGGATACGACCCCCTGTTCGTCCAGCAGCAGGTCGGACACTCCTACGCCTCCACCACGGCGCTCTACACCTCGGTGTCATCGGACTTCCGGACCCGGACGCTGCGCAAGGTTCTGGACGGCACGATCAGCCGCGCAATCGGCGCCGCGACTGGAGAGGGACTCGGATGATCAGGCGGTTGGGTTACCACTGGCACCTGCGGAGGATCATGGCCGCGCACAACATCTGGAAGACCACCGAGCTCATCCCGCTCCTGCGCGAGCGAGGCGTCAACCTCTCCACGGCACAGGTCTACCGGCTAGTGACGGACCGGCCGGAGCGCCTGTCCCTGCCGGTCCTTGCCGCGCTCTGCGACATCCTCGATTGCTCCCCGGCCGACCTCATCGAGCCCTACGTCGAAGCGGACCGCCGCAAACGCACCGCCGGCGAAGCCGCCGTCATCGAGATCAACTCCGACTTCCGGCCCGAACGCGCCCGCATCGTCGAGGACTGAGAGTGCCCGCACCGCGCAAGTACACATCCGACCCGAGCCGTTGGCCGGCCTGCGTCCGCTGCAGTTCCTGCTATCCGGAAAGTCAGCAGTGGCCCGAAGGCACCGTCTGCTACTACTGCGTCCGCGCCGCCCGCAACCGCCAGGGCACCTGCGCCGCATGCGGCCACACCGGCATCCTGCCCGGCCTCGATCCGCAAGGCCGCCCTGTCTGCGTCCGTTGCTGCGACGTGCCGATCGAGGTCCAGTGCAAACGATGCGGCGAGGAGAGCCTGGCCAGCGACAACAACGTCTGCTGGCGCTGTCAGCTCTCGGACAGGATTAGCAAACTCCTCGCCGGCCCTGGCGGCGCGATACCCGAGAGTCTTCAGCCACTCGCGCAGGCCATCATCGGGATGCCCCGGCCGAACAGCGGGTGGGCCTGGATCCACATGAACCGACGCGTCCCCGATCTCCTGCGGGGACTCGCCAGCGGAGACATCGTCCTCAGCCACGATGCTTTCGACTCCTTGCCGCGGTCCAGGACGGTCGAGTACTTACGCGGCCTTCTCGTCACCCATGGCTGCCTGCCCTGGCGAGACGAGCACCTGGTCGCCTACGACCGCTGGCTCGCACCAAAACTCGACGCCATCACCGATGCTGACCAGCGCAAACTCATCGCACGCTACACACGCTGGCACGTCATGCGACGCCTGCGAGACAGCTCCCGCCAAGGGCCCGTGACCGCGAACTCGTTCCTGCGCGCCAAGCAGCACACGACCCTCGCTATCCAATTTCTCCAATGGCTGGCGGACCGAGGGCGACAGCTCAGCGAGTGCACACAGCACGATGTCGACGCCTGGTTCGGCGGCGGCACCAGCACCCGCGGCCACGCCAACAACTTCCTCTACTGGGCCATCAAGCAGAGGCTGGTTCGCAAGATCGCAGTCCCTTGGCAACCACACGGCAACGGCCCAGTGGCCAGCGAGAAGAACTACATCGAAGCGCTACGCGCCCTCCTCCTACACGAAACGCTGCCCGCCGCACACAGGGCCATCGGCCTCATGCTCGTCCTGTTCGGACAGCCGGTCTCCAAGATCGTCACCATGCGCATGGACGCGTTCCGTGAGGGCCAGGACGGGCTACAGGTCAAACTCGGCAAGGACTGGACGGACATTCCGGAGCCGGCCGCTGCTGTGATCCGCTTCCATCTCGCCTCGCGTCCCGGCCTTAGCACGGCAGCGAATCCAGATTCCCCCTTGGCGTTCCCCGGCCGGATGCCCGGCCGAACTATGCACGTCTACTCCGTCGCAACGATCCTCCGCGAAAGCGGTATCCCCGCCATGGCCACGCGCTCCAGAGCCTGGATGCAGATGGTCCGACAAGCCCCTCCATCCGTCCTCGCCGACGCCCTCGGCATCAACCCCAAGACCGCGATGCGCTACGCCGAACGAGCCGGAACCGACTACCTGGCCTACGCGACCCTGCAAAGGCCCGCAGATATCGACGATGGCTAACGGCCCTCTTCGGCTACCTGCCAGTCATGCCTACAAGTCAGCCCTGGCTAGGAGCATTTCTGCCTGTTCTCGGGTGAGAATCGGCGGGGCCGGTGCTGGTGAGGGACATGTGTGTGGGTTGCGGCGGGACGACAGGATCCACTCCGCGAGGGGGCTGTCGGTCTCCACGCTGGCCAAGATCCGCTCACGCAGAGCCAGCGGGGTGTCCGGGCGGGCCGCGATCGCGTTGCGGACGAAGATGTCCGGGTCTTCTGCCAGCAGATCACGCAGGTCGGCAGGCAGATCCGGATGGGCGGCGATGGCCTCGCGCACGGCGGAATCCGGGTCGGTAGCCAGGTCCAGCGATGGGGCTGCGTATGGGACAGAGGCGGCACGGGTTACAGGGTCAGCGAGCAGACCTGGCAGCAGGTCCGCCGGCGGGGAGTAGGCCGAGGCGCTGTCCCTGCGGACGTTGGGATCGGCATCCGTCAGCAGAGCCCTACGCACCCAGTCCGGGGCATCGCGCCAGTGCTGGATGATCGACGACCGCACACTGGACTCTGAGTCTGAGGCCAGGCGGGCCAGCAGTTCCGGCGACAGGCGATCGTTCATCGCGAGAAACGACCGCACGGAGGGATCCGGATCATCCGCCAAGCGGGCCAGCAACCCCGGCGGCTCGTCCGCGACACTCGCGGCGACTCCGCACCGGACCGACGGTTCCGGGTGCTCCGCCAGGTGAGCCCTGACGTCTGCGGAGCAATAGTCAAGACTTGTGGATCAAGTCAGCCTGATTTCTTGAGGTGATGGAGTCGGTGCTGGGCCGCCTTGCGGACTCGGCGGGTCCTCCCGCGTTCTGCGAGTAGTCGCAGGACGTCGGGTGCGGTGACGATCTGTGTGGTCACGGCTGTGCGCTGGAGCCAGTCGGAGGCGTCGGTAAGCTCCTCGGCGGCCCACGGTTCGCCCAGAGCGAGGGTCCTGAGCAGGCACCATTCGAGGAGTCGGGTGGTGAGGAAGTCGTGCTGGTCGATCACCCTGGACATGGCCTGGGCCCATGCCGTGAATGCCGGGTCGGTGAGAAGTTCGGTGGCCCGGCGGTCCATGTGTCGGCTCACCGCGCTGGCGGCCATGGTGGTGTCCTCGTCGCGGAGAACAGCAGCCAGCAGGTCGGCTTCGTCCGCCGCGGCGACGGTCTGCAGGGCCTGCATGTAGTGGGTGAATCGCCGGTGCTCGGCGGGCTCGTCGCTTTGGTGCCGGCTGTTCATGCTGCCTTGCCTTCCGGCCGTTCCATGAGGTGGCCGTTCTCGAAGCGGGCGCCGGCCCGGACGAGGGCGACGAGGTGGGGTGCGGTGACCGCTCGCCAGCGGGCTTGGGCGGATTCCACGAGCTTGAAGACCATCGCGAGGGCGGCGGCCGGGCTGCCGGCACCGCGGGTGACCTTGGTCCGAAGCTTCACCGTGCTGAACGTCGACTCGATCGGATTCGTCGTGCGCAGATGCACCCAATGTTCGGCGGGGAAGTCGTAGAACGCCAGCAGCTCGTCGACCTCGCCGGTGATCTTCTTGGTGGCCTTGGGCCACTTCGCGCCGTACGCCTTCTCGAACGCGGTGACTGCCTTCTCCGCGTGCGCGCGGTCCTCGGCGTTGTAGATCTCCTGCAGGGCCGCCCGTGCTCCGGGCTGCGCGGACTTCGGCAGCGCGTTCATGACGTTCCGCGTCTTGTGAACCCAGCACCTCTGGTGCCTGGCCTGCGGAAACACCTCCGCCAGGGCCCGCCACAATCCCATCGCGCCGTCACCGACGACGAGCATCGGATCCGTCATCCCGCGGCGACGGCAGTCCCGCAGCAGGTCCGCCCAAGACTCGGTGGACTCACGCAGGCCCTCGGCGATCGCGATCAACTCCTTGGTGCCGTCCACCCGCACGCCCATCAGGACCAACAGGCACGAATGCGTCTGCGAGAGCCGGACCTTGGGATGGACACCGTCGGCCCACACGTAGACGTAGTCGGATTCAGCCAGGTCACGGCGCTGGAACTCCGCGTGGTCGGCGGTCCACTGCTTCGTCAGCCGAGTCACCGTGGCCGGCGACAGCCCAGCCGAGGAGCCCAGGAACTGCTCCATCGCGGGCACGAAGTCACCCGAGGACAGGCCGTGCAGATAGAGCAGCGGCAGCACCTCGCTGACCTTCGGGGACTTCCGGCACCACGGCGCGAGGATCTTCGAGGAGAACCGCTTGCGCTCGCCGGTCTCCTCGTCGACCCGCTTGTCGTTCACGCGCGGGACGGCAACCTCGACCCGCCCTGCGGCCGTCGTCACCATCCGCGGCCGGTGCCGGCCGTTGCGGACCACCAGCCGACGGCCGGCACCGTCACGCTGCCCGGCCAGCTCGGCTATGTACTGATCCACCTCCGCCTCCAAGGCGGCGGCCAGCATCCGCCGGGCACCCTCCCGGACGATCTCGTCGATCAGAGAACCGGCCTCGGTGGTGCCGTCCTCGTTGACTACGCTGAGCATGGGCGTGCCTTCCCAACCGACGGTGCAACGTCGGTCTACTCGGTGACCTATCGATCACTCGGGAAGGTACGCCCTTTCACGTTCCAACCCGAGGCCGATCCACAGGTCCTGAGCATTGCTCACGTCTGCGGGCACGGAGGTGTTGGCCGCGAGGGAACGTGCGGAGCCGAGTTTGATGATCTCTTCGATCAGCCGCTCGGTCAGGTCCCGGCGCCGCAGCGCCATCGAGCGGCGGGCCGCCGGATGCCGGAGCAGACGCCACACCAGGTCGGAGGGGAGATCCTCTTGCGCTGCCAGCGCGCTCAGTTCAGCATCCAGATTCATGGACCGCAGGCTAAGCGGCTACACGGAGATCCGTGCCGCAACGCCATCATCCTGCAACCTACCCAACCCGCCCGCATATCACGACTGTCTCAAGAGAGGCCTACTCACCCCTCCCGAATAGCCGTCATTACCAACAAGACTTCAGGCGGGTCCGACCCCCGACATTCCGTCAGCCGCCCACCAGGGCCGACAGATCCTTAGCGCCTGCTTTCGTTCCGATGTTCCTCAACCCCCTGTCCCGTCGGACGGCGAGACGCTCCTGGGCGCGGTGACCGCCCTGCGTCTCGATCCGGCCGACGAGCCCACGGACGAGCCGGTCCTCGGACGGCTGGGCGGCGAACCTGACTGGATCCAGGGCGACGAGTCTCCCGACTGCCCCGTTTGCGCCACCCGCATGATGTTCACGGCCGAACTGGCGGAGGGTTACGACTTCGCCACCTCCGCGAATTTCGGCGGTGGCGGTCGCGGCTACGTCTTCCACTGCCCGCCTTGCGGCGAGGCCGCGTTCCTCTGGCAGAGCTGAACACCGTCTCAAGAGGCACGCCGGGCCGCAGTTCGCAGAGGCAGGCCGTCGGCCGCCGGCCTCGACCACCACATTCAGCTCTCCGAAGATCGGGAGCAAGGACTCACGAAGGGCTCCGGCAGTCGCTCACCCCAGGTCAAAGAGCCATCCAGACCGGAGAACCGCAGCGCATGATCTGACAAGGACGTTCGTCACCCCCTGTCCGCCTCCGAGACGGCGCCCGTAGCGGCCCCGGAAGGGGCGGGTGGTGTGGCCGAAAGTTCGGATACTGGTCCGACTTCATGGAGGGCTCACGCTGGATAGATCCGCCGAGGTGCAGGCATCCCTTCGCGACCTGTCGACAGAGCCGTTTGGGATCATGTCCGCATGGACTTCCACCTCGATCCACCGACCGGCATAGGGCCGTTGCGGATCGGTATGACTCGGCACGCGGCCAACACGGCGCTGGGCTCACTCCTCGACCAATCCGTGATCTCGGAGTCCGATGCACCGGGACAGCACGTCTTCCGTCCCAGCGGGCTGATGATCAGCATCCACTGCACACGCGACCTGCTTGAAGCCATCGAGCTGGGAAGGCCGTCGTCCCCGACGGACCGAGTGCTGTTTCAGGGCGTGGACGCATTCGCGCTTCCCGCCCGCGAGGTTGTCCGGCGCGTCGGTGAGTTCACTTCGGTCGAGGAGGATCCCGACGACGATGCCTCATTCGTCGCCCCGGACCTGCTGCTGGGCTTCTGGCGTCCCTTCGCAGCCGACGACGAGCCGGAGGAAGAGCAGGGTTACCACTTCAGCTCGGTCCTGCTGGCACGGCCCGGCTACTACGACACCCCTGCTCAGGCTGCGGAGCGCCTCCGGCGGAGCTCGTAACGCCTCAGCGGGCCCTCCAGCCGTGGACCATCATGTGCCCCGGCCTCGAGAATGTCTGCCGCCGACGGAAACTCGGGCGGACGCCACCCCGAGCTTCGACGTGCCCGTCAAGATCAAGGCGATCCGCCGACGAACGAGCACCGCCCCACCGCGAAGATCCGCCGAACAGCACTGCTCTCAGCCGCACTTCGCGGGAGTTGGACGAAACTCTTGCGCGCCCCGGCCCGTCGGTTTAGCGTCTGTGCCACCCAAACGACCTTTCCCCCACTCGACGTCACGTCAGAATTGTTAGCGCTAACAATTTCTCAGACTGGCCTGACCTGCGACAACGCACGGACCACGCTCCGCCCGCCGCCCGATTTCCTCGTACGACGCGGCCACCTCGTCGTACCCCCGTACCGCGTACCGGCTCCACCAGCACCCCGCACGCTCCCGGCCCGGATCCGCGCCTCGGTCACTCCCCCCACCCCTCACACGCAGAGTTCCGCGCCGCCCTCCCCCGCGCACCGGCTCGCACCCCGCACCCCAGCTGAACGCCGCACCACGGCGCGCGCCCGCATGCCCGCAGCACGCTCTCATGCCGCACCACGGCGCGTCCCCGCATGCCCGCATGCCCGCATGCCGCACATCCGCATGCGCGTCTTCCGAACCGCCCACCACCGAATCGAGGACAGCGATGAAAGGAATGAACGGAATGAAAGGACTGCCAGGACTCCGCTCCGCCCTTCGACGCCGAGCCGCCGCACTGACGGCGACCTTGGCCGCCGTGCTCGTCGCGGGGGCCCTGACGGGCACCACGGCCTCCCAGGCCGCGACGTCCCAGCCCTGCGACCTGTACGCCGCCGGCGGCACGCCGTGCGTCGCCGCGCACAGCACCACCCGCGCCCTGTACGGCTCCTACAACGGGGCGCTGTACCAGGTGCGCCGCGCCTCGGACAACACCACGCGCGACATCGGGGTCCTCAGCGCCGGTGGGTACGCCAACGCCGCCGCGCAGGACTCGTTCTGCGCCGGGACCAGCTGCGTCATCACGGTCATCTACGACCAGACGGGCCGCAACAACCGCCTCACCCAGGCACCACCGGGCGGGTTCAGCGGCCCCGCGTCGGGCGGCTACGACAAGCTCGCCAACGCCACGATGGCGCCGGTCAACCTCAACGGCAACCGCGCTTACGGGGTCTTCGTCTCACCGGGAACCGGCTACCGCAACAACGCGACGAACGGCATCGCGACCGGTGACAAGCCCGAGGGCATGTACGCGATCCTCGACGGCACGCACTACAACGACGGCTGCTGCTTCGACTACGGCAACGCCGAGACCAACAGCCTCGACAACGGCAACGGGACCATGGAGGCCATCTACTTCGGCAACAGCCGGGGCTGGGGCTCGGGTGCGGGCAATGGTCCCTGGGTGATGGCGGACCTGGAGAACGGGCTGTTCTCCGGCGTCAACACCGGCAACAACGCGAACGACCCGACGGTTAACCACCGCTTCCTGACCGCGATCGTCAAGGGCGAGCCGAACCACTGGTCCATCCGCGCCGGCAACGCCCAGTCCGGCTCGCTCTCCACCTACTACAACGGGGTCCGGCCGAACGCCTCCGGCTACAACCCGATGAAGAAGGAGGGCGCGATCATCCTCGGCATCGGCGGCGACAACAGCGTCAGCGCCGCCGGCACCTTCTACGAGGGCGTCATGACCTCCGGCTATCCCACCGACGCGACCGAGAACGCCGTCCAGGCCAACATCGTCGCGGCCGGGTACACGCAGGGATCGAGCGGCGGGACCGCCCTCAACTCCGGCTCGTCCGTCTCGCTCCGGGCGACCACGTCCTGCTGCACCACCAGCTACCTCAGCCACTCCGGCGCGAACGTCAACACCACGGTGGTCTCCTCCGCCAGCTCGGCGACCGACAAGGCGAACGCCTCCTGGGTCGTCCGGCCGGGCCTGGCCAACAGCTCCTGCCGCTCCTTCGAGTCGAAGAACACGCCGGGCAGCTATCTGCGGCACCAGAACTACCAGCTCTACCTGCACGCCAACGACGGCTCCGCGCTGTTCGCCAACGACGCCACCTTCTGCTCGCAGGCCGGTGTGAACGGCCAGGGCAACTCGCTGGTCTCGTACAACTTCGCCGACCGCTACGTCCGCCACTTCTCCAACATCGGATACGTCGCCTCCAACGGCGGCTCCAACACCTTCGACGCGACGGCACTCTGGCCCGACGACGTCAGCTGGGCGGTCGTCACCGCCTGGACTCCCTGATCCCGGGAATCGCGCGGGCGGCCACCCCCGAGGCGGCCGCCCGCGCTCCTTCGTGCCTCACTCGAAGAACTTGAGGCTCCAGCCGGTGTCCGAGGTCGCTCCGGGGACGTTCGCGCGGCTGTAGGTCGTACCGCCCCACCAGCAGAAGGTCCCGGTGTACCAGTACCGGTTGTCCCACGAGTACGCCGTCCCCTTCGGGACCGCGTGGAACATCAGCGGGAACCGCGGTCCGGCCGGCGGGCTGGTGTTGATGTCACCGTCCAGCAGTACGAAGCTGTGGTGCCCGGGACCGTTCACCTGCAGGGTGGGATCCCAGCCGGCCATCATCGTCGAGCGGTTCGAGCCGAACAGGCACCCGTTCGACTTGTACCAGTCCCATACGTACGTCGGGTCGCCGCCGGCCCGCAGACGCAGCTCGCCCAGGCAGTACTGGTCGCTCCAGCTGCCGTTGGCGGAGTACACGATGTGCAGTTGGCCGTTCGGGTCCTTGATCGCCTCGGGAGCCTCGTTGATGAACGGGTTGCCGACGACCCGCTCCCAGCTCTCCCGGGGCTGCGAGATGACGTAGCGCGCGCCGGTCGGCGTGGTGGGGCTGCTCATCCTGACGATGTAGAGGTTCTGCTCGACGTTGGTGTCCCCGGCCCAGCCGGACCAGACGAACCAGCGCTGCCCGTTGAAGGTGAACGTGGTGCCGTCGATCGCCCATTTGTTGTCGGGCAGGGCGAGTTGGGTCTCGGCGGTGTAGCCGCTGTCGGGTGCCGCCGAGCTGATCACGTACATCCGGTGCGCGGCGCCGGCCCCGGCCGTGAAGTAGATGTAGTAGCGGCCGCCGTCCCGTACGACCTCCGGGGCCCAGACCTCACCGAGGCCCCGGGTGTCGGACCAGACCTGCCGCGCGGGTGCCGACGCCAGGGCGGCGGTCGACGACGCCTGACGCACGGCGATGCCGCCGCCGGTCGACTGCACGGACACATAGGTGGAGTCGACCCGGATCACGCTCGGGTCGGCCGCCCGCATGCTCGTCTGGGAAGCGCGGGCGGGCTGCGCCGACGACACGGACATCACGGCCGTGAGGACCCCTGCGAGGACAAGGGCGGCAAGGCCGTACATTCGGCGGATTGGATTCATGGTCCCGTTCCACGGTTCGCCTCCGGTTCGACGCCGGACGCGGGAACCGGCCGAGGAACGCCGGACCGCGCACGGCATCCGGCCGGTACCGCTTCGGAGGACGCCGCAGGGGCGGTTCCGGCCGTCGAGCTCCCCCGCCACCGGGCTCCCCCACTCATCTTCCCCTGGCTGAGAGCGCTCTCACAGCATCAAGAATGGACCTGCACATGTCAATAAGTGGGACGGCCGGGTGCGCCTGCCGCGCGTCCCACGGGCCATCAGGTGTCGGACCGTCGGACACCGGCCGCAGGGCCCCGCCCGTCCGCCCAACTACCGGCCCCCAGCGCCTGACTCGTTCCGGCACGGACCGCCTTAGCCCGTTCGCCGTCCGGGCGCCGCCACCTCGCCCGCTCTCCCCCGCATGAGGATGACCTGCGCAAACGAGCAGCCTGAGTCGGAATACCGGGCCTGACCGGGTGACGGGCGGGGCCGCTCTCCGTGTTGCGGGTGTGACGGAGTGTCGGTTGCCTCGGACGCGGAGCACAGCGGAGGAGCCGCGCAGTCCGGCCGGGCCACGCTGTCGATGGAGGAACCTCATGCGCAACACACGCACCGGTGCGGGGATCTGTCTGGCCGTTGGCCTGCTGGCTCTCGCGACCCCCGCCGCCGTGGCCGCGGACCCCGCCGGTGAGCAGACCATTCACATCAGCCCGCGGAGCGCCTCCCCCGGTTCGCTGGTCACCGTCTCCACCCGGGCCTGCGGCAAGGAGACCTACGGCAAGGGGACCTCGGAGGCCGCGGGCGCGTTCCACCTCTTCGAGGGCGAACGCAAGGGTGTGCTCGTCGGCGAGTTCGAGGTGCCGGACGACGCGAAGCCGGGCACGGACACGGTCACCGTGAAGTGCCCCCCGCGCATCCAGATGACGGACACCTACCGGATCGCCGACCGCACGCCCAGCGGCGGGGTGGCCGCCGGATTCAGCGTCCCCGTGAACCACGGCGCGCAGCTCGCCGCGGGCTCCGTGCTGCTCGCCGGGGCGGCGGCCGGGGCCGTGTTCAGGATGCGCCGCCGGGCGGCGTCGGCCCGCGACTGACCGTACGGCACCCGTCCGCGCGCCCCGTATCCCGCCGTGCTCCGGGGCGCGCGACCGTACCACCCCATCCGCCGCGAGCAGAGGACACGCGATGGTAAACGGGCGCAGCACCAGCACCTCGCCCCAGTCGTTCCCGGCGGTCAAACACCTCGTCTGGGCCGTGGTGGCGGGTACCGTGCTGGTGGTCAGCGGGCTGCGGGACGACCGGCCGCCGCAGCCGCCCGACTCACCGGCCGTGGCCGCACCCCCACCGCCCTCCGCAGCCCGGTCCGCCGTCCCGTCCGCCGCCCCGCCGCCCGCCGCCGCGCCCCCGGTCTCCGTCCCCGCGGGCCCGGTGTACATGGCCTCGCGGTATCCGGGGCGCCTGCCGCCTTCCCTCGTACGCCGCCCCACCGCGCCGCCGGCGCTCCTCCCCCGGCCGCCTGTCCGGCCGGCGCCCCTGCGACCGCTGCCGGTGGGTCCCGGACCGGCCGGTTCCGCCGGCCCGGCCCGTCCGGCGGGGCCCGCTCCGGCTTCCGGACGTCCGCTCCCGGGCTTCACGGCCCCGGCGTCCCCCGCCGTACCGCCGCTGCCGCCGTCCCCGCCCGTGCGCCTGCGGATTCCCGTGCTCAAGGTGGACTCGCCGATGATGAGGCTGGGCCTCGACGCGTCGGGCGCGTTGAAGCCGCCGCCCGACGACAACCCGGTGCTCAGCGGCTGGTACGCCGACGGGACGGTGCCGGGCTCGGTGGGTACCGCCATCACGACCGGGCACGTGGACACCAGGCTCGGGCCCGGCGTCTTCTTCCTGCTGGGGTCCCTGCGCAAGGGCGCCACCGTCGAGATCGTCCGGGCCGATCGGACCACCGCCGTGTTCACGGTGTACGCCGTCGAGGCCTACAGCAAGAAGGATTTCCCGGACAAGAAGGTCTACGGCCCGTCGGACCGGCCCGAGTTGCGGGTCATCACCTGCGGCGGCGCGTACGACAAGGGGACCGGGTACCAGGAGAACGTCGTGGTCTTCGCCGCGCTGACCGGATCGCGCTGACAGCCACGCGGGAAGCCGTGACACACGGCCTACCACGCACTGATCCCCGGCGGGCCGATGGCCGCCGGGGATCAGTGTCCGGTGTTCGCGGTGCCGTGGATCAGGTCCGGTGGAGCAGGGCCGTCAGGACCCCGTACAGCGCCGTCTCGGGGTCGGGCGCGCCGCCCTGAGTGCGCCAGGCGACGAATCCGTCGGGGCGTACCAGCACGGCGCCCTCGGCGGACGTGCCGTGGACGGCTGCCCAGTCGGCACCGTCCTCGGACCGCAGATCCGCCTCGGTGCCGGACCCGATGGTGAAGGCGTCCAGCCGGATGCCCAGTCGCTTCGCCACGTGGCGGGCCGCGCCGCGCCACTCCGGGCTGTTCTCGTCGCAGAGCAGGACGAACGCCTGCTCGTAAAGGTCCAGCGTCGACACTCGCTCGCCGTCGCGGCCGAGCCACAGGTGCGGGGCGCGAGTGCCGGGCTCGCCCGTCAGGCCGACGCCCTCGGGCACGACCGGGAGGTCCGGGTCGACGCCCAGGACCGCTCCGCGCACGTAGCGGTAGCCGAGGGCGACGGAGAGCATCCCGCCCTGGCGGCCGCCACCAGGACCGCCCGGACCGCCCTGCCCACCGGGACCGCCCTGTCCTCCAGGTCCACCAGGTCCACCAGGTCCACCCTGTCCTCCGGGTCCGCCGGGACCGCCCTGGCCTCCGGGCGGCCCGGCGTACCCCGGGTGGCTGTGCTCGCCCGAGCGGGCCGAGGCGCGCGCGCTCGTGGCCCTGGCCACCGGGAGCCGTTCCGCCTCGTACGTGTCCAGGAGCTCCGGGCCCGCGGCCCCGCCGAGCACGGCTGCGAGCTTCCACGCCAGGTTGTGGGCGTCCTGGATGCCGGTGTTCGAGCCGAACGCCCCGGTGGGGGACATCTCGTGGGCCGAGTCTCCGGCCAGGAAGACCCTGCCGGAGGCGTACCGTTCGGCGACCCGCTCGGCCGCGTGCCAGGGGGCCTTGCCGGTGATCTCGACGTCGAGTTCCGGGTCCCCGACCGCCCGGCGGATGTGCTCGGCGCACCGCTCGTCGGTGAAGTCCTCCAGGGTCTCGCCCCGGTCGGGCTGCCACGGCGCGTGGAAGACCCACCGTTCCTCGTTGTCGACCGGCAGCAACGCGCCGTCCGCCGCCGGGTTGGTGAGGTAGCAGACGATGAAGCGCCGGTCCCCCACCACGGAGGCGAGGCGACGGGAGCGGAAGGTGATGCTGACGTTGTGGAAGAGGTCTCCGGGGCCCGTCCGGCCGATGCCCAGCTGCTCGCGGATCGGGCTGCGGGGGCCGTCGGCGGCGACCAGGTAGTCGGCGCGCACCGTGGCGTGCTCCCCGGTCTCCCGGTCCTTCACGACGGCGGTGACCCCGTCGGGGTCCTGCTCGAAGGTGAGCAGTTCGGTGGAGAAGCGCAGTTCGCTGCCCTGGTCGCGGGCGTGGTCGACGAGGACGGGTTCCAGGTCGTTCTGGCTGCACAGGCACCAGCCGCTCGGGCTGAACCGGGCGAGGCCGTTGCCCGGGTCGATCTCCTTGAAGAGCCATTCCTGGTCGTCGCCGGTGAGTGAACCCGCCTGCAGGATGCCGTGGTTGTCGGCGAGGACCGATGCCGCGTCGCGGATCAGCCGCTCGGCGCCGGCGGCGCGGAACACCTCCATCGTGCGGACGTTGTTGCCCCGGCCCCGGGGGTGGGTCGAGGTGCTGCGGTGTTTCTCCACCAAGAGGTGGTCGACGCCGAGCCGGCTCAGGAAGAGAGAGGTGGACAACCCCACCAGGGAGCCGCCCACGATGAGGACCGGCACGCGGTGGTCGACGCTTTCGTTCATTCGATTGCTCCAGCTCGGACGCAGGGGGACGCACTGTCCATGCCCTGGTCGGAGGGGTTGGGCGGGGCTTGTGCCGACGCCTCACCTGAACGGTTCATAAATCTGGCGCCGCCCGTACCAGCGTTCCACGATCGGTCGCGGGGAGCGGTGCGCGCGCCGCACGGGGCGGGACGCCACCCGCCGGCAGGCAGGGACCTGCGCGACTTCACCGAAACCGGCCCATGACGGGCGGGAACGGGACAGGAGAACAGAAGCGATGACAATCCTCTCGGAACGGGTATCCCAGTCCGCCTTCGACGGTTCGAGGCTCCGGGTCATACTGCTCCTTGACCTGCACGACGGCGCCCAGAACCAGTTCCTGGAGGCGTACGAGCACATGCGCAACCAGGTCGCCTCGATCCCGGGACACATCAGCGACCAGCTGTGCCAGTCCATCGAGAACCCCTCCCAGTGGCTCATCACCAGTGAGTGGGAGAGTGCGCCCCCCTTCCTCGCCTGGGTGAACAGCGAGGAGCACGTGGCGACGGTGCAGCCGCTGCACAGCTGCGTGCGCGACACCCGTTCGCTGCGCTTCAGCGTGCTGCGGGAGACCGGGGCGGCGTTCGAGTCCACCCCGGAGCCCCTGCGGGGCCGGCTCCAGTCCGCGCCGCGCCTGGGCGACGGCGTCGTACGCCACGCGCTCACCTTCACGGTGAAGCCGGGCACCGAGGAGATGGTCGCGAAGATCCTCGCCGACTACGACTCCCCGCAGGCCCGCGTCAACGAGAACACCCGGCTGCGCCGTACCTCGCTCTTCATGCACGGGAACCGCGTCGTGCGGGCCGTCGAGATCGAGGGCGACCTGATGGCGGCCCTGCGTCACGTCTCCCGCCAGCCCGAGGTCAGGGCCGTCGAGGAGGCCATCAACCCGTACCTGGAGCAGGACCGGGACCTGAGCGACCCCGACTCCGCCCGGATGTTCTTCACCCGGGCGGCGCTGCCGACCGTCCACCACGTGACGGCGGGCCGCCACAGTGCCGCGGACGTCCAGCGGCACGCGCTGTTCTACCAGGCCAAGGAGGGCTGCGGGATGGCGCTGGCCCGGCTGCTCGCCGGCCAGGACGAGGAGAACGCGGACGACGTCGCGAGCCCCATCGAGAGCAGCACGATCTTCCAGCGCGACGACGTCGTGGTGCGGCTCCTCGAAGTGAGCGGCCCGCTCGACGCACAGCCCACGCAGGCGCTGGGCATCGGCGGCGACCGCAAGGCGGCCGTGCTCGAACGGCTGCTCGACGGCGGTGTGCAGGGCATGCCGACCAACGACCTGGAGGCCGTGCGCTTCCTCGCCCGGGCCGAGATGAGCCTGATCACCGACCGCCGGTCCGCCGAGTCCTGACGCGTCACCGGCAACGGGGGCCGGCCCCGGCCTGCCGTCACAACCTCCCAACGTGCCTGGAGAAAAGCAGCCATGACCATCCACCGGCATCGCATCGTGGATCTCAGCGAGACCCAGCCCAACCGCCGGCGCGGCGGCGACCTGCGCGCCCTGCTCACCCCGACCGCGGTCGGCGCCACCAGCGGCTTCATGGGGCTGGCCCTCGTCGACCCCGGTGACCGGATCGGCGAGCACTACCACCCGTACTCCGAGGAGTTCGTGTACGTCGTGGCGGGACACCTCGAAGTGGACCTGGACGGCGAGACCTACCCCATGCGGCCCGACCAGGGTCTGCTGATCCCGCCGCACGTCCGCCACCGCTTCCGCAACGTGGGGGACGTGGAGGCGCGCATGGTCTTCCACCTGGGACCGCTGGCTCCGCGTCCGGAACTCGGCCACGTGGACACGGAGGTCACCGAGGCGACCGCCGCCCCGGAGACGGCCGAGCGCGGAGCGCCGCCAGAACGAACGGGGGCGGCCTCATGACCCGCCGCGTGGCCGTCACCGGGGTCGGCGTCGTCGCACCCGGTGGCATCGGCGCCCCGGCGTTCTGGGACCTGCTCGCCAACGGGCGTACGGCGACGCGCGGCATCACCCTGTTCGACCCGTCGCAGTTCCGCTCGCGGATCGCCGCCGAGTGCGACTTCGATCCCGTCGCCCACGGTCTGGACGCGGAGCTGATCGCCCGTTCCGACCGGTACGTCCAGTTCGCGCTGGTGGCGGCCAGGGAGGCGCTGGGCGACGCCGGGCTCGACCTGGAGAAGGAGGACCCCTGGCGCATCGGGGTCTCCCTGGGAACGGCGGTCGGCGGCACCACGCGCCTGGAGCACGACTACGTCGCGGTCAGCGAGAGCGGCGCGCGGTGGGACGTCGACCACCGGTCGGCCGGCGCCCATCTGGAGCGGGCGTTCGCGCCGAGCACCCTGGCCTCCGCGGTCGCGGAGGAAGTCGGTGCGCACGGTCCCGTACAGACCGTCTCCACCGGCTGCACCTCCGGCCTCGACGCGATCGGCTACGCCTTCCACTCCGTGGAGGAGGGCCGGGTGGACGTCTGCATCGCGGGGGCGTCCGACACCCCGATCACCCCCATCACGGTGGCCTGCTTCGACGCGATCAAGGCGACCTCGGCGAACAACGACGATCCGGAGCACGCCTCCAGGCCGTTCGACGCGCGCCGGGACGGGTTCGTGATGGGCGAGGGCGGTGCCGTCCTCGTCCTGGAGGAGCTGGAGCACGCACGGGCCCGCGGGGCGACCGTCTACTGCGAGATCTCGGGGTACGCCACCTTCGGCAACGCGTACCACATGACCGGGCTGACCACCGAGGGGCTGGAGATGGCCGAGGCCATCAACAGCGCCCTGGCGCACGCCCGGATCGACGGATCGCAGGTCGACTACGTCAACGCGCACGGCTCGGGCACCAAGCAGAACGACCGGCACGAGACGGCCGCGGTGAAGCGGGCTCTGGGCTCGCACGCGTACAAGGTGCCGATGAGCTCGATCAAGTCCATGGTCGGCCACTCGCTCGGCGCCATCGGAGCCATCGAGATCGCCGCGTGCGTCCTGGCCCTCAAGCACCAGACGGTGCCGCCGACGGCCAACTACGAGACCGCGGACCCCGAGTGCGATCTCGACTACGTACCGCGTACCGCACGTCCCCTCAAACTGCGCAGCGTGCTCTCGGTCGGCAGCGGATTCGGGGGATTCCAGTCCGCCGTCGCCATGACCCGCTCGGGCGGGAGGACCACATGAGCACTCGGGCAGCCGACGCGCGTCGCACCTCCGTCATCACCGGAATCGGTGTCGTCGCCCCCAACGGGACCGGCGCCAACGCCTTCTGGAAGCAGACGCAGGAAGGCGTCAGCGTCCTCGACCTGGTCTCCCGCGAGGGCTGCGAGAACCTCCCGCTCAAGGTCGCCGGCGAGGTCAGGGACTTCGACCCGGTCGCGTTCATCGAGGAGCGCTTCCTCGTCCAGACCGACCGCTTCACGCACTACGCCATGGCCGCCGCCGATCTCGCCCTGAGCGACGCGCGGCTCGGCCGCGCCGACTACGAGGGCGCGCCGTTCAAGGTGGGCGTGGTCACCGCCGCCGGTTCGGGAGGCGGTGAGTTCGGCCAGCGCGAGCTCCAGCGGCTGTGGGGGGAGGGCTCGCGCTACGTCGGTCCGTACCAGTCCATCGCCTGGTTCTACGCGGCCAGCACCGGTCAGATCTCGATCCGGGGCGGCTTCAAGGGGCCGTGCGCCGTCGTGGCGAGCGACGAGGCCGGTGGCCTGGACGCGCTGATGCACGCGGCGCGTTCCATCCGGCGCGGCACGGACGCCGTGGTGGTCGGTGCGGCCGAGGCGCCGCTCGCGCCGTACTCGGTCGTCTGCCAGCTCGGCTACGAGGACCTCAGCCTCTGCGACGAACCCACCCGCGCGTACCGGCCGTTCACCGCGGACGCCTGCGGATTCGTCCCGGCCGAGGGCGGCGGCATGCTGGTCGTCGAGGAGGAGGCGGTGGCCCGCGAGCGCGGTGCCAGGGTGCGGGCCGAACTGGCCGGCCACTCCGCCACCTTCACCGGTGCGTCGCGGTGGGAACAGTCCCGTGCGGGGCTGGCCCACGCGATCGAGGGGGCGCTGAAGGAGGCCGGCTGCGCGCCGGAGGAGATCGACGTGGTCTTCGCGGACGCGCTCGGTGTGCCCTCGGCGGACCGGGCCGAGGCGCTGGCGATCGCCGACGCGCTCGGCGCGCACGGGCGCCGGGTGCCGGTGACGGCCCCCAAGACCGGGACCGGGCGCGCCTACTGCGGCGCGCCGGTGCTGGACACGGCCGCCGCCGTACTCGCCATGGAGCACGGTCTGATCCCGCCGACGCCCAACGTCTTCGACGTGTGCCACGACCTGGACGTGGTCACCGGGCGCGCGCGCCCCGCCGAACTGCGCACGGCGCTCGTGCTGAGCCGCGGCCTGATGGGGTCGAACTCGGCCCTGGTGCTGCGCCGCCCCACCGACACCCCGCTGTGAGAAGGAGTAGTCCCCCATGACCGCATCGCTGACGTACGAAGAACTGTCCGCCCTGATGAAGAGCGGCGCCGGCCTGACCGCCGACCCGTCGGAGATGGCGAGCCGTCCCGACTCGGCCTTCGAGGAGTACGGCCTGGACTCGCTCGGTCTGCTCGGCATCGTGGCCGTGCTGGAGAACCGCTACGGCCACGCGCTGCCGGCCGACGCCGACCAGTGCAAGACGCCCGCCGAGTTCCTCGACCTGGTCAACAACACCCTCGTGACAGGAGCCTGACGTGTCCGGACACACCGAGAACGAGATCGTCATCGCCGCTCCGCTGGATCTCGTCTGGGACATGACGAACGATCTGGAGAGCTGGCCGCAGCTCTTCAGCGAGTACGCGGCCCTGGAGGTGCTCAAGCGGGAGGGTCAGAAGACGACTTTCCGCCTGACCATGCACCCCGACGACAACGGCAAGGTCTGGAGCTGGGTCTCGGAGCGCACCACCGACCGTCAGGGGCGCAATGTGGTGGCCCGGCGGGTCGAGACCGGACCGTTCCAGCACATGGACATCCGGTGGGAGTACACCGAGGTCCAGGGCGGTACGCGGATGCTCTGGCGCCAGGACTTCGCGATGCGCCCGGACGCCCCGGTCGACGACGCGTGGATGACGGACAACATCAACCGCAACTCCCGCGTCCAGATGGAGCTGATCCGCGACAAGATCGAGCAGCGCGACCGCGAGCGCCGCGCCGCCGCCGTACCCGCCAACTAGCCCAACGGCCGGGAAGGTTCGCCGCGAGCCGGTGGCCCTTCCCGGCCGCGGTGCTGTCGCCGCTCCGGCCACTCACACCCCCGAAGCACCTCACGCCCCGCCCCGAAAGGCAGCCAGATGCACCACGCTCTGATCGTCGCCCGGATGGCTCCGGGTTCGGCTCCGGACATCGCGAAGCTGTTCGAGGCCTCCGACAACACGGACCTCCCCCACCTCGTCGGCGTGCACCGGCGCACGCTGTTCCAGTTCGGCGACGTGTACCTGCACCTGATCGAGTCCGACCGCCCGCCGGGCCCGGAGATCGCCAAGGTGATGGAGCACCCGGAGTTCAGGGCCATCAGCGACCGGCTCACGGCGTTCGTGAGCCCGTACGACCCGCAGACCTGGCGCGGTCCGAAGGACGCGATGGCCCAGCCGTTCTACACGTGGCAGCGGTAGGGCTGCGGCGCCGCACAGCGCACCGCCCCGGGTCCGGCACTTCGGTGCCGGACCCGGGGCGGTTTCGCTCGTGCGGCCGGCTTACGGCACGGTGCACTCGAAGGCGTGGAGGTAGGCGTTGACCGGGTGGACCTCGCCCACGTGGAGGCCGGCCTCGGACATGCGCCCGAGCAGGCTCTCCCGGGTGTGCTTCGCTCCCCCGACGTTGAGCAGGAGCAGCAGGTCCATGGCGGTGGTGAACCGCATGGACGGGGTGTCGTCGACGAGGTTCTCGATGATCACCACGCGGGCGCCGGGGCGGGCCGCGGCGACCACGTTGCGCAGGGTCCTGCGGGTGCTCTCGTCGTCCCATTCGAGGATGTTCTTGATGATGTAGAGATCCACCTCGAACGGGATGTCCTCACGGCAGTCGCCGGCCACGATCCGGACCCGGTCGGCGAGCGGGCCGCCGTCGCGCAGCCGCTCGTC
This sequence comes from Streptomyces sp. NBC_01335, assembly GCF_035953295.1. Taxonomy (GTDB): domain Bacteria; phylum Actinomycetota; class Actinomycetes; order Streptomycetales; family Streptomycetaceae; genus Streptomyces. Next base: position 626,030 of record NZ_CP108370.1, read on the forward strand.
CGCGCGGGCCACGACGCCCGGCAGGTCCATGAGGGTTCCCTGGACCGAGGGGTGCTTCTCCAGCAGGCTGGCGAGCACGTGGCCCTGGCCGCCGCCGATGTCGGCGACCGAGGAGACGCCGGTCAGGTCGAGGAGTTCGGCGACGTCCCGTGCGGACTGCACGCTGGACGTGGTCATCGCCCGGTTGAACACGTGGGCGGACTCGCCGGCGTCCTGGTGGAGGTAGTCGAAGAAGCCCTTGCCGAAGGTCTCGGGGAAGACGCTCGCACCGGAGCGCACCGCGTCGTCGAGGCGCGGCCAGACGTCCCAGGTCCAGGGCTCCGTGCACCACAGGGAGATGTAGCGCAGGCTGTGCGGGTCGTCCTCGCGCAGCAGCCGGGACGTGTCGGTGTGGACGAATCTGCCGTCCTCCGTCTCGGCGAAGACGCCGTAGCAGGTCAGCGCCCGCAGCAGCCGCTGGAGCGGTACGGGCTCCGCGTCGACCACGAGGGCGAGTTCGGCGGCGGAGGCCGGGGTCTCGCCGAGGGCGTCGGCGACGCCCAGCCGGGCCGCCGCGCGGACGGCCGCGGCACAGGCCGCCCCGAAGGCGAGCTCGCGCAGCCGCATGGAGGGCGGCGGGGTCGGGGCGCCCGGGTGGGTCTGGGGCGCGGCGAGGGTGGAGGTGAGGGGAGACTTCTCGGGGCTGGTCTCAGGGGTGGGGCTCACGGTGGTCATGCCGTCTCGTTCCTCCTGGTGCGGCAGTGGGTGGTCATTCGGCGCACATCCCGGCCGGTTCGGAGGTGGCGCAGGTGTTGCCGGTGAAGGTGTTGCCGGTGCCCGAGGTGTCGCGGTTGGCGAGGTCGGCCGGGCTGTTGCCGCTCACGAGGTTGTCCTGGACGGTGTTGTCGGTGTTGAGCGCGCCCACGAAGCTCTTGAACAGCAGGATGCCGCCGGAGAAGTCGGTGGTGCCGACGTTGTCCTGGATGACGTTGGAGCGCACGACCGTGCTCTCGCTGCCGGTGAGGACGATGCCGGACCCCTGGATCGCGGAGAGGCGGGGGGTGGCCGCGCAGAGCTTGTTGTTCTTCACGATCCGGTTGCCGCTGATCGTCATGGCGCCGGCCGCGGGCTTGGACTCGTCGCCCACGACGAAGATCCCGCTGCAGTTGCCGGTGACGGTGTTGTCGTCGATCCGGAGGTTGCGGACCCGGCGCACGGTGACGCCGATGCGGTTTCCGCTCACGGAGTTGTCCGCGATGACCGTCCCGTCGGTGTCGGTCGCCCCGCCCTCCTCGCTGACCGAGTTCGCGACGAAGATGCCGGCGTCGCCGTTGCCGGTGGTGGTGTTGTGCCGGAGGTCGGCGCGGGTCGAGCGCTCCTGGGCGATGCCCCAGGTCCCGTTGTCACGCGCGGTCACCCTGCGGACGGAGAGCCCGTCGGTCCAGGACGCCCAGACGCCGGTCTTGGTGAAGCCCGAGACGGTCAGCGCGCGGATCCTGACGCCGTCGACGGGGTTCGCCTCGGTGCCCACGACGCAGATGCCGTTGCCGCCCGCGGCGCAGGCGTTGGCCGCCCTCGGCCCCTTGGCGGCGGCGGGGGCGGAGGCGGTCTTGGCGGGCGCCGTCCCGGCCGTCGCCCCGGCCGTCTCCGTCGTCCCGGCCGTCTCCGTCGCCTGCGGGGCGATGACCGTGCGCTCGCCCGTACCGCGGAGTGTCAGGCCCGGCGTGGTGATCAGCACACTCTCGCGGTAGGTGCCGGGCAGGACGACGACGGTGTCTCCGGGGTGTGCGGCGTCCACCGCCTCCTGGATCGATTCTCCTGGGCGCACCACGTGTTCATGGTGTCCGGACGCTGCCGTGGGGCCGGCCGAGAACCCCAGGACGGTGGCCGTGACGGCCGTGACGCCCGCCAGGCATTTCATGTGTTTTGTTCCCATGAGCCGAAGCTATGGGCGATCAACCACCGCCGCCACGCAGGGTGAGCGAGTGGATACAACGCGCCCCTGAATGGCTTACGCGGGCGCCCGCCCCGCCCGGCCCGGCCGCGCTGCGGCCCACGATCCGCCCGGTGGGCGTCTCCCGTCGTGGACGATCAGTGGGCGTCTCCCGTCGTGGACGAGGTGATGATGTCTCCGTGCGCGAAGTCCCCCGGCGGGATCCCCGGGTGGTGGCTCTCGGGGCGTGGATGCGGGGCGGAGGTCCCGAGGGAGAGCCGGGAGACGATGCGATAGCGGTCACCCCGGTAGAGGGAGTGGACGTACTCGACGGGCCGGCCCGCCGTGTCGGTGGTGAGGCGCTCGATCAGCAGGGCGGGCGAGAGCACCGGGATGTCCAGGACCGCCGCCTCGGCCTCGTTGATGACGGTCGGCTCGATGGACTGGACCGCCTGGTCGACGTGGACGTGGTGGTGCTCGCGCAGATGGTCGTACAGGTCCCCCGCCTCCAGTTCCTGCGGGGTGAGGGAGGGGACGAGCTCCGCCGGGATGTGCAGGTGCTCGATCGCCATCGGCGAGCCGTCGACCAGGCGCAGGCGGGCGATGTAGACCACCTCGGCCGCGGGTGACACCCGCAGCTTGCGGCCGATGCGCGCTCCCGCACGGATCGTGTCGAGCCGCAGGAGCCTGCTGGACCAGGTACCGGCCGCCCGCGGCACCACGAAGGCCGCGTCGTCCGGGGCCAGCTCCTGGGTGATCTTGGCCGGGGCCACGAACATCCCGCGTCCGTGTTCGCGCACGAGCTGTCCGGTGGCGACGAGTTCGTCCACCGCGGCGCGCAAGGTGGGCCGTGAGACGCCGAGTTCGGCACTGAGCGTGCGCTCCGAGGGGATCGCGTCGCCGGGCCGGCGCACCTCGATCAGGCCGAGGAGATGCTCGCGGACCCGCTCGCGCTTGAGTACACCGCCCGAGCCCGAGGAGCTGTTCTGCATGGATCCGGCCTCTCCGCCTCTTCGTCGGCAACTGGTTCGGTGGTAAACGATGGTTGGGGCTCCCGGAAGTGTACAACGCACTCAACTGGCCTTATTAAAACGAGGGTTGACGCCCTCACTGGTCTATGCCACCTTCTACCCACGCCGTTGTCCAGTTGACCAATTGGTCAACTCCTTTTCGAGGTGAATCCAGTGAAGATCCGCTTCATCCCGGCCGCGGTGGCCCTGGCGGCCATCTGTGCGCTCACCGCGTGCGACAACTCCTCATCCGGGTCCGGCCAGTCGGACGGGCCCACCGCCCTCACCGTGTGGATCATGAAGGACAGCGTCTCCGACGCCTATCTGCAGCGTTTCGAGAAGGACTTCGAGGCCCAGCACGGCCAGACCCGGCTGGACATCCAGATACAGGAGTGGGACGGGATCGGCGAGAAGATCACCGCCGCACTCGCCAGCAAGGACGCCCCGGACGTGATCGAGGTGGGAAACACCCAGGTCGCGCAGTACGCGCAGAGCGGCGGGGTGCTCGATCTCAGCGACAAGGTAACGGAGTTGCAGGGGGCGGACTGGCTGCCCGGACTCGCGGAGCCGGGGAAGGTCGACGGGAAGCAGTACGGCGTGCCCTGGTACGCGGCCAACCGCGTGGTGATCTACAACAAGGACCTCTTCGCGAAGGCCGGCATCACGGCGCCGCCCGCGACCCGGGAGGAGTGGCTGGAGATCACCAGGAAGCTCGACAAGGGCAAGACGCAGGGCATCTACCTCCCCGGGCAGAACTGGTACACCCTGGCCGGCTTCGTCTGGGAGGAGGGCGGCGAACTCGCCGTGAAGGACGGCGGCACGTGGCGGGGCGCGCTCGACAGCCCCGAGGCGCTGCGGGGCATGGAGTTCTACCGCCGGCTCCAGGCCATGGGCCAGGGCCCCAAGGACTCGGACGAGGCGAAGCCGCCCCAGGCGGACGTCTTCGCCAAGGGTGACGTCGCCCAGATCATCGCCGTACCCGGCGGCGCCAAGATCGTGGAACAGGCCAACCCCGCCCTCGCGGGCAAACTCGGCTTCTTCCCGATCCCCGGCAAGGAGGCCGGCAAGCCGGGAGCGACCTTCACCGGTGGCTCCGACCTCATCGTCCCGGTCGCCTCGGCCCATCAGGAAGCGGCGTACGAGGTGGTCGCGGCGCTCGCGGGCGAGAAGGAGCAGACCGAGCTCGCCCGCACCATGAGCTACGTACCCAACCGGACCTCGCTCGCCGGTGTGCTGGGGGACGACGAGGGCAACGCGGCGATGGCCGCCGCCGCGGCGCAGGGGCGCGCCACGCCCAACTCCCCGGAGTGGGCCGCCGTCGAGGCGACCAACCCGGTCAAGGAGTACATGACGGCCGTGCTCACCGGGTCCGACCCGGCGAAGGCGGCGAAGGCCGCGTCCGACGCGATCAGCAAGACCCTCAACCCATGAGCCCGGCAACGCCCGAGGGAGGTCGCGCGTGACCCGGACCGTGGACCGGGTCGAACCGGCGAAGGCGGGACCGGCCGCGCCCGCCGCCGCTCCCCCGGTACGGTGGCCGGGCAGACCCCGCCGTACCGCGCCGGACACCCTCTGGCCGTATCTGCTGATCGCTCCCACCGTGATCGGGTTCGCCTTCCTGCTGGCCTACCCCCTCGCCCGTAACCTGCTGATCTCCTTCCAGCACTACGGCATGGCCCAACTGATCCGCGGGGACGCGGACTTCGCGGGCCTGGAGAACTACTCCGCGATCCTGCGGGACGGCGAGTTCTGGCAGGTGGTCCGGCGCACGCTCTGGTGGACCGCGGTCAACGTCGCGCTCATCATGATGATCGGCACCGGCGTCGCGCTGATGCTGCAACGCCTCGGCAAGCGGATGCGGACCCTGGTCCTCGTGGGGCTGGTGCTCGCCTGGGCCAGTCCGGTGATCGCCACCACCACGGTCTTCCAGTGGCTCTTCGCCTCCCGGCTCGGGGTGGTCGACTGGCTGCTGGTGCGGCTGGGGTTCGACTCCTTCGAGGGCTACTCCTGGTTCGCGCACGGTCCGGCCGCCTTCACCGTCCTGGTGCTGCTGGTGGTGTGGCAGTCGGTGCCGTTCGTCGCCATCACCCTGCACTCCGCGCTGACCACGGTCCCGGCCGAGCTCTTCGAGTCCGCGCGGATCGACGGAGCCGGCGGCTGGCGGATCTTCCGCTCCGTCACCCTGCCGATCCTGCGACCGGTCTTCGGTCTGGTGCTGAGCCTCGAAGTCATCTGGGTCTTCCGGTGCTTCGCGCAGATCTGGGCGGTCACCAAGGGCGGGCCCGGCGGAGCGACCACCACCCTGCCCGTCTACTCCTACCAGGTCGCCCAGTCGCTGCACCGCTACGACCTCGGGGCGGCGGCGGCCACCCTCACGGTGCTCGTCCTGGTCGGCGCGCTGATCCTCTACTTCCGCCAGATGTTCCGACAGGAGGCCGAGCTGTGAGCGCCCGTCCCGCCCGCGTGGCCCTGCGCGGACTGCCCCGGAACGCCGGGGCGCTGATCGTCTTCGTACTGAGCGTCTTCCCCGTCTACTGGATGATCCTCACCGCCTTCAAGCCGACCGCGGACATCCAGGCCGAGACCCCGGTGTTCCTGCCCACCTCGCTGACGCTGGAGCACTTCTCCGACGCGGTGTCGGCCGACGGATTCTGGTCGTTCTGGCGCAACAGCCTGCTCGTCACGGGCGGCTGCGTGCTGCTGGCCCTCGCCGTCGCCCTCGGCGCGGCGTTCGCGGTGGCCCGGATGCGGTGGAAGGGCCGGCGGGGCTTCGTCCTCATGGTGTTCGTCGCGCAGGTCGCGCCCTGGGAGGCGCTGCTGATCCCGATGTACGTCATCGCCCGCGACACCGACCTGCTCGACCGGCTCGCGACGCTGACCCTCGTCTACTTCATGATCACGCTGCCGTTCACCATCCTGACCCTGCGGAGCTTCCTCGCCGCCATCCCCGCCGAACTGGAGGAGGCGGCCCAGGTGGACGGCTGCACCCGCGCCGCCGCCTTCCGCCGGGTCACCTTTCCGCTGCTGGCGCCGGGGCTGCTCGCCACCTCCCTGTTCGGCTTCATCACGGCCTGGAACGAGTTCGCCTTCGCCAACATGCTGATCATCAAGAACCAGGACGACCGGACCCTGCCCGTCTGGCTCTCCTCGTTCTCGAACGTCTTCGGCACCGACTGGGGCGCCACCATGGCCGCCTCCACCCTCTTCGCACTGCCCGTCCTCGTCCTCTTCCTCGTTCTCCAGCGACGGGTCGCCACCGGTATGACCGGTGGCGCGGTCAAGGGATAGGAGAAACCGTGTCCATGCCATCCACCGGCCTCGGCCTCGTACCGGGCCCCTTACGGCTCCACCTCCGCCGGGGCCGGTTCACCTTCGACACCGCCACGGCGATCCGCGCGACCGCCGGCACCGAGTCCGCCGCCGCGCTGCTGCGCACCCTGCTCGCCCCGGCGACCGGGCTGCCGCTGCCCCTCGCGGACGACGGCCGGGTGGTCCTCGCCCTCGATCCCGGTCTCACCGGCCTCGGGGACCAGGGGTACGGGCTCACCGTCGGCGAGGACGCCGTCCTGCTGCGGGCGGCCCGGCCGACGGGTCTGCTGCACGGCGTCCAGACCCTCCGTCAACTGCTGCCGCCCGCCGCGCTCTCGGCCGAACCGGTGCACGGCACGCCGTGGTCGATCCCCTGCCTGGAGACGACGGACGTGCCGCGCTTCGCCTGGCGCGGCGCGATGCTCGACGTGGCCCGTCACTTCCAGCCCGTCTCGTTCCTGCGGCGGTTCACGGACCTGCTGGCCCTGCACAAGCTGAACGTACTGCACCTGCATCTCACCGACGACCAGGGCTGGCGGATGCCGGTCGGTGCCTACCCCCGGCTCACCGAGGTGGGCGGGGTGCCGCACGGGGGCGCGTACACCCGTCGGGAGCTGACCGACCTGGTCGCGTACGCCGCCGACCGGGGAGTGACGGTCGTCCCGGAGATCGAGATGCCCGGCCACGTCCGCGCCGCGCTCGCCGCCTACCCGCACCTCGGCAACTTCCCCGACCGGCAGCTGGACGTCTGGGACCGGTGGGGCGTGTGCGACACCATCCTGGGCGTCCACGACGAGGCGCTCGACTTCTGCCGGACCGTGCTCGGCGAGGTCATGGAGGTCTTCCCCTCGCCGTACATCCACGTCGGCGGCGAGGAGTGCCCGACCGACGAGTGGCACACCTCGCCCTCCGCGCTGGCGCGCGTCGCGGACGAGGGCCTGAGCGGTCCGAAGGCGCTCCGCGGCTGGCTGATGGAACAGGTCGGGGCGTTCCTCACCGCGCACGGCCGACACCCGCTGGGCTGGACCGAGACCGGGGGCGACCTGCCGGGCCCGTTCACCGTACTGGCCTGGCTGGACCAGGAGCACGGACTCGCGGCGGCGCGCAACGGCCACCCGGTCATCATGACCCCGCACCGCTCGACCTACCTCGACTACCCGCAGTCCGCGCACCCCGAGGAGCCGCCGGGCCAGCCCGGCTTCTCGGTGGACCTGCCGACGGTCTACGCCACCGACCCCGCGCCCGCCCACTGGGACGCGGCGGACGCCGCCCACGTGCTGGGCACCCAGGCCCAGTTGTGGACCGAGTACGTGCCCACCGCGGCGCACGCCGAATACCTCGTCTTCCCCCGGCTGTGCGCCCTGGCCGACACCGCCTGGTCCGGCGGCCACGACTGGGACGGATTCCGGACCCGGCTGGACCACCACAGAACCCGGCTCGACGCCCTCGGAGTGCCGAGCCGTCCCTCCACGCTCCACCATCCCGAGAGGACCCCCAGGTGACGAGCACCAGCACGAACAAGAGAGCACGCACTCCCCGTCCCGGCGTCTCCCGCGTCCGCGTCGCCCTGGCCGCCGCCGCACTGGCCGGACTCGGCTGCGCCACCCTGGCGGCCGTACCCGCGACCGCGGCCGGCGAGGCACTGACGGTGCAGTACCGGCAGAGCTCCACCGGCTCCGACCAGGCGGAACCCTGGTTCAAGGCCGTCAACACCGGCAGCACGTCCGTCTCCCTCACCCAGATCAAGATCCGCTACTACTTCAAGGCGGACTCCGGCGCCTCGTACACCTACGCCTGTTCCTGGGCGGTCAAGGGGTGCGCCAACATCACAGGCACCTTCGGCACCCTCGCCAACCCCACCGCGACGGCCGACCGCTACCTGGAGATCGGCTTCACCGCCGGGGCCGGTTCGCTCGCCCCCGGCTCAGACACGGGGGACATGCAGCTGCGGTTCTACCGCTCGAACTGGCAGCCGCTGAACCAGGCGGACGACTACTCCTTCGGGTCCGGGCAGACCGCGTACGCCAACTGGTCCAAGGTCACCGCGACCGTGGCCGGGACCCAGGTGTGGGGCACCGCGCCCACCGGCAACAACCCGACCGACCCCACCGGCCCGACGAACCCTCCGACCGACCCGCCCGCCGGCGGGACCCGGCTCTTCGACGACTTCAACTACACCTCGTACAGCGACCCGTCCATCGGCGCGCACGGCTGGAACGTGCGCTCCAACTCGGGCGGTCCCGGGGTGCCGGGCGCGAGCTGGCCGGCCGAGAACGTCACCTTCGCCAAGGAGGGGACCAACTCGATCATGAACCTGGAGACCTCCACCGCGGGGACACCGGAGAGCACCAAGCAGGCCGAAGTCCTCACCAAGGCGACGAAGTTCCGCAACGGCACCTACGCGGCCCGGGTGCGGTTCGCCGACGCGCCGAAGTACGGCCCCGACGGGGACCACCTCGTGTCCACGTTCTTCACCATCAACGCCCTCAAGGCCCCGATGGCCGACGACTACGCCGAGTACGACTTCGAGTACCTGCCCAACGGCGGCTGGGGCGAGCCCTCGAACATCCTCTACACCACGTCCTGGGAGACCTACCGCCCCGACCCGTGGGAGGCGGTCAACCAGCACTCCGAATCGCGTATCAGCTATGCGGGCTGGCACGACCTCGTCCTCACCATCGACGACACCTCCATCGTCTACTACATCGACGGCGTCGAGTTCGGGCGCCACGACTCCCGCTACCTGCCGGAACGGCCCATGTCCATCAACTTCAACCAGTGGCTGATCGACCTCGCGGGCCAGACCGGCACCACCCCGCGCGCCTACGACCAGAAGGTCGACTGGGTGCTGCACGCCAAGGACCAGGTGCTGACCCCGGCCCAGGTCACCGCGGCGGTCGCCGCCTACCGGGCGGCGGGCAAGACCTTCGAGGACACCGTGCCGGCCTCCTGACCGCTCCGCCCTCCCGGACCGGGGGACGGACGCCGCTCGCGCGGGCGCCCGTCCCCCGGTGTGCGGGTCAGGCCGTACGGGAGAGTGCCAGGCGGATCAGGGCGTCGTTGTCCGCCACGACGCCGCCGTCCGGGTCCACGAGGGTGTCCTCCAGACCGATACGGGTCTCCAGCCCCAGAGCGAGGGCCCTGTCGAGGACCGGCCAGGTGGAGACACCCTCTCCGTGCAGCAGGACCGGCGTCGTGCAATCGGCCCGCCGCAGCAGGTCCATGATCCGGTCGGCACGGATCAGCGCCTGCTCGGGCGGCAGGTCGATCAGCTCCACGAGCACCCGCGTGCAGGAGTCGGCGCGGGTGCCGCCCAGCAGGGCCAGGGCGTCGCGCTCCGACCAGACGCCCGCCTCGACGCCCACGCCCATCTCCGCCAGGACGTCCGCCAGTTCCTCGAACCCGGCCTCGCTGAAATTGACGGAGGCGAAGTCGGGGCGGTCCTCCGCCGCGGCCCATTTCAGCACCGTGTCCCTGCGGACCACGGCGTCGCCCCCGCACATCCACAGCCCCGTCGACACCCCGACCGGCAGCCCGGGACAGGCTCGGCGCACCGCGCGGACCGCCGGTTCCACCCAGAGGACGTCCAGGCTCTCGTCGCCTTCCCCGTCCCGGGGATGCATGTGCACGCTGCCCGCTCCGGCCGCCACCGCGGAGCGCGCGGCGGTGGCCAGCTGATCCGGCGTGAGCGGCACCGCACGGTGGTCCGCAGCGGTGCGCCGGCCGTTCAGACAGGCCTGGATGGGTTCGACGTGGTGCCGCATCGGGTGTTCCGCCTCAGGAGGTGTGGACGTTGTCGGACGCGGGAGGAGCAGCCGGTTCGTGCCCGGCGGGCCGTTGCGCGATCCACCCCTGGGCGACGGCTTCGACCCCGGCCTGGAAGCGGCTGTTGGCGCCCAGACGTCGCGTCAGGCTACTGATGATGCGCCGGGTGGTACGGACCGACAGGCCGACCTGCCGGGATATGGCCTCGTCCAGTTGGCCGGCCGCCATCATACGGAGAATGGCCTGCTCGGTACTGCTGAGCCGGTGTTCGTGTCGCGGGGCGTCCGGGGCGGTCTGCCCCCAGTAGAGGTCGAAGAGGTGGGCGAGGAGGTCGACCAGGGGAGGGTCGTGGACGACCACGGCCCCCCGTGCGGTGTCGTGCGCGTCCAGCGGGATGACGGCCGTCCTCCGGTCGTAGAGCACCAGGCGGGTGGGGAGCAGACAGGTCGTGCGGACCTCCGCCCCGGCGTCGCGCAGTTCGTTGAGGTACCGCTGGGTGCCGGGGTGCGAACGCGCCGAGTCGAGGAACAGGCACCGCAGGGCGACGCCGCGGTCCAGCTGGGCCTTGTCCAGCGGAAGAGCCGCCTGGACGGCCCGGTCGCTCTGCGCACCGCCGGGAACCATGGAGTCCACCGAGGTGGTGCACAGGGCTGCGAGCTCGGCCAGAGCGGCACGTACCGTCTCCAGGCCGTGCAGGGTCTCGACGTGGGCGGCGCTGGAGCGCAGGCTGCGCGCCTCCAGGTACTCGGCCGTCAGCGCCGTCAGGTCCTCCCTGCGCCGGGCGAGCTCCATCCGCCGGTCTTCGAGTTCCCTCTCCTCGTCGCCGAGTAAGGCGTCGGCCGCCGCGTGCGGGCTGACGGCCACCCAGGTCTCCTCGTCCACCCGTCTCAACAGCCGCAGATCTGCCAGGTGTTGTCTCCGGCGTCTCACCTCGGCGGGGTCCAGTCCCAGCCCGCGTGCCAGTTCCTCGTCGGTGTACCGGGGTTTCTGCAGTTCAGCCCGGTAGAGCTCGATGTCCAGCGGGTCATAGTCCGCACTCACGCGTTCACGCTCCCCTGTCCAGTAGTGGTCTGGCCACTTGCTGTCACACAGGGGTGCGCATGCCCGTGGCACCTCCGGATAACCGTCGGTTGGTCAGACACCGAGCATCTGGAGGAAGTCGATGGCACGCATACGGACGACGGGTGGCGCGGCGGTGGCCGTACCGGCCCTGCCGGCAGCCGCCGTGTTCGACGGTGTACCTGCGGCGGCAAGGGCGCACGCCGAGGACGAGGGCAACATCTGGGACCTCTTCCCGCGGGACGAGGGCTGAGGCGTGCGTACCGACATCGTCGTCCAGAACGTCGCCTCGTTCCGCATCGATCCCGCGGTGCTGGTGCGTCCGCACCGGCGCACGTGGCTGATCGCCAGTCCCGGACAGCACCAGAAACTGGTCAAGCGCCACCGCGAGGACGCCTTCTCCCGCATCGCGGTGCTGGAGGAGTTCACCGCCGACGCGCTCACCGCGTGCGTCGAGTCACTGCGGGAGACCCTGCCCGCCGCCGACCGGGACGACGTGGCGCTGCTCTGCCACGACGAGTACTCCCTGGGAGCGGTCGCCGAGGTGCGCAGGCGGCTGGGGCTGGCAGGTGACCTGCCGGGCCAGTTGGCGCCGTTCATCGACAAGATCGCCATGAAGAGGGCCCTGGAGGGGGCCGGGGTCCGCCTGCCGCGTCACCAGGAGTGGGACGCCCGCGCCTACGCCGCCGACGCCGACCGCTACGTGGCCGGGCTCGAGGAGGCGCTGGGCTGGCCGATGTTCGTCAAGCCGCTGGACGAGTCCGGCAGCGTGGGAGCCAGGCAGCTGGACGACGCCGGCGAGCTCCGCGACTGGGCGGCGACGGCCGGCGACCGCAGGTACGAGGTGGACGAGTTCCTCCGGGGCGTCCTCTACCACGTGGACACCGCCGTCGACGGCGGAGCGGTCGTGCACGTGGAGGCCAACGCCTACCTGCACCCCTGCTACGACTACGTCCACGGGAAGGTGTGCGCGAGCCACACCCTCCCCGAGGACCTCCCCGTCCGCGCGTCGCTCCTCGCGTTCAACCGCCGTGTTCTGGATGCACTCCCGGACAAGCCGTCCCACGGCGTCTACCACCACGAGATCTATCGACGTCCCGACGGCGAACTGGTGTTCCTGGAGATCGCCGCCCGGGCGCCGGCCGCCCTGGTGCCCTCCACGAGCCGTATCCGCCGGGGACTCGACATCGAGGAGGCGCACTTCCGGCTCCAGCGCGGGGAGGACCTGCCCGGCAGCGAGGGCGTCGGGCCGCACGCCGCCTGGGTCTACTTCCCCAAGGTCGAGGGGCGGGTGCGCGAACTGCGCCGGGCCACGCTGCTCAGCGACCACCACTGGCAGTGGAACGTGGAGACCGGGCAGACCACCGAGGCTCCCGAGGACATCCGCGACTTCGCCGCCAGTGTGCTGCTGTGGAACGAGGACTTCGACGTCCTTCTCCAGGATCTGTCGACCCTGGATTCCCACACGGCCGTCGTGACCGACTGAACCTCCCGGCGCCGCTCCCGGCGGCGCCGTCCCACGCCGTCGGGCTCCCCCGGCCGTGCCGGGGCGTACGACCGCTCCGTGGCCCCCGTCCGACGTGCCACCCACCCCTGTTCCCCTGTTCCGCCCGTGCCACGGCACCGGCATGCCCTGATGGAAGGACGTTCCATGCGACAGATCGACTACGACTTCATCTTCACCGACGCCGAGCGCGACGCCCTGCGCGAGGTCCTCCTGGAGATCGCCACCAACCCCTACGGCGACTTCGAGAGCTACATCGCCGACGTGTCCCGGCTCCGGAGCGACCAGCGGCTCGGCTCCCGCTTCACCGACTTCTGCGAGATGTCGATGCTCCGCGACTTCTCGAAGGCGCCGCTGGTGGTCATCGGCAACGCCCCCATCGACCTCGACCTGCCCCGGTTCGGCTCGGCGGACCCGGTGCACGAGAAGTACCGTCTGAAGAAGACCTTCGTCGCCGAGGGCTTCCTCGCGGCCTACGGGGTCCTGACCGGCACGGAGATCATCGGGCACCTCAGCGTCAACGAGGGCGACTTCTTCCACGACATCTATCCCAAGGAGTCGATGTTCGACTCCCAGTCGCAGAAGACGCTGGGGACCCTCAAGTTCCACCGGGACTTCGCCAACCACTTCGTGAGCCCCGATTTCGTCAACACACTGACCCTGCGGGACACGCCCACGAACGAGGTGTACTCGACCTTCACCGTGACCGTCCACGCGCTGGACGAGCTCAGTGACGGCGACCGCGAGATCCTGGCCCAGCCCCGGTTCCACACCCCCTTCGACGACGTCTCCACCCGGCAGGGCGACGTGCTGGGCAACCGCCGCGCCCAGAACCACGCCGTCATCAACACGGACGAGGGTGCCCGCGTCTTCGAGGACCGCACCCGCGGCCTGGACGAGGAGGCGCAGGCGGTCCTGGACCGCTTCGTGGCCGCTCTGCACAGCCGCAAGCAGATGCGGGTGTCCAGGCCCGGCGACTCGGTCACCTTCTCCAACCGGGACGTCATCCACGGCCGGGAGGTGAACGCCATCCACGACCTCGACGGCCTCAAGCAGCGCTGGCTCATGAAGACGCACAACGTCTACACCCGCAAGGCGTTCGAGGAGTTCTTCCTCGGCGACCGCTACGGCGTGGTCAACGGCTGATTCTCATGATCATCATTACGGGTGCCGGCCAAGGCATCGGGGCCGCGATCGCCCGTCGTGCCGCGGCGCTGGACCGACCGGTGTGCGTCAACTACCGGTCCAGCGCCGCGGGCGCCGAGCAGGTCGTCCGCGACCTCGGGGAAGCGGGCGTCGAAGCTCTGGCCGTACAAGCGGACGTCACCGAGGAGGACGAGGTCGAACGCCTCTTCGCCACCGCGGTGGAGAAGCTCGGCCCGCTCACCGCCGTCGTCAACAACGCGGGCGTCACCGGGGGTCTGGGCCGGGTCGTCGATCTGGACATCCGGCAGCTGGACGTCGCCTACCGGGCCGTCCTGCGCAGCGTGGTGCTGTGCACCCGCGAGGGCCTGCGGTACATGTCCCGCGGTCGAGGCGGCCGGGGAGGCTGCGTCCTCAACATCTCGTCCACCGGTGCCCGCACCGGCGGCGGCCACGAGTGGGTGCACTACGCCGCTCTCAAGGCCGCCGTCAACACCCACACCTGGGGCACCGCCCAGGAGGTGGCGGCGGAGGGCGTCCGCGTCAACGCGGTTGCCCCCGGACTGATCGAAACCGGCCTCCACCTGGCCAACGGAGTCCCCGACCGCCCCGAGCGCCTGCGGACGTCCGTGCCCATGGGCCGTATCGGCACCCCCGAGGAAGTCGCCGAAGCCGCGGTGTTCCTGCTCTCCCCGAGCGCCTCGTACGTCACCGGTTCCGTCCTGGAGGTGGGCGGCGGCCGTTGAGCCCCGCCCCCACACCCCGATCGTCCCGTCCACGGAGGAATTCCTTTCATGCCCGAAGCGATCTCGCACATGCTCGAACCGCACAGCGCCCTCTACCTCGACACCCGGCCTCATGTGATCACGGAGGGATCCGGCATCGAAGTACGCGACGAGGACGGGCAGTCGTTCATCGACGGCGTGGCCGGCCTGTGGAGCGTCACCCTCGGCTACAGCGAGCCGCGCCTGGTGGAGGCGGCCACCCGGCAGATGAACAAACTCCCCTTCTACGGCTCGTTCAACCACCGCACCAACGACGTGGCGCTCGCCCTGGCCTCCGACATCGTGGACATCGCGCCCATCCCCATGGGCAAGGTGTTCTTCGGCAACTCCGGTTCGGACGCCAACGACAGCGCGATGAAGTTCGCCCGCTACTACCACTGGTCCCAGGGCCGGCCGGAGCGCCGCAAGATCATCTCGCACAGCTGCGGCTACCACGGCACCACTCTCGCCGCCGGTTCGGCCACCGGGCTCCCGCACATCCACCACGGCTTCGGCCTGGACACGGGCGACTTCCTCTCGGCCCACTGCCCCAACCCCCTGCACCCCTCCTCGCAGGGCCTCACCGACGCCGAGCAGGTCGACTGGCTGATGGAGGACCTGGAGAACCTCATCGAGGAGGCCGGCCCGGAGACGGTGGCGGCCTTCCTCTCCGAACCCGTTCTCGGAGCGGGCGGCCTGATCATCCCGCCGGCCGGGTACTTCGCCCGCCTCCAGGAGGTCCTGGACCGGTACGGCATCCTGTTCATCGCGGACGAGGTCATCACCGGCTACGGCCGCACCGGATCGATGTTCGCCACCACGGAGTTCGGCCTGACCCCGGACATCATCACCACGGCCAAGGGGCTGTCCTCCTCCTATCTGCCGATCTCCGCCACGCTCGTCGGTGAGCGCGTCAGCGCCGCCCTCGCCGAAGGCAGCAGGCAGATCGGCACCTTCGGCCACGGCTTCACCTACTCGGGCCATCCCGTCCCGGCCGCCGTCGCCCGCGAGACGCTCGCCATCCTGCGCGAGCGCGACATCCCGGGCCACGTGCGGGAGGTCGCACCCCGCCTCGCCCGCGGGCTGGACAAGTTCCGCGGCGACGAGGCGGTCCGTGACGTACGGGGTCACGGGCTGCTGGGCGGCGTCGAGTTCGACCCGGCCGCCGTCGGACAGGAGCCCGGACAGTTCGGCCAGGCCGTCCTCCGGGCGGCGAAGGAGCGCGGACTCCTCCTGCGCGCCATGGGGGACACCGTGGTCTTCGCGCCCCCGCTGATCATCACCGGTGAGCAGATCGACGACCTGATGGAGCGCTTCACCGCCGCGTACCACGACGCAGTCGACTCCCCCCGCCTGCAGCAGGCGGCCTGACACCGAGGAGCGCCCGATGGCCATCGGCATCGTCGCCACCGGCTCGTACCTGCCCGACCACATCGTCACCAACGACGACCTCGCCCGGACCGTGGACACCTCGGACACCTGGATCACCTCCAGGACGGGCATCCGCGAGCGCCGCAGAGCGCACGAGGACCAGAGCACCTCCGACCTCGGCCGTCTGGCCGCCCTGGCCGCACTGCGGGACCACGACATCGCGGCGGAGCAGTTGGACGCGCTGGTCGTGGCCACCAGTTCGCCGGACCAGATCCAGCCCTCCACCGCCTGCAACCTGCACGCGGGAATGGGCCTGCACCAGATACCCGCGTTCGACGTCGGGGCCGTGTGCAGCGGCTTCGTCTACGCCACCGCCGCGGCGGCGGGACTGATGAACACCTTCTCGCAGTACAACCACGTGATGGTCGTCGGGTGCGAGGCGTACAGCCGCGTACTGGACTACGAGGACCGCGGCACCTGCGTCTTCTTCGGGGACGGGGCCGGAGCGGCCGTCCTCGGGAAGGTCCCCGACGGATACGGCATCCTCGGCTGCGACCTGATCGCCGACAGCACCCGGCTCGACGTGGTCGGCATCCCGGCCGGCGGCACCCGCGAACCGGCCGACGAGCGCACCGTCGCGGAACGGCGCCACTACTTCCGCATGGACGGGCGCCGGGTGTGGGACTTCGCCACCCAGGCCGTCCCGCAGGTGGTCAAGGGGGCCCTCACCGCCGCCGGCCTCGACGTCGACGACGTCGACCTCCTCATCACCCACCAGGCCAACGCCCGCCTCATCGAGGAGTGCGCCGACCGCTGCGGTGTGCCGATGGACCGGGTCCCGACGACGGTGGGCCGCTACGGCAACACGGCCGCCGCCTCCGTGCCCATCACCCTCGACGAGGCCGCGGCGGACGGACGGCTGCACCGCGGCGACGTCGTCGTCCTGGCCGCTGTCGGCGGCGGGATGACCGCGGGCGCCCTCGTCATGCGCTGGTACTGACTCGCCGCCCCACCCACCCCCTCACCCTGGAGACCACCTCTCATGACCGCCCCCGCCATGGCCCACGCAGGCCTGGCCACCCCGCAGCACGACGCTCCCGTCCCCGCGGCCCTCCCGCACGACGACTCGTTCGCCGAATTCGCCCGGACCCACGTCGCCCGCAGGGCCGACGCCGCCTACGAGGCTGAGATCCTGGACCGCCTGTCCTGGCAGCGCCTGGCCGACCTCGGCCTGTGGCGCATAGGCGTCCCCGAGCGGCTGGGCGGCGTCGGAGGCACCTGGGCGGACCTGGCGGAGCACGTCGCCGACATCGCCCGCGACGGCGAGGACCTGGGCTTCGTACTCTCCCTCATCGCGCACGCAGGGCTCGTACGGGCCCTGGTGGAGCACGGCAACGACTTCCACCACCGTTCGGTGCTCCCGCAGTTGATGAAGGGGGCGGTCGGAGCGACCGCCCTGACCGAACCCCACGGCGGTTCCGACGTCGCCCGCACCCGCACCGTCGCCACCCGCACCGCCGACGGCTGGACGCTGAACGGCAAGAAGGACCACATCACCAACGCGCCCGTCGCCGACCGGGCCCTCGTCCTCGGCCGCGTCCCCGACCTCGGGCGGCGCGACATCACCCTGTTCCTGGTCAACCTCCACAGCCCCGGGGTCCGGCGCGGACCTGCGGAGGAACTCCTCGGCCTGCGGTCCAGCCCCACCGGCGCCATCGAACTCCACGACGTGGCCCTGCCCGAGCCCGCGGTACTCGGCGTACCCGGCGAAGGCCTGCGGACCCTCTACGACATCATCGGCTTCGACCGCGCCCTCTACGGCCTGGTCATCGCGGCCTTCCTCGAACCTCAGCTCGACGAGGCGGTCGACTTCGCCCGCCGGCGTGAGGCGTTCGGCACGCCGATCCTCGACCACCAGTACGTCCAGGGGCGCATCACCGACATCAGGATCACCATCGAGATCGCCAGGGCCACCGCCCGGGCCGGCATCGACGCTCTGGTGGCCGGCGACCCCCAGGCCTCCCTGCGGTGCTCCGTCGCCAAGCTCGTGGGATCGGAAGGGCTGGTCGAGGCGGCGCAGAACCTGATGCGTCTGCACGGGCACGCGGGGTACACGCGTGGTGCCCGGACACGCGTCGTCCAGGACGCGCTCGGCACCCTCATCGCCGGGGGCACCAGCGAGATGCAGCGCAAGAACATCCTCAACCAGATGCTGGCGCACCACCCGGGATGACCCCGGCGCCCCGCTCCCCGTGGACGCCTCTCCGAGTGAGGAAGACATGACCGCGACCCCGACGGCACCCGCCGCCCCGTCCGCGCCCCGGCTCGGGCGGCCCTTCCTCTGGTTGTGGAACGCCTGCGCGGGATCGAACCTGGCGGACGGCGTCTACCAGGTGGCGCTGCCGGTCACCGCCGTCCATCTGGGCGGCGGTGCCGGCGGCGTGGCGGTGGTGGCCGTGATGGCGCGCCTTCCGTGGCTGCTGTTCGCCCTCTTCTCCGGGGTCCTGGTCGACCGCTTCGACGAGCGGCGGCTGATGCGGATCGTCAACTCCGCACGCGTCGTGGTCCTCGGCGCCACCGCGCTGGCTCTGCTGCTGGACCGGGCGGACATCGCGCTGCTCGCGACGGCGGCCTTCCTCCTCGGCATCGGTGAGACCGTCTTCGACACCGCCTTCCACACCACCACCCCCAGCCTCGTGCCGGCCTCCCTGCTGGAACGCGCCAACTCCCGTCTCCAGGCGGCGGAGATCACCACCAACCAGATGGCCGGCCCCTCCGTCGGCGGCCTCCTGCTGGGCCTGTCCGCGAGCCTCGCCTTCGGGACCACGGCCGCCCTCTATCTCGCCACCGTCCTCCTCCTCATGGCCCTGCCGGCCGTGCCGGGCCGATCCGGACAGGAGAGTCCGGCCTCCGCCGCACCCGGAGGAAGCGGCGTCCTGGCCGACATCCGGACCGGGCTGCGGTTCCTCTTCGGCGACACCACGCTGACCGTCTACGCCGTGGGCGTGGGCGCCCTGAACATCGCGTGGGCGGCCGTGTACGCCGCGCTCCCCCTCCTGGCCCTGCCACCCGGTCCGCTGGGACTCGGCAGCACCGCCTACGGGTCCCTCCTGATGGTGGCCGGCGTCAGCGGTCTCGTCGTGGGGCTCCTGGCTCCGCTCGCCACGTCCCGGCTCGGAAACGGCGTCTGCATGGCTCTGGGCCTGGCGGGGATGAGTGTCGGCTTCGCCCTGCCGGGGATCCGTCCCACTCCGCTCGTCCTCGGCCTCGGCCTCGGCTGCACGGGGCTGCTCATCCTCGTCAACGTGATCACGGTGTCCTACCGCCAACGTGCCGTTCCCCACGAGCTCCTCGGCCGTGTCACGTCCGCGTACCGGCTGATCGCCTTCGGCTGTCTCCCCCTGGGATCCGCACTCGCCGGAGTCGTCGGTTCCCACTACGGGCCCCGGGCCGTCCTCGTCCTCGCCGGCTGCATCGTGCTCGCGGCGGCCCTCCCCATGACCCTGTCCGCACGCTCCTCCGCACCCCCCGCCCCGGAGACCACGTGACCCTCGTCCGAGAACCCGCCGTCCTCACCGGCACCCACATCACCCCCGGCCCGACGGCCCGCACGCTCGACCACCCGCTCGTGCGCCAGTGCCCCCATCTCTACTGCAGCCCGCCGTGGCTCCTGGTCGAGGACCGGGCCCACCCCGGTCCGGCCTTCCACACCTGGGTCGAGGGCGAGGACTTCGCCGCGTACGCCCCTTCCTACGGTTTCGACGCCACGAGCAACCCCTGGCCCTTCGCCCGGCCCGACCTGTTCCTGGCGGACGGCGCCGAGGGAGAGGACCCCGGCCCGCTGCTGCCGGCGTTCACCATCGGTGGCCGGCGCCCCGGGCACAGCAGGTTCCACACGGCCGGCCCCGCCTGGAAGCGCCCGCAGGCCCTGACCCGGCTCCTCGGCGCCGCGGCCGAGCACGCGGCGGAGCGTGGCGCCTCCTGTCTGGCCGCGCTCTACTGCTCGCCCGAGGACGCCGACCTCCGGGCGGCGTTCCTGGCCCACGGCGGTGTCCGGTTCCCCTCCCACGGAACCAACGTGCTCGGCCTGCCCGGCGACGGCTTCGAGGACTGGATGGCGTCACTGCCCCGCAAGCAGCGGGCGAAGGAGAAGGCGGACCTGCGCAAACTGCGTGAGGCGGAGGTCGAGTTCGAGGTCTCCCCCCTCCGCGAGGCGGACCTCGAATGGATCGTCCCCCTGGAACTGGGCCTGTACGGCAAGCACGGCCACGCGTACGCCGTCGAGGAGGCCGCCGGCCTGCACCGTGCCTACCTCGACCACCTCGGCGCCGACGCCCTGGTCGTACGGGCCCGTCGCGACGGCACGTACGTGGGCTTCACCTCCCTGGTGCGCCGCGGCTCGCAGGCGTACGTCCGCCAGGCCGGCTTCGACCCCGAAGGCTGTGCCGACGCACCGGTGTACTTCGGCGCGGCCCTGCACGAGCCCATCCGTTGGGCCTACGGGCACGGTGTGCGCCGCCTCGACCTCTCGATCACCGCGGACGCCACGAAGCAGCGTCGCGGTGCGCGGACCCGGCCGCGCGAGGCCTGGTTCGTCCCGCTCGACGACGCCGCGCGACAGCACCTGCACGACCTCCGGGAACGACGTGACCGGAGCCCGCTCACCCCTCCCACACCCAAGGACCCCACATGACCACGCCTTCCGCACCCGAACCCGTCCTCGCCGGCATCGACTCCCTCGTGGGGTCGAGCGCGGAGCTCGTCCACCGGGTCACCGTCCGGGACGCCGCCACCAACTGGGGCAACGACCTGCCGGTGCTCGCCACCCCGGTCCTGCTGTGGCTCAGCGAGATCGCCGCGATGAAGGTGGTCGAAACCGCCGTCCCCGAGGGGGACATGACGGTCGGGCTGGCCCACGACTCGGCGCACCTCGCGCCGACGCCCGTCGGTGACGACGTCACCGTCCGCGCCACCCTGACCCGGGCGGACGACCGCAAGCTCACCTTCGACGTGGAGGCCCGCGACTCCCACGGATCCGTCTTGCGCGGACACCACACCCGGGCCCTGATCGACCGGGCACGGTTCACCGACAGGCTCAGCCGGCGCACGGCCTGAACGAGTGCCCCGCCCGGCCCGGGGCAGCCGGTTGCCCCGGGCCGGCTGGTTGCCCCGGGTCGGCCGGGGGCCACCTCGGCCGGTCGGGGGCCACCCCGGCCCGGGAGAACCGGCGGCCCGTCAGCTGTTCCGAGGTCAGCGGACGGCGACCAGGACGCTGTCGTCGCCGCACTGCCAGAGGGTGGCCGCGGTGGAGAACCCGGCGTCGCGCAGAAGACCGGCGTGGTCGGCGGCCGTCAGGCCGTGGGGCTTGTTGAAGGTGCGGTGGGCGACCGAAGAACGGGCCCGGGCCTCGGCGAGGGGGGCGAGTTCGGGGGCGGACAGGAAGATCTTCCACCAGTCCACCCACTCCTCGCTGCCCCGACGGCCGGTGCGCTGCCCACGGCGGGCGCGGACGTGGCGGCCGAGTTCGAACATGTAGGGGTCGGCGGCGGGGGGACGGATGTCGGCGTCGACGAAGACCCCGCCGGGGCGCAGCCGTTCGGCCAGGGAGCGGTAGAGCGTGACGAGTTCGTCCGGGGCGAGCCAGTGGAGGGCGGTGGAGGAGACGGCCGCCTGCCAGGAACCGGCCGGGCCGATCTCGTCGGCCCAGCCGGGCTCGGTGAGGTCGCGCTCCAGGAGGCGTACCGGCGTACCGGTGACGGCCTCCTCGCCGAGGCCGAGGAGGAGCGGGTCGGCGTCGACTCCGACCGTGTCGGCGTCGGGGAAGGCGTCCGCCATGCGGATGGCGAGTGAGCCGGTGCCGCAGCCCAGGTCCACCAGGCGGGGCCGGGAGGTGTCGTCGGCCCGTTCGAGGGACAGGGCGACGATGTCGATGATGACCTGGAAGCGTTCCTCCCGGTCCGGGCTGTATCGCTCCTGCTGCTCGTCCCATCGTCGCAGCCAGGTACGGGCGGTCTCGCCGAGCATGTTCGCCTCTTCCGATCGGTGGAGCGGGGCTGTGGTACGGGGCGCGGTGGGGCCGTGGGGCGGTCGTGGGGTCAGCCGCGGCCGACGAAGGGCATCGTGGTGGGCAGCACGGTGAGGGACTGCACGTTGGTGGTGACGGGCAGGGAGGCCATCAGCAGGAGCGCGTCGGTGAAGTGGGAGACCGGCAGGGTCGCCTCCACGGCCGTGCTGCCGTCCGCCTGACGTGCCGCCGGCTGGGGGGCGCCGTCGGTGGGGGCCACGTTGCCGACGTCGATCTGCCCGCAGGCGATGCCGTGGGCGCGGCCGTCGAGGGAGAGCGCGCGGGTCAGGCCCAGCACCGCGTGCTTGGCCGCGGTGTAGGCGACGGAGTGGGGGCGGGGCGCGTGCGCGGACGGGGCGCCGTTGTTGATGATCCGGCCGCCCTCGGGGTCCTGCCCGGACATGACGCGGAACGCCTCGCGCGAGCAGAGGAAGGTGCCGGTGACGATCGTGCCGAGGACCCGGTTCCAGTCCTCGAACGCCACCTCGGTCACGGGGACGCGGGGCGCGGGGGCGCCGGCGTTGTTGAAGAGGAGGTCCACCCTGCCGTACCGGTCGGTCGTGGCACGGAACAGGGCCGCCACCTCGTCGGGGCGGGTGATGTCGGTGGGCACGGCGAGGGTGCGGCCGGGTCCGGCCGGTGACAGCGCGGCGGTTGCCTCCAGTGCGTCGGGGCGCCGGCCCGCCAGGACGACGGTCCAGCCGTCGCCGAGCAGCGCCAGGGCGGCGGCGCGGCCGAGCCCGCTTCCGGCACCGGTGACGACGGCGACACCGCTCACGCCGTCTCCTCGTCCAGCCACAGGCGGAGTACCCGCCGGTGCAGCGGCTCGGGGGCGTCGGTGAACGGCGAACGCCCGTGCATGACCCGGCTGTTGCGGATGATCAGCAGATCTCCGGAGGCCAGCATGACCGGGTGCGCGGTCTCCGGGCGGTTGAGGACCTCGTCGAGGACGTCCAGCGCCTCGACGCGGGCGGCGTCGAGCGGAGGCCGTCCCCCGTGTCCGGCGGACGCCCTGACCGTGCGGGACTGGTAGTAGCAGGTGACCAGTCCGTCCGGCGCGGTGGTGAGGATCGGGGTGTGGATGAGGGGGTTGCCCGCACGGCCGGCCCGGTCGAAGTACCACTTCTCGCCGAGGAGGGCGAGCACGTCGGGGCGTTCGGCGGCGAGCACGTCGTGGATGTGCTGGGCGCCCGCGACGCGGGTGGCGCCTCCCTCGGCGGCGGGCCGCAGGCAGAGCAGCACGAGGTAGTCGCAGGTGTCGCAGTGGAAGCCGATCTCGTCCGGGTCCCCCGGGCGGCGCCGGAGCACCTGGGTGAGGTCGCCGTCGCCGTTCTGCGGCACGATCGCGCCGAAGTCGCGGACGAGACGCGAGGCCCGCTCGGTGATCTCCTTCTCCTGGACGAGGGCCGCGGCGGGTTCGGCGGGGAAGAACCCGCGCACGTGGGCGAAGCCGAAGGCGTCGAGGCCGGTACGCACCCGGGAGCGCAGGCTCTGCCAGACCGGATCGGGCTCCTCGCCGGGTCGTCCGGCGGCCTCCCAGAGGCAGTCGCGGTCCTGGTCGTTCGTGGTGAGGTACCAGAGATCGCGTCCGGCCCGCAGGCGCTCGGTGTCCCAGGCGAGCGAGGACGGGAGCGGGGGCGTGGGCGCGTTGTCGCGCGAGGCGGTGTCCATCGGGGTCCCTTCTCGATGCTGTACTGCGTAACGAACCGGTCGTTCCCCGCGTACCGGTGCGGCGCGTACCGGTACGGGGGGAGTCAGTCCCGCGCGGCGGTGGCGACGGCCTTCGACCAGAGGGTGAGGGCCTCGTCGATCTGGTCTGCGGTGACGGTGAGGGCCGGGATCATGCGGACCGTGTTGCCCCAGACCCCGCAGGTCAGCAGCAACAGGCCCAGTTCGGCGGCGGTTTGCTGGGCGAGGCGTGCGGTGTCCGGGTCGGGGGAGCCGTCGGCGCGGCGGAATTCGCTGCCCAGCATCAGCCCGCGCCCCCGGACGTCGGCGACGGCGGGGTTGCGGTCAGCGACCTCGCGCAGTCCGTCGGCCAGCCTGAGACCCTGCTCGGCCGCGTTGGCGACCAGTCCCTCGTCGCGGATCACGTCGAGGGTCGCCAGGGCTGCGGCGCAGGCCACGGCGTTCCCGCCGTAGGTGCCGCCCTGTGAGCCGGGGCGGGCGCGGCTCATCAGCTCGGCCCGGGCGGCGATCGCCGAGAGGGGGAAGCCGCTGGCCAGGCCCTTGGCCGTCACCAGGATGTCGGGGGTCGCCGTCCCGGTCTCGTAGTCATGCGCCCAGAACCGGCCGGTGCGGCCGAATCCGCTCTGCACCTCGTCGAGGACGAGGAGGATGCCGTGCCGGTCGGCGCGTTCGCGCAGTCCGGCGAGGAACCCGTCGGGCGCGGGGACGTAACCGCCCTCGCCCAGCACGGGTTCGACGACGAAGGCGGCGGTCTCCTCGGGGGCGCTGGTCGTGGCCAGCACCCGGTCAAGGCCGCGCAGGGCGTACGCGACCGCGGCGGGCTCGTCCATGCCGAGTTCGAAGGCGTGCGGGAAGGGCGCGACCGCGACGCCCGGGATCAGGGGGCCGGAGCAGGCCCGGAAGCGGCTGCCGGCCGTGGTCAGCGCGGCGGCGCCCATGGTCCGGCCGTGGAAGCCCCCGTCGAAGACGACGGCGTTGGGGCGGCCGGTGGCCTGGCGTGCGAGGCGCAGCGCCGACTCGACGGCCTCGCTGCCGGAGTTGACGTAGAAGAGGCTGTCCAGCCCCTCGGGCAGTACCTCGCCCAGGCGTTCGGTGAGGGTCAGCAGCGGTTCGTGCAGGACGGTCGTGTACTGGCCGTGGATCAGCCGTCCGGCCTGTTCACGGACGGCCTCGACGACGCGGGGGTGGCAGTGGCCGGTGCTGGTGACGCCGACGCCCGCGGTGAAGTCGAGATGGCGTCGGCCCTCCGCGTCGAAGAGGTACAGCCCTTCCCCTCGGACGGCGGTGACGGGGGTGGCCTGCTTCAGTACGGGCGACAGCCGGGACATGGTTCACCTCATGGGTTCGGGGGTGGTGATGGAGGGGACCTCGGGGGAGGCCACAGGGCGTGCGCCTGCGGTCAGCGGGCGGAGGGCGGTGGGGGCAGGAAGCCCGCTTCGGTGGCCCAGGCCAGGGCCGAGGCCCACCACCGGAAGGCCGGCGGGGCGAACCGGACCCCCAGCCGGTCCAGTACGGCGAGGGTGTGCGCGGAGTCGGTGCGGACGTTGCGGTCCTCCAGCCGGTTCCAGGCGGCGGCCAGCCGGACCGCCTCCGGATGCTCGCCCTCGGCCCGGTCCAGCGCGGCTTCGAACGTCCCGGTGTCGCACAGCTCGATCCGGTGGCCGTACCGCCGCATCCAGCCCACCAGTTCGTCGTGGGGGACCTGGTGCGGGGTCTCGACGTGGTGGACGCCGGGCGCGGTGTGCGGGTACAGGGCGAGGGCCGCGATCCCTGCGGCGACGGTGTCCACGTACGAGAACGCGAACGTGGCGCCAGCCAGCCGGGGAGCCGCGCCGGCCAGGAGGTAGCCGCGCAGGGTCTGGTAGACGCGGTTGGTGGCGATGCCCGGGTGGAACGCGCCGGAACGACTGTGTGCGGCGACGTGTCCGCTCCGGTGGATGTGGCAGCGGCGTCCGGTGGCCGCCCACGCGCGGACCGTCTCCTCGGCGAGGTACTTGGAGCGCTCGTACGGGGTACGGAAGTGCTGGCCGATCCGCAGGTCGGCCTCCGCGAACCGGCGGGCGGGGGCCGCCGGGTCGATCCCGCCGGACACGGCGAGGGTCGAGAGGTGGTGGAACCGGACCGGGCCGAGTGCCTCGGAGTCGATCCAGGCCAGCAGCCGCCGAACGCCGTCGTTGTTGGTGCGCTCCAGCTCCTCGGGCGGGGCCACCAGGCGTACGTCGGCGGCGGCGTGGACGACGACCTGCGCCTCGCGGGCGAGGGCGCGCCCCTCCTTCGAGAGCCCCAGCCCTTCCCGGCCGATGTCCCCGGCGACCACGCGCACCCCGGGTGACGGACTGCCCAGGCGGCCCACCGCGTCGGCGTCGCGCTCGCCGCGTACCAGGCAGGTGACCTGGGCGCCGCGCTCCAGGAGCGCGTCGAGGAGGTGCCCGCCGACGTAGCCGGTCGCCCCGGTCAGCAGCACGCGGGCCGGCTCGCTCAGCACCCGGCCGGACGCGGCCCGGGCGGGGCCGGGGAGCGTGCCGGTGCGCAGGAGGTGGCCGGAGGCGGAGTGGTCGAGACGGACGGGGGCGGTTACGGGTGCGGCGGAAGCGGGTGCGGAGGCGGGGGCGGGCGTGGCGGAGGCGGTGGGGCTGGTGGGTGTGGCGGCGTCGGTCACCGTGCGGGCGAACCGGGCCATGAGCGCGTCCGCTTCGGGGTCGGTCATGGCCGGCCGGGCGTGGACGAGGTCGGTCACCAGCCGGCCCTCGACGATGCGGGCCGTCAGCCGCATGCGGTAGAGCGGATCGCCGTCGGGGCACCGTGCGGTGCCGGGCTGCTCGTGGGCGGCGGACCATCCGAGGTCCGGTCCGGCGGGCAGGCGGAAGGTGCCGAGGAAGTTGAACGCGGTGTCGGGGCGCGGCCCTTCGCCGTCCATGGGCAGCCGGGGAGCGTCCCGGAGCCGCCGTTCCACCTCGGCGAGACGTGCCGCGGCGCGCGCGCCGGGGTCCGTGGAGGCCGTGCGGGTCGTGGGTGCCGTTCCCGTCGCGCGGACAGCTCCGGCCGCGGGGGCCTTGAGCGTCGGGGTGTCGGTGCGGACCCGGGTGACGGCGGTGAACCACCCGACGGTGTCGAGGTGTTCGCCGGTGGTGTCCCGGCCGTGCGTCTCCACCTCGACGGTGAAGGGTCCGGGGCGCGGCCCGTCGTGTTCCTCGTCGTGGGCGGCGCCGTCCGCGAACGCGGTGAGCAGCAGCGCCTCCAACTTCCTTGACGCTCCGTACCGTTGGACGAGCCGGGCGGTGGCCTCCGCGTCCAGGGACCAGCTCACCGTGCCCGGCGCCGCTCCTCGTCCGGTCCGGGGTGCGGGCCGGGATGCGCGGGTGCGGTCGGCGCCTTCGGGCGTGCTCGCCGCCCACGCGTAGAAGTCCGCCGCCGGCGGCAGGCCGGCGGGTCGGCCGGACAGGGCGGCGCGGTAGGCGTGGGCCAGGTCGTCGAGGATGACGCGCCAGGACAGCCCGTCGACCACCAGGTGGTGGGCGATCAGCGCGAGGCGGTCCTCGGTGCCGGGAGTGCCGGAGAACAGGTGGAAGCGGATGAGGTCGCCCGCCTCCGGGTCGAGGCTCCGTTGCAGTTCGCCGCCGAGCGCGTCGATCTCCTGCCGGGCGTCCTCGGGCCGCCGGATGCGGGAGTGGCTGACCGGGTGGAGGTCGCCCGCCGGGCGGGCGGTGCCCGGCCCCTGCGGGCCGACGGGGCGGCGCAGCGCCGGGTGGCGTGCCAGCACCGCCGTCGCGGCGGCGGTGAGGGCGGCCGGGTCGACGGGGGTCGCGCAGCGGAGCAGTACCGACTGGTTCCAGTGGTGGGGCTGGTCGACGTCCTGGTCGTAGAACCAGCGCTGGGCCGGTGCGAGGGCGCCGCGTCCGGCCGGGGGCGCCGCGTCGGTGGCGCCTTCGGCGGTGCCGGCCGGGTCGACGGCGCGGACGGAGGCGCGGACGGAGGAGGCCAGTCGGCGCGGGGTGGGGTGGCGGTAGAAGTCCGCGTAGTCGATGTGGTGCCCGTGGCGGCGGAGTTGGGAGACGGTACGCATCGCGAGGATGGAGTCGCCGCCCAGCTCCAGGACATCGGCGTCCGGGTCCACGGCGGGCAGGCCGAGGGCCGTGGCCCACAGGTCCGCTATCTCCCGGGCCAGGGGCGGTACTCCGGTACCGGCCGCCGACGGGTTCCCTGCGCGCGCGGCGAGTACCGCGTCGAGGGCCGCCTCCAGGGCCGTGGCGTCCAGCTTCCCGTTGGGGCCGAGGGGGAAGTCCCGGAGCACGACGATCGGCTGGGGTATCGAGTAGGCGGGCAGCCGGCCGGCCAGGTGGTTGCGTACGGCGTCGGGCAGCAGGTCGCCCAGGTGCTCGCGTACGGCGCCGGGCAGCCGGTCTCCGTCCGCGTCACCCGCCTCGTCGGGGCCTTGCACGTCGGTGGGCCGGACGGCGGCGAGCAGCCGGTTCCCGGTGGCGGTGGCCCGTACGACGACGGCGCAGCGGTCGACGCCGGGAACCTGCTGGGCCAGGGTCTCGATCTCGGTGGGGTCGACCCGGTAGCCCCTGATCTTGGTCTGCCGGTCGGAGCGGCCGAGGAAGACGAGGTGGCCGTCGGGGCGCCGCCGGCAGAGGTCGCCGGTGCGGTAGGTACGGGCACCGCGGTACGCGACGAAGCGCTGCGTGGTCTGTCCGGGGCGGCCGAAGTACCCGGCGCTGACCCCGCGTCCCCCGATGTGGAGCTGCCCGGGCTCGCCGTCGGGTACGGCCGATCCGCCGTCGTCGAGCAGGTCGAGGGTCACCTCGCCCAGCGCCGTGCCGATCGGCACGGTCTCCTCGTCCTGGGGCAGGTCTTCCGCGGTGTCGGCGAGGAAGCAGGTGGCGCCGACCGTGGTCTCGGTCGGCCCGTAGTGGTTGAGCAGCCGGTGGACGCCCTCGTCGCGCAGGAGGGCTGCGCCGAGGGACCGGGGCAGCGGCTCTCCGCCGAGGATCAGGGTCCGGGGACGGTAGGGGCCGCCCGGGGTCTTCGCGTCCGGGCGGTCGCGCCAGAGTTCGGCCATGTGGGAGGGGGTCGTCTTCACGACCGTGCAGGCCGCCTCGCGCAGGGAGGCCCAGCACGCCCGGGCGTCGCGGGCCTGCGCGTCGGCGACGACGTGGGTCCGGCCCCCCGTGGCGAGGGCCAGCAGCCAGCTGGTGTGGCCCAGGTCGGCGGCCAGGGTGGTGAGGTGGGCGACGCACGGCGCGTCCGCTCCGGTGAGGCCCAGGCGGTCGCGGAGGGCCAGCGCGTAGTGCGCGGCGTTGCCGTTGGTCACCACGACGGCCTTGGGTTCGCCGCCCGAGCCGGAGGTGAAGGAGAGGTAGGCGGGGTCCTCGCTCCCGGGCCGGGGCAGGGGCCGGGCGGGCAGGGAGGGGTCGCGCGGTGCGGCGAGCAGGACGTCGGGGTCGACGTGCGCGGTGTGCCGCACTCCCCCGGCCCACAGCGCCCGGATCTCCTCGCCGGAGAGCGCGGAGGTGGTGAGCACCCCGGTGGCGCGTACGGCCTCCAGGCGGCGCAGCCGGTCCGTCGGGCTCCAGGCGGTGTCCAGCGGCACCACGGCCGCGCCGGCGCCGAGGACTCCGTACAGCAGGACGAAGAGCCGGGCGTCGCGCGGGCCGAGGACCGCCACGCGGTCGCCGGGGCCGATGCCCGCGCGCCGCAGGCCGGTGGCGACCCGGCGGGCCGCGGCTCCCAGTCCGGCGTAGGTGATGGCACGCGTGTCGTCGGTGACGGCGGGGCGGTGCGGGCAGGTCTGCTCGGCGAGCCGGAGCAGACCGGTCAGGGTCGCGCGGTCCGGGGGCGCTTCCCTGCGGTCCGTGGGTACTTCGACGGGCATGGGCCGTGCGAGCCCGGACGTGGTGAGGGCCGTCATGCGGCCTCCCCCACGCCGCGGGGCGTCGCACCGTCGCGCGACCGGCCGGGGAAGTCGGCGAGGAAGACCTCCACGCACGCCTCGCGGGCCAGTCTCCCCGCCACCTCCCACCCGAGCATGCGGTGCAGACCGTCGAGATGGATCAGCCCCTCCCGGACACGGAGACCGGCATAGTCCACATGGTCCACCGGGTGGGTACTCAGATAGACGGGCGTCATGGGTGTGCGGGCGAATCGGTCGAGTTTCGCGGCGCACACGGGATTGGCCCTGGCATATGCATCAGGATCTGCACGGATGATCTCCGCGGCCTGGCCGACGGTCAAACCCGTGCGGGGTACCAGTTCCCGTTCTCCTGATTCTCCGAGATGCCACGGAAGGACGACGCCGAGAATATCGGCGCGGTCGAGTTCGGCCCGGTACCAGGAACCGAGCAGGGCGTGGGCCCGGTGCAGGTTCTTCTCGCCGTCCTCATTGGTGTTGGACGCGTGCGACCGGGCGGCGGGATGATCTTTTCCGTATACGCCCAGCACCTCGGAGAAGGCGACGGATTCCAGAGTGCGCACGGGAGAACTCCTTTCCGCCGTCATCGTCCCACCACCCCCTGGAATTCGGTGAAATGCCGCTCGGAGAAAAGCTCCGGCCACGGTCCGCGGCCGAGGCCGAGCTCTTCGGCCCGGGCGAGCATGTACCGCCAGTACGGCTTCACGGGACGCCACCGGGCGCCGGTCCGGCAGTAGGAGGCGTCGACGAAGTACCGGTCCTGTCCGGCCACGGGGGACGGGGCGGGGCGCCGGGCGTGGAAGACGGCCGAGTTGATCAGGACCGTCGATCCGCGCGGCAGACGGTCTATCACCTCCTCCCCCGGCAGTTCGGCCGTGCCGAGTGCGGCGCGGAAGTCCTTGGCCACGTCCTCGTCGTGCGATCCGGGCAGCACCGCGAGACTGCCCATCGTCTCGTTCAGTCCGCCCAGGTAGTGCAGCGCGTGGACCATCACCAGCGACCTGTCGCCGAGGTCGTTGGGCTCGTAGTCGTGGTGCCACGGCTTTCCGGTGTCGCCGGCTCCCTGCCGCTGACTGTGCATGTGGTGATGGACGAACGGGCCGCCCATGATGTCCGTCAGCAGGCTCATCAGCGGCGGGTGGACGAGCAGTTCACCGTGGGCCGGCAGTTCGAGTTCCAGCACCGGCGGGTGGGCGCCCGCCGCCGTACCGGTGCTGCAGGCGATGGACCGGGCACGCAGCCCCTCGTCCATCCACCGGTCCACCTCGGGCATCAGGCGATCCACGAGTGCGGGAGGCAGGAAGCCGGGAAGCACGAGGTAGCCGAGCTCCTCGAAGCTCTTCCGCGCCCCGATGACCTCGCCGTGTTCCGCCGATTCAGGGTGCGCCTCCCCCGTCGATTCCGTTTCGTCGATCCCGGAAGATGATCGCAAGATGTACCGTCCCCTCGCTCCAGAGGTCGAGTGCATTTCTCTTCGATTTCTCACTGTGGATCACTCGAAACGGCACCGGAACACGGGCCGGACGACGCCTTCCTCCGTCGGCGGAACAGCTTCCTTTCGAGCACGGGCGACTGAGTAGGGAGGCCCACCGGATCATCGGCGGGCGGAACGAAACGGGAGGCTATCTTGAGGCGATGAGGGCCGCAAGGAACGTCTTTCGGCCATGGATCACCGTCCCGACTACCGGTCGGCAGCCTCGGCCTGAAGCAGCAGAAGGAGCCGGAAATGGCCGCTCGTGGAAGAGAAAATGATCCCCGCCCGTGCCAGGGGAATATCCGGAAACAGGAAAGGACGAGCGGTGAGTGACTGACGGGACTCCTGCGAAGGTGGGGCGCGCCCGTAGGAGACG
Organism: Streptomyces sp. NBC_01335; assembly: GCF_035953295.1. Classification (GTDB taxonomy): domain Bacteria; phylum Actinomycetota; class Actinomycetes; order Streptomycetales; family Streptomycetaceae; genus Streptomyces. The sequence goes on from NZ_CP108370.1 coordinate 657,381, forward strand.
CCCCTCAGTCCCGGCGGTGGCGCTCCTGCTCCAGCAGCGCGTCGAGATCGGTGAGCCGGTCCAGCCCCCGCACCGCCCGGCTCATCCGCGCGTTGTGCTCGAACCGGTCGCGGTGGCGGTGCAGCAGGTTCCAGTAACCGGCGGTGAAGGGGCAGGCGTCCTCGCCGACCCGTACGGAGGGCTTGTAGCGGCAGGTCCCGCAGAGGTCGCTCATGCGGTCGATGTAGGCGCCCCCGGAGGTGTACGGCTTGGTGGTCATACGGCCCCCGTCGGCGTACTGCGACATCCCCACCACGTTCGGGACCATGACCCAGTCGTAGCCGTCCACGAAGCTGCGGTGGAACCAGTCGGTGACGGCCCGGGGGTCCCAGCCTCGTTGGAGGGCGAGGCTGCCCAGGATCATCAGGCGCGGGATGTGGTGGGTCCAGCCGGTCTCCCTGACCTGGTCCAGGACGTGGCGGACACAGTTCGCGCCGGTGCCCTCCGAGGACAGTTCGGTGAACCAGTCGGGCAGTGGGCCCCGGTGGTGCAGGGCGTTGCTCTCCCGGTAGCCCGGGCCGAAGTACCAGTAGACGTGCCAGACGAACTCGCGCCATCCGGCGATCTGCCGGACGAAGCCCTCGGCACTGTTGAGGGGCACGTCGCCCGACCGCCACCGCGCCTCGGCCCGTTCGACGCACTCGGCGGGGTCCAACAGGCCGAGGTTGAGCGACGAGGAGAGCAGACTGTGGCTCATCGTCGCGTCCCCGGCGAGGATCGCGTCCTCGTACGCGCCGAAGGTGGCGAGCCGGTGTTCGACGAAGCGGTGCAGGGCCGCGAGGGCTTCACGGCGGGTGGCCGGAAACCTGCGGGGCGCGTCCTGGCCGACGAACGCGACGTCCCCGTCGCGCGCCCAGCGGTCGAGGTCGGAGCGCACCTCGGCGTCGATGTCGCCCTCCCGGGGCCGGTAGGGCGCCGGAACGCCCAGTCCCCTCGCGCCGCGCGGTGGGGGCTGCCGGTTGTCGTGGTCCAGGTTCCACCGGCCGCCGGCCGGCCGGTCGCCCTCCATCAGCAGCTCGTGCGTGCGGCGGACCCACCGGTAGAAGTCCTCCTGGCGGAGTCGCTCCGTCCCCCGGCCGTCCGCCCATCTCCTGAACTCGTCGTGCGCCACGAGGAAGCCGCGCGCCGGCAGCACACGGACGGAGGGCAGGGTGTCCACGAAGGCGCGGGCGGTGTGGGAGGTGGGGTGGTGCAAGGTCACCGGCCCGTCCCCCACGGCTTCGCGCAGGCCCTCGCGGTAGGTGTCCGCCTTGACGTACCGCACCCGGTCCCCGAGCTCGGCGGCCCGGTGGCGCATCGCCGAGAGGATCAGATGGGCCTTGGCGCGGTGGAAGCGTCTGCGGCGGAAGACACTCCGGGCCTCGATCATCACCAGCGGCACGTCCCGGTCCGGTCCGCCCCGCGCGGGATCGGTGAAGTGCGGGCCGAGCTGATCGCCGAACAGCCAGTGGGCGGCGGTGGGTTCTTCCTCGGTCATGCCGGGCGCTCCATCGGCGATTCCTGCCCTGCCTCGTCGAGGCTGCTGCCCCGCAGCCTCTGGTGCACCGATCAAAGCGCACGAGGGCCCGGACGGTGGCCCGCACACGCCGGAGGGTGGGACGGTGGACAGCAGCGCCAGGACCTGCGGTGCGAGCAAGGCGGCGGACAGTCCCTCGAGCACCCGGGAGAGGACGAGGAAGTCGCCCGACATGGCTGTGCCGCACAGGTAGAGGTCACCGAGGCGCCCGCCGGGCCGGCCGGAGGCAGCGGACGGGCGCCGGCCGCCGGAGGGATTTCCGACGGCCGACGGCCCGTTGAAGGGCTGGAGAACCCTGCGGGTTCCTGTCAGGACTCGCAGGGAAGGCCGCTGATGCGGGTGGTGTACGCCGCGGAGACCCAACGGTTGGTGCCCACCTTGTGGAAGCCGTTGGTGGTGGCCACCTCCGCGAGGATCGTGGAGCCGTTGGCGTAGGACCCGACGACCGAGTAGCTGGTGCCGGGACCGCTGCGTATTTGCAGACCGCCGTTGGCGTTGACCTTGTAGTAGCACTGGGTGGCGAGCGCACCGGCCGGCACGAGCTCCACAGTCGCGCCCGTCGTGCGGGCGGGTGCGGCGGCCTGGGCCGTGAGACCGCCGCCGAGGAGCGCGGCGGCGGACAGGGCCACCACGGCTGCCGTGCGGGCGGCTGAGCGACGCGATAACAAGGTGCGGTGTGCTGCGGTGACGGTCATGGAATCGATTCCCCTTGCGTCGTCGGTTCTGGGTTCGGAACACGTACGTAGGAGCAGGCCGGTGCCTGCCGAGCGGTGTCACCGCTCAGAGACACCTGAGCCGCGCACGACGCTAGCGCCATCGGGGCAAAATCAGATGCCTGGTACACGAGACCTACCCAACCGGAACCGGGGGAAGGGGCCCGTTGCGGTTGGCGTTCCCGTCCTGTCTCGGCGGGGTGAAATCGCAGCTCAGCAGGGGTGCGCGACGAGACGAGGCTCCTGGTCGTGTCGGGGGTCTTCGCTACGCATCACGCATCGTCCGAGAAGCCTCACTGATCAGCGTCGTGGCTCCTTCCCTTCCCGTCGCACCGGCCTCAGAGCTTCCGTTCGGGGAACGGTCACGGTGACCGCTCCCCGAACACTTACGCAAAGCTCCCATTCCGGACTGCAACCCTCGACCTGCTGCTACGGGCGTCAGAAACCGGCATCAAGGGCGCTCGGCGCAGGCGACCGACGGGGCATTCGGTGGAGGCGCCCGGTCGGCGCGGCAGGGGCCGGACGCCCCCGATCCGCCCTCAGGGCGGACGGCGCTGCTTTCGTAACACGCCCTCGCGGACGAAACGGCTCCGCGCCCGCGCAAACCTCCTGCGGCCCGCGATCATCGTATCGAGTTAATGTCAGCGCCTTCCCTTGGTCCGGCAGAGGGAGCGGCCGTTAGTGTCCTCGGCGTCTGGACGGGTTTCCGTTCACCTACCCCTTTTCCCTCCTGTTGCCCGGTGGCGTCCGTATGCCCGCGCCACCGCCCTGACCACGGAGAGCGTGCACGATGACTGTTGACTCGAGCCCGGACGAGCAACTGGAGCTGCCCCGGCAGTCCAGCCTGGGCACGGCGGCCGCCCGCAACCTCGCCCACACGACCAAGTCCGCCCCGCAGATGCAGGAGATCACCTCCCGCTGGCTGCTGCGCATGCTCCCCTGGGTGGAGACCCAGGGCGGGGCGTACCGGGTGAACCGTCGTCTGTCCTACACCGTCGGCGACGGGACCATCGAGTTCGTCCAGGACGGTGCCGACGTCCGGGTGATCCCCCGGGAGCTCGGTGAACTGGCGCTGTTGCGCGGCTTCGACGACGTGGAGGTGCTGACCGCCCTCGCCGACCGCTGCGTGCAGCGCGACTTCCGCGCCGGCGAGACGCTGGTCGAACGCGGGGCGCCGGCGGACCGGATCCACCTGATCGCCCACGGCCGCGTCAGCCAGACCTCCGTGGGCAGTTACGGCGACGAGGTGGATCTGGACGTCCTCGCCGACGGCGACCGGTTCGGGGAGGACGCTCTGCTGGACGAGGACGCCCGGTGGGAGCAGACCGCCACCGCCGAGACCTCGGGCACGCTGCTCACCCTGTCGCGCGCCGACTTCGGAGCAGTGCTCTCCGGGGCGCCGGGTCTCCGCGCCCACGTCGAGGCGTTCACTTCGCTCTCCGGCAGGCAGCAGAACCATCGCGGCGAGGCGGAGATCGCGATGTCGGCCGGCCACGTCGGCGAGCAGGAGCTGCCCGGCGCCTTCGTGGACTACGAGTTGAAGCCACGCGAGTACGAACTCTCCGTCGCCCAGACGATTCTGCGGGTCCACACGAGGGTCGCCGACCTCTACAACGGCCCGATGAACCAGACGAAGGAGCAACTCCGGCTCACCATCGAGGCGCTGAGAGAGCGTCAGGAACATGAACTGATCAACAACCGGGAGTTCGGCCTGCTCCACAACGCCGACTTCAAGCAGCGCCTCCAGCCGCACGCCGGTCCGCCGACCCCGGACGACCTGGACGAACTGCTCTGCCGGCGCCGCGGTTCCAAGTTCTTCCTCGCGCACCCCCGGACGATCGCGGCGATCGGGCGCGGGTTCAACGCGCGGGGTATCTACCCGGACCACGTCGACCTCGGCGGCCAGCAGGTACCGGCCTGGCGCGGCGTACCGATCCTGCCCTGCAACAAGATCCCGGTCACCCCGGAGAAGACCAGCTCGATCCTCTGCATGCGTACCGGCGAGGCGAATCAGGGCGTCATCGGCCTGCACCAGACGGGCCTGCCGGACGAGTACGAACCGGGCCTGTCGGTCCGCTTCATGGGGCTCGACGAGAAGGCGATCACGTCCTACCTCGTCAGTACGTACTACTCCGCCGCGATCCTCGTGCCGGACGCGGTCGGCGTGCTGGAGAACGTGCAGATCGCCCACTGGCCCAGGTAAGGCTGCCCCTGCCCGAGAGGGACGGCCCGGCGCGACACGCCCTGTAACCCTCCGGGGCGGTCGCGCGGGCCCCGGAGGGCTTTTGGAGAGCCACCCATTCCACCAAGGAGCCATGGATGCCAGCGCCCGAGCTGCCACCACCACGGTCGAGCCTGCCAGAGGCCGCCACCCATTTCGGAGCGCACGTACTCGCCGCCGCGGTGGCCCGTGCCCACGACATCACGGCCGCCACCGGCGGCCCGCCCGACGCGGGCTCCGTACCCGAACCGCCCGCGGTCTCCGTACCCGCCCCAGCCGCGATTCCCGTACCCGCCCCGGCTGCCGCTCCCGGCACCGCGCCGGCCGGGGCGCCCGCACCGGACACAGGTCTGGAGCGCCTCCTGCGCGGTCCCAGCGGCCTGGGCACGGCGGGGCTCCGCCTGGTCCTGAGGGAAGCGCCGCCGACACCGCCGACAGCGAACCCGCTTCTCCCTCCGCACCTGCTCCCACCTCCGCATGCGTCTCTGCACTCACCTCTGGATTCACCTGCAGAAACGTTGGCGGAGGCGGCCGTGGACACCGCGGAGGGCACGCCGGTCCCGGGTCTCTATTACCACCCGGTGCCCGAGCCCGATCCGGTACGGGTGGAGGAGGTCAGCCGGCGGATCAAGGCCTGGGCGGTCGACGAGGTCAGCCTGTTCCCCGACGACTGGGAGGAGGAGTTCGACGGCTTCTCCGTGGGCCGCTACATGGTCGCCTGCCATCCGGACGCACCCACCGTCGACCATCTGATGCTCGCCACCCGCCTGATGGTGGCCGAGAACGCGGTGGACGACTGCTACTGCGAGGACCACGGCGGCTCGCCCATCGGCCTCGGTGAACGCCTCCTGCTGGCGCACACCGCCCTCGATCCCCTGTACACGACCGCGGAGTACCAGCCGCAGTGGGCCGAGTCGCTCCATGCGGACGCGCCCCGGCGCGCGTACCGCTCCGCCATGGAGTACTTCGTACGGGCGGCCGGCGCCTCCCAGGCGGACCGGCTCCGGCACGACATGGCCCGGCTGCACCTGGGGTACCTCGCCGAAGCGGCCTGGTCGCAGGAGGGCCGCGTACCGGAGGTGTGGGAGTACCTGGCGATGCGCCAGTTCAACAACTTCCGCCCCTGCCCGACGATCACGGACACCGTCGGCGGCTACGAACTGCCGGCGGACCTGCACGCCCGGGCGGACATGCAGAAGGTCATCGCGCTCGCCGGGAACGCGACGACCATCGTGAACGACCTCTACTCCTACATGAAGGAACTCGACTCCCCCGGCCAGCACTTGAACCTGCCCGTGGTGATCGCCGAACGCGAGGGCTTCTCCGAGCGGGACGCCTATCTGAAGGCGGTCGAGGTCCACAACGACCTCATGCACGACTTCGAGGCGGAGGCAGCGGCCCTGGCCGAGGCGTGTCCCGCTCCCCAAGTGCAGCGCTTCCTGCGGGGCGTGGCCGCCTGGGTCGACGGCAACCACTACTGGCACCGGTCCAACACCTTCCGCTACCGCCTGCCCGATTTCTGGTAAAGAACGGATTCTTCTGTGACCCACACCGAACTCACCGCCGACCCCACCTCCCTGCGCATCCCCCGGCCTGCGTCGGCCGGCCCGGCGACGCCCTACCAGGGGGACATCGCCCGCTACTGGGACGGGGAGGCCAGGCCCGTGAACCTGCGGCTCGGCGATGTCGACGGCCTGTACCACCACCACTACGGCATCGGCGACGTGGACCACGCGGCACTCGGCAGCCCCGAGGACAGCGAGAGCGAGAAGAAGCTCGTCACCGAACTCCACCGCCTGGAGTCGGCTCAGGCCGAGTACCTCCTGGGGCACCTCGGCGACATCGGGCGTAACGACACCCTGGTGGACGCGGGCTGCGGCCGGGGCGGCTCGATGGTGATGGCGCACCAGCGCTTCGGCTGTACGGTCGAGGGCGTCACGCTCTCGGCTAAGCAGGCAGAGTTCGCCAACGGCCGGGCCGGCGAACTCGGCATCCAGGACCACGTCCGCGCCCGTGTCTGCAACATGCTCGCCACCCCCTTCGAGACCGGCTCCGCCGCCGGCTCGTGGAACAACGAGTCGAGCATGTACGTCGACCTGGAGGACCTCTTCGCCGAGCACTCCCGCGTCCTCAGGGTCGGCGGCCGTTACGTGACCATCACCGGCTGCTGGAACCCGCGGTACGGCCAGCCCTCGAAGTGGGTCTCGCAGATCAACGCGCACTTCGAGTGCAACATCCACTCGCGCCGGGAGTACCTGCGCGCCATGGCCGACAACCGCCTCGTGCCCACGGCCGTCGTCGACCTCACCCCCGACACGCTGCCCTACTGGGAGCTGCGGGCCACGTCCTCGCTGGTCACGGGGATCGAGGACGCGTTCATCAACTCGTACAAGGACGGTTCGTTCCAGTACCTGCTGATCGCGGCGGACCGCGTCTGACCGCCTTCAACCGCACGACCGGGAGGGCCCGTTCGCAGGAACGGGCCCTCCCGTGCCGGTGCCGGTCGGCGCGTTACGCCCGCCCGCTCTCGCGGTTCGCCCGAAACCGGTGCCGCAGCGGCCCGACGCCCAGCCAGACAACGGTCACCAGGGCGAACTGGGCGACCAGGTTCCACAGTCCCGACGCCTGGGCGCCGGGGGCCGCAACGACCGACATCAGCAAGGTGAGTGCGGCGGCCACCGTGCACGCCGTGACGCAGCGCAGCCACAACCGCCATTCGTACCGCACCCGTTCGGGCCCGGACGCCGGTGGCTTCGCGGGGGCCGGGGCGCCGGCGACCCGGTGGGCCGACCAGGCGTCGGCACGGCGCACGATCTCGGGACCGAAGCCGACCGAGACCCCGAGGTAGACGGCGGCCAGCCCGTGCGTGGCTCCGGCGGTACCGCCGGAGCGCAGGTCCGCGACGGAGAAGGCGACGAGGGCGAGGTCGGTGAGCGGCACGCACAGCAGCAGCGCCGCGCCGAGCCGGCGGGCCCGCAGGGCGTACCGGGCGAGAAGACCCAGCACCAGGAAGGCCCAGAAGGCGATCTCGCAGACGACGATCGCGCCGATCACCACTCCGTCGCCGGCCAGGCCTCGTAGGGGGCGGAACGGGCGGCGGCGCTCATGCGGGGGCTCCGACCGCCGGGAGCAGCAGCACCGTGGCGCTCTGCCGGGCGGGGAACAACACGCGAACGGCCCTCGCCCGGTTCCGTAGGAAAACCCCGGTGACCTGCACCGACTTCCCCTCGATCAGGCCCATGCTCTTCCCCTCTCGAATATGCGGCGCGTCTTGAGGCAGGGCCTCGGCAAAGTGGCGCTTCGTCCGGATTGGTGATCATGCGATCCCGAGGAGAGGGAGGGGCCGGTGGAGGCCTCTCGCGTTGTGCCGAGGTCGGCGGCGATGATTCTCGGGTACTCACCGCGGTCGTTCTGGGGGCTGTGGCTTTCGGGGCTGGATGGGGATGCTCCGGAAGCCACAGCATAGGCGGCACCGCCCGTGACGCGGCGAAGGCACCTGCGCTTCCGAGGTCGTCACCTTCTCGGACGACGTCGGTGGGCTCAGCTCCGGAATTCTCACCGGCGGCGGGCCCTGCCTCGGAGTCCGTTGACCACCAGTCCGAAGGTGGCTGCGGCGATGACCGCGGCGGCGACGGCGGGTAGGGCTCCGGCCTGCCAGTTGCCGAGTACTGCCCCGCCGAGCGTCGCTCCGGTGGCGATACCGAGGTTGAGTACGGTGATGCCGATCGCCCCGGAGGCGGCCTCCCGACCGGGGGAGGCGATCCGTAGCAGGTGCATCTGGAAGACCGGTGGCAGCAACCCGATGAGTACGCCCCAGCCTGCGATCACCACGACCGCCACGGAGAGATGGAAATTGAGTAGGAGCAGTGAGGCGGCGCTGCCGGCGAAGGCGGCGCTGACCCAGCTGAGCGCCTGCCGCGGGAACCGGTCGGAGAGTGATCCGGCCCCGATGGTGCCGACCACCCCGGCCGCTCCGAAGACGAACAGCAGTATGCCGCTGGTGGCGTTGTCGTAACCGCCGAACTGTTTGAGCAGCGGTGCGATGTACGTGTAGAGCAGGAAGTGGCCGGTGATGACGAGCCCTCCGGCTAGCGCGACGCCGAGTACGGTCCACTGTGCCGGGTCTCGGCCTTCCTGCCGCACGGCTGGCCGGGGCGCGTCTGAAAGCGGCAGGGAACGGATACCCAGGGCCGCCAGCGCGAGCAGCGCCGCCAATGCGCCGAAGGAGACCCGCCACCCGAGCGAGACGCCGACGGTGGCGCCGAGCGGAATGCCGACGGTGCTGGCCATCGCCGGACCGGCCAGCACGACCGAGACGGCCCGGCCGGTCCGCGCCGGCGGGACGAGTGTGGCCACCGTTGGCACGAGCAGCGACCAGAAGAGGCCGTGCGCGGCGGCGGCGGTGACACGGCTGGTGAGCGCCCACCCGTACGAGGGGGCGAGCGCGGTGCCGGTGGTCGCGAGGGCGAGCAGCAGCAGAATGAGGGTGAAGAGCCGTCGGCGCGGTACCCGTGCGGTCAGCCGGGTCAGCGGGACGCTGGCTACGGCGATCGTCAGTGCCCATGCGCCGACCAGTCCGCCGGCGGTCGCGGGTGTGATGTCCAGGCCGTCGCTGAGCTGCAGCAGCATGCTCGCGGGCAGCAGTTCGGTGGTGACGGTGGCGAAGGCCGCGCCCGAGAGAAGGAGCAGTGCTCCCCAGGGCAGCCTGGGCGGCGCTTCCGCAGCGATTTCGGTGGGTTGAGTACTCATGGTCGGTACCGTAGAGTCTCTCATTCATGTGAGAGTCAAGGAGCGGTTCATGAGGATCGGTGAGCTGTCCAAGCGCACCCGGATTCCGATCCGGATGCTGCGGTACTACGAGGAGCGGGGGCTGTTGAGGCCGGAGCGCGCACCGAGCGGCTACCGGCACTATCAGGAGGCGGACGTCGAACAGGCAACACTGGTGAGCAGCCTGGTCAGATCAGGGCTGCCGACCAGACTGATCCTGCCGCTGCTCCAGAAGAACCAGGTGGACGGGGACGAAGCAGACGACGGAGACGACCTGGTCGCACTGTTCGACGCCGAATTCGCCCGCCTCGACAGCCAGGTCAAATGCCTGACCTTCAGTCGGAACGCCGTCCAGCAGCACCTGCGACGCCTCCGCACCAACCGGGTCGATCAAGAATCAACGGTCGCCTGAGCAGCTCAACCACCGCGCGCACAGCGGATGGTGGCTTTGAGGTGCTCAGATTGTCGGCCTTCCGCCTCATGCAGAATGCCGCCGGCCAACGCCCAGGCCACTGCGCCGGGTACTCTCCCGCGTCGACGGCGACGCCCTCGATCAGGCCGTCGGACGCCGGCTCGCCGACCGCCGCCACGCATCACCACAGGCCACCGGTCTGCAGGGGATCGCACCAATTCGGACGAAGCACCACTTTGCCGAGGCCCTGCGTCTTGGGTGTGTCCATATCCGGCCACTGTCGCAAAGAAGGCGCCCCGAGAACCCCGGAACGCCGTTACGCTGCACGCGAGAACACTGGTTCAGCGACTGCCGCACGGGGAAGAGGAACGGAATCGATGCTGTGGATTCTTGATATCGGTGGTGCGCTCATGCTTCTCCAGGGAATCGCCCCGATCGTCCAGAGGATGAGCGGCACGGATCCGGAGGAGAGTTTCTTCATCGTGAACGCGTTTCCGGAGAATCAGGGCCTGGCCAGCACGGTTCTCGTCCTCGGTGGAATCGTTCTGCTCAGCGCGGCCGTACGCGTCCGGCGCGGCCGCAGGGGCTGAACCGGGTTGGCATGCACGGCGTTTGTGCGACCGGGCACGCGCGAAGCGCTCCAGGGAGTTCTTCCGGCTCCGGGTCGAAGACCTGGTTCGCGGCTCGCCACTACCCGGCGGAGCCGATCACGGCGGCGAATCCCGGGCCTCGCCGCCGACCGAAACCCGGAGCTTCGCACCGGCACCTTCGAAGCGACTGGCCGCACCCTTTCGCATTCCCGGTTGTTCCCTACCCGGCAACGCACCGTTTTCGCGTCGCATTCGTTTCGCATCGCATTCGTTTCGCGTCGCAGCCCGGCAGGACTCACCCCCGAGGGCCTACTCGCCCGGCGGAACTCGCACGAAGCCCTCGGCCCAATCGTCTTCGTCGAGCTCGCAGAGGTCGAAGATGAAGCAGTCCGGTTCATCACGGAAGCCCGGTAGCAGCCGAGCCTGACGCACGCGCTCTTCGACCCGTTCGAGGGCCGAGTAGATACCGAGCAGCTTTACGTCGTCGCCGTCCGACTCGTCGCAGAACACGCCACTCCCGTCGACGTGCACGGTCGAGCCGTCGTCGCCGGCTTCGTTCTGATGGCCGACATGCCACAGCGGATATACGATCACGGGCGCAAAGCTACAGGCTGTCCCGCAGTTCCCGAGTTCAGTGGGGCAGCACACACGTCGTCGCCGACTCGGCTCCGCAAGCCGACCCGTCCGCGTCACCCCGTGATGTCGACGCCGTAGCCCCGGGCCAGATCGGCCAGGCCGTGGCCGTATCCCTGCCCGACGGCCCGCAGTCGCCAGCCCTCGCCCCGTCGGTACAACTCGGCGAGGATCATGGTGCGTTCGGTGGTGGCGGCGTCGAGAGTGGCCCGGGCGGCCGGGGCTGCGCCGAGGTGGGGGCACCCGCGAGACGGGCGGGGGTGAGGCCGTGAATGTGCACCGGGCCAGGGTCGCAGCCCGGGTCGAGAAGGGTGGAGAACTCCCCCGTCTGCCGGCCGTGTGCGTCCAGCGTGAGGATCGCCAGGGACAGAACGCGGTCCCGGCCGGGCCTCAGCCCGGACGTCTCCACGTCCACCAGCGCCCACTCGTGGACGTAGTCGGGCGCTGCGGGCCACTTCTGGCTCGACGACAACAGGGCCAGGCGAGGCTCCCTCCCCCGGGTGCGGCAAGCGGTACGACGTTGCCGCGGTGATTCATCGAAACTGAGGGGATTTTCGCACGTACGCACCACTGTTCCTGATGCGGCGCCTCGCGCTCGGATCGGCCGTCGCCCGACTACCGCGGCGGGGTAGGCAGTTGACGATCCTCGGCGCTCCCCGCTATTGGTTCCGTTGGCGGCACGGCCGTGTTGCGGTGAAGGGGGAGCACGTGAGCGTCTTGTGGTGGGTGGTCACGCTGGTGGTTCTGGTCGTGGGCTGGACGGCCTGGCGGCTCGTCCGGTACCCGGGCCGGTGGGCGCACGCGTTTCACGAGGCGCACCGGAAGGACCGGCGGGCTCTGGACGACGCCCGCAGCGCCGTACGGAAGTTGCGCAACGCCGCTCGTCGCGAGACGTGGCGGGCGTGGGGCAAGGTGAAGCGTGCGGAGTCCGCCCATCGGCGCCGGGTTCGTCAGGCCGAGGCCGAGTTGGAACGGCGGCGCGCACCGGACCGGGGTGACCGGGTCCATCAGCTGGGTGCGATCACGCTGTACGAGCACGCGGTCGTCGTCTCCGAGGACGAGTTGCCGCTGGCCGGCCTGCATGTGCGGATCGAGCTCGCACGCGCCGAGCACGTGTCCTACGTCTACCTCACCCACCCGGACGGGCAGGATCGCATGCAGAGCTACGAGGGCGAGGAGTTCCCGGAGGACACGGTGCGCAAGTTCAGCGTGCAGCTCCACAACGCCGCCGTGGCGGCGCACCGTTCGCGCGGGTCGCGCGAGGACGACATCGCCGCGCTCGAAGCCGCGCTGCGCGAGGCCCAGGAGGCGACCGGTCCGGTGGAGGCGGCGCGGGAGCGGCTGGACGAGACGCGTGCCCGCCACAGCGCCGATCCCAGGCTCCCGCGCGCACGGGCGGCGCTCGACGACGCCCGGACGCAGTGGCAGGACCTCACCGGCAGACGCCCGTTGTAGGCGCCGCCCGGACCACCCCTGTTCGTCGAGCCCTTCGTGCCGCCGCTCAGGACGCGGGGCTCGGGCCTCGCGCGTGACCGCTGCGCCGGGTGCCGAGCCCGGCGGTCTTCGCCGTTGCGACCGGGCGACTTCGCCACGTCGCCCGTACCGATCCGCAGGGCAGGCGGGCGCGGCCGCCCCACCGCGGAGTGCCGCATCGCGTCCAGCCCTGACGGGACTGGGCGCAGCTCCATGTCGGCGCCCTGTTCCCGGCCGTCCGCACGGTCGGAGTCGGCGTCGGGGCGCGCAAGGAGGGCCGGCCGGGCGACTCCCGTCGTGTCGAACGGGCCGTCACTTTCGGGCCGGATTGCATCACCTTCGCGATCGCGAACAAGGTAACTTCCTCCCGCCGTCGGCTCCCCGAACCCGTGGTGCCCCTGGGTCCCGTGGTGCCGTGACGGTCTTTTCTCCGACCCCTCCCAGCTTTTGATGAATCTGCAGAAAGTTCAGCAGATTCGTACCGAACCTCTGGACAGTCCTCCGCGCCGCGTCCTAGTCTCTCGGCCCATCGAACAGGTTTCATCCCTGTAACGCCGCAGCCGGCCGGCGTCACTCCGGAGCCGGTCACCTCGCTCACGAGCCGTTCCACGTCTCTCTCCCCATGGCCGGGCCACCGCCCGCACGAGGCACCGCGCCGCGCGACCACTGCCTCGGCAGTCGCTCACGCACCGTTTCAGCACACCGTCGAAGCACGGCACACCGGCCGGGTCACCGACTCTGCCGTGAACGCAGCGGAAGGGAAGCGACATGAAGATTCGTACGTTCATCGCCACGGCCTCTCTGGTGGCATCCGGAAGCCTGGTGGCCTTCACCGGCTCCGCCCAGGCGGCGCTCTACACCACCTGTGTCGGTGACGGCGGGGCCGTGACCGTCACCAACGACCTGGTCGTTCCGGCCGGGAAGTCCTGCACCCTCACCGGCACGAAGGTCAGGGGGACGGTGACGGTCGAGGCCGGGGCCGACCTCGTGGCCGCGGGTGCCACCTTCAACAGCACGGTCACCGTGGGCGAGAACGCGTATCTCGACCTCACGAACACCACCGTCAAGGGTGCGCTGACCGCCGCCTCCGCCTTCGGCACACACCTGGAGGACGCCAACGTCAAGGCGGTGACCGCCACCGGGGGGTTCGTATACGCGGTGGACTCGACGCTCGGCGGAAACGTCTCCACCGGGTCCGGCGAGCTGTACGTGTCCGGCAGCACCCTGTCGGCAGCGCTGACCGGTGACGGCAACCAGTACAGCGACGTGTACGACTCCACCGTCAAGGGCGCGCTCACCGTGAACGGGAACACCCTCGGCGGTGTGTTCTGCGCGAGCGAGGTGTACGGGGCCGCGAAGTACTCCGGCAACGCCGACGCACTCCAGCTCGGGGGTGAGGGGCTGCTCGGATCGTGCGCGGGCGCCTCGTACTTCGGCGGCGACCTGGCCGTCACCGACAACACCGCGATCGCGCTGCTCGACAACGCGATCGTGCGCGGCGGACTCACCGCCACGGGCAACAACCCGGCCCTCGTGGTGGGCGAGCTGGCGCGCGTGCGTGGCACCGTCACCGGGGAGACCGCGGCCGCGGCCCCGTCGTTCTCCCGCTCGGCCGGGGAGGCCGCGCCCGAGGACCGGGCCGCCTCTCTCGCCGAGAAGGCCACCGCCCGTGCCGCGGCCGCGCGGGCGGACGCCCACGAAGCGGGCAAGTCCTCCCTCTGACGCCGAGGAACACCGCCGGCGGCTCGCCCGCCGACGCCCGGCCGTGACGGCGGACCGCCTCCCGTCGCCGTGCCTCCCCGCATCGCGCGACGGCTCCCGCCGCGCTCGCCGGTCCCCCCTCCGGAGCGCGTAGCACCGGTTCCGGAGTCCGCGGATCAGCCGTCGCGGTGCGCACCGCCGTCCTGCTGCCCGGGCCGTGTGCCCGATCCGTATTCCCCTCTCCTCGTTCCCCTCTCCTCATGCACAGGAGTGACCGTGAGTCATCTGCACAAGTCCTTCGACCGCAGGGATTTCCTGCGCGCCACCGTCGGCACCACCGTGGCCCTCGCCGCCGCCTCCGTCACCGGGGCCGCCACCGCTGCCTCCGCCGCCGCCGCGACGAGCGCGCTGCCCATTCCCAAGGACCGCATCGGGGTGCAGCTCTACAGCGTCCGCGACAAGGTCAGCTCGCTCGGTTTCGCCGTCGTCCTCGCCGAGCTGGCCCGGATCGGCTACAAGGAGATCGAGTTCGCGGGGTACACCCAGTCCACCTCCGTCCTGGGCAGACAGATCACCCTCCCGGAGATCCGGACCATCCTCGACGACCACGGGCTGCGCGCCGTCGGCAGCCATGTCGGCATCGGCAACCTGCGCTCCAACCTCCAGGCCGAGCTGGACGCCGCGGAGATCCTCGGCATGCCACACGTGGGCACCGCCAACGCGCCCTCGAACACCAACACCGTCGCGGCCTACCGCGCCGCCGCAGACGAGTTCAACGCCTGGGGCGCCGCGGCGACCGCGCGTGGCCTGAAGCTGTACCAGCACAACCACTCGGGCGAGTTCGCGTTCGCGACCGATCAGCCGTCGGTCCGGCTGTACGACGTGTTCCTCAAGAACACCGACCCGCGCCACGTCTATCTGGAGCTGGACATCTACTGGGCGTACGTGGGCCAGTACCGCTGGCCCGGATTCGACCCCGCCGCCTACGTGCGCGACCAGCCCTACCGGTACCCGCTGTTCCACATGAAGGACGGCGACGCGAACGCGGCGAGCGGCAACGGCTACGACATCGTCGAGTTCGGCGCCGGCGACCTCCCGTACCAGAAGTTCGTCCGCGACATCGGGGCGCGCTACGCGCACCTCGGCATCTGGGAGCAGGACACCGCCCCCAACACCCTTCCCGCGACGCCGGGTTCGTTCGGTGCGGCGGAGCGCAGCTTCTCGGCGCTCAAGACGCTCCTCGGCTGACAGGCGCCACACGAAGGAGGCGCTCCGCGCGCGGGGCGCCTCCGTGCCCGCTCCTTACCGCCAGCGATCAAGGAGACATCACCGTGCACCGCACCCTGAGGCGCCTGATCACGGGGGCCCTGCTCGTGGCCATGCCCGCGCTGGGCTGTGTGGTCCTGGCACCCGCCGCCGAGGCCCACCCGGACCACGAACACGCCCTGGACTGGTCGAACTACGAGAAGGCCACCCTGACCAAGGAGGTCGGCGAGCCGATCGACCTCGCCGTACTCCCCGACAGCCGCGTCCTGCACACCGCCCGCAACGGCGATCTGCGGCTCACCGACCCCGGCACCGGTGTCACGAAGGTCGTCAACCATGTCGACGTGTACCAGAACTCCGAGATGGGGTTGCAGACGGTCACGCTCGACCCGGACTTCGCCGCCAACAAGTGGGTGTACCTGTACTACTCGCCGCCGCTGAACACCCCGGCCGGCTCCGCTCCGCTCCAGCTGACCGCCGGGCAGGACGACTCGTACTGGAAGCAGTGGGAGGGGTACGACACCCTGACCCGCTTCAAGTGGACCGGCGACAGCCTCGACCTGTCCACCGCGCAGGAGATCATCCGGGTCGACACCAACCGCGGCCAGTGCTGCCACGTCGCCGGTGACGTGGACTTCGACGGCGACGGGAACCTCTATCTCTCGACCGGCGGCAACACTCCCGCTTCGGGCCCGAACGTCAACGGCTACAACCCGGTCAACGACGCGGCAGGCTACAACCCGGGGCTCGACGAGCGGCGCGGCTCGGGCAACTCCAACGACCTGCGGGGCAAGATCCTGCGTATCCACGTCCAGGAGGACGGGAGTTACACCGTGCCGGAGGGGAACCTTTTCCCGCCGGGCACGGCGAAGACCCGCCCCGAGATCTTCGTGATGGGCCTGCGCAACCCCTACCGCCTCGCGGTGGACCCGGAGACGAACGCCGTGATGTGGGGCGACTACGGCCCCGACGCCGGAACCGCCGACCCGAACCGCGGGCCGATGGGGTACGTCGAGTGGCAGACCACGACGAAGGCCATGAACAGCGGCTGGCCGTACTGCACGGGTGACAACACCAGGCCGTACCGGGACTTCGACTACGCCACCCTCACGCCCGGTGCCGCCTTCGACTGCTCGGCGCCGGTCAACGACTCCCGCTGGAACACCGGCCTGACCACGCTGCCCGCGGCCACCCCGGCCACGCTCTGGTACGGCGACCGCGACACCGACCAGCCGTGGCCCGAGCTGACCGCCTTCCGCGGTCCGGGCGGCCCCGGCGGCCAGGCCCCGATGGGCGGTCCGGTCTACCACTACGACGCGGACAACCCCGCGCCGGGCAAGTTCCCGGAGTACTGGGACGGCAAGGCGTTCTTCGGCGAGTTCTCCCAGGACTACGTCGCCGCCCTCACGCTCGACGGGCCGGACGGCCCCGTGAGCGCGCTGGAGAACTTCCTTCCCAACAGCGAGCGCGCGCAGAACGGCATCCCGCCGTGGGACAACCCGATGGACCTGGAGTTCGGCCCGGACGGCGCCCTCTACGTCCTCGACTACGGTGACGGCTTCTTCCGGCAGAATCCGGACGCGGGGCTCTACCGGATCGACTACGCCGAGGGCAACAAGGCGCCCACCGCGGTGATCGAGGCCGACAGGACGTCCGGTCAGGCACCGCTGGCGGTCACCTTCGACGCCACCGGCTCCAGCGACCCGGAGAACGGTGGGCTCACCTACCAGTGGGACCTCGACGGCGACGGCGCCTTCGACGCCACCGGGCCCACCGCGAGCCGCACGTATCCCGGCACCGGGCAGTTCGAGGCCCGGCTGAGGGTCACCGACCCGCAGGGCAAGATGGGCCTGACGAGTCGTCAGATCACGGTGGGCAACACGGCTCCGACCCTGCGGATCACCTCGCCGGCCAACGGCGGGTTCTTCAACTGGGGTGACTCCGTGCCGTACGGCATCGCCGTCGAGGACCCTGAGGACGGGTCCACGCCGGACTGCGCCAGGGCGGCCTGGACCTTCGGCCTCGGGCACAACCAGCACGGCCACCCGGTCAACAGCGGCACCGGCTGCTCGGGCGGTGTCGTGACCCCGACCGACGCGGGCCACGGTGACACCGAGAACGTCTTCGGCGTCCTCGGGATCACCTACACCGACAGGGGTGCGGGCGGCGTTCCGGCGGCCACGACCGATGCCCAGGTGGTGCTCAACCCGGCCCTCATGCAGGCCGAGCACTACGACACGGCGGAGGGCGTCACGGTCACGGACGACACCACGGCGTCCGGGCAGCGCAAGCTGACCTCCTTCGACGCGGGTGACTGGATCGCCTACGACCCGGTGTCGTTCGCCGGGATCACCGGGGTGCAGACCCGTGCCAGTGGCGCCGGGACCCTGGCGCTGCGCTGGGGTGCGGCCGACGCCGAACCCTTCGCCACCGTGTCCGTACCGGCGGGAGAGGGCTGGCAGACCGTCACCACCTCGCTCGCCGACGTCCCTTCGGGGTCCGGTGAGGTCTTCGTCACCAGTTCCGGCGGTGTCGAACTGGACGCGCTGACCTTCCAGGGCTCCGGTGTCGCGGACAAGACCGCCCCCGCGGTCACCGCAACGCTCAACCCGCCGCGTCCCAACGGTGACGAGGGCTGGTACACCGGCAACGTGTCGCTGACGGTCTCGGCGACCGACAACGGGACGGTCGCCGGCCGTCAGTACTCGGTCGACGGCGGAACGACGTGGCTGGCGGCGAACTCGGCCGTCACCCTGTCCACGGAGGGTGCCACGACCGTCCGTTACCGGGCGACCGACAACGGCGGCAACGTGTCGGCGGTGGGCTCGCTCACCGTCCGGATCGACCGCACCGGTCCGATGCCGGCGGTGACCGGTGTCGACGCCAACGGCAGCTACGGGGACTCCGGGCGCCTGACACCGGTCTTCTCGGCGACGGACACGGTGTCCGGCGGGGCGACCGCGACGGCCACGCTGGACGGTGCGCCCGTCACCTCCGGGCAGTCCCTGGACCTGTGGCGGCTGCCGCTCGGCAGCCACGAGCTGACGGTCAGGGGCCGCGACCGGGCCGGCAACACCACGACGAGGACGGTGTCGTTCACGACGCGCACCTCCTACGCGGACGTCCGCACGCTCATCACCCGGCTGCGGGCCGTCGGCCTGATCACGGCGCAGGGTGAGCAGCGGCTGTCCGTACGGCTCGCCCAGGCCGAGGCACACGCCGGCGCGGGCCGCACCGCACAGGCCGCGGCCGTGCTGGAGTCGTTCGCGGACTCCGCGTCCGACACCGCCCTGGTGCCGAACGGCGCGGCGGGCGCGGCCCTGGCCCGGGACGCCCGGGCACTGAAGGGAGGCGCCACCGGCTGAGGCCGGACTCGAGGACCGGAACTGCCCCGCTGCTGTGCCACCGGCGGGGCGGTTCCGTGTCCGGCCCGCGATCATGCGAGTTCCGTCGCGGAAGTTCCGTCCTAGAAGTTCCGTCAACACCCCGCCAACTTTCGGTGTTCTGTGAAAAAGTTGCCGGAAGCCGACCGTGCCCCGGGGCTCCGCACACGCGGGTCCCGCCGGGCGACACGGCCTCCGGCCCGTGAGTCCCCCGCGACAACTCCCCGAGCTGTCCAGGGCGTCCAGAGGAAGTGAACCCGTGACCATCCAGTACCGCGTGCTGAGTCTCCTGCGCGACAACGGCCCGCTGTCCCGCGCCCAACTCGCGGACCGGCTGGAGGTTCCGCGCCCGCGGCTGCTCGGCGAACTCGACCGCATGGTCGCCGCCGGGCGGGTCCGCGAGGCGGGGCCGGCCGCGTCGCGCGGCGGGCGCCGCTCCACCCTCGTCCAGCTCGACCCCGGCGTACGGTTCGCCGCCGTCGATCTCGGCGCCAGCTCCATCGACATCGAGATCACCGACGGCGCGCTCGCCCCGGTGGCCGCCTGCTCCGAGCCGGCGGACATCCGCTCGGGACCGCAGGTCGTGCTCGGGCGCGTCAGCGAACTCCTCCACGCCCTGGCCGACCAGGGGCACTACACCCGTCTCGACGCCATCGGCATCGGCCTGCCGGGACCGGTCAGCTTCCGCGAGGGGGTACCCGTCTCGCCGCCGATCATGGTGGGCTGGAACCGCTTTCCGGTGCGCGACACCCTCGCCCGTGCGCACTCCTGCCCCGTCGTCGTCGACAACGACGTGAACGTGATGTCCCTCGGGGAGCAGCACAGCGGGGTCGCGAGGACCGTCGACCATCTGCTCTTCGTGAAGATCGGCAGCGGTATCGGCTCGGGGATGCATCACCACGGCCGGATCTACCGGGGCGCCGAGGGGTGCGCCGGCGACATCGGACACGTACAGCTCGAAGCGGACGGGCCGCTCTGCTCCTGCGGCAACACCGGTTGCCTGGAGGCGTACTTCGGTGGCGTGGCGCTGAGCAGGGACGCCACCGAGGCCGCGAAGTCCGGCCGGTCGCCCGCCCTCGCCGAACGGCTCGCCGAACGCGGGGTCCTGACGCCGGTGGACGTCGCGGAGTGCGCGAACGGCGGGGACGGTACGAGCGTCGGCCTGATCCGGGCCGGCGGCCACCGCGTCGGGCAGGTCCTCGCCACCCTGGTCAGCTTCATGAACCCGTCGATGATCGTGATCGGTGGCGGTCTGGCCGGACTCGGCTATCCCCTGCTCGCCGAGATCCGCAGCGTCGTGTACAAACGCTCGCTTCCCCTCGCCACCGGCAACCTGCCGATCGTCATGTCCGGCCTCGGCCCCCGCGCGGGGGTCGTGGGGGCGGCTCTGCTGGCGAGCGAACTCGCCTACGGTGAGGCGTCGGTGACGGGGGACGCCGAGCCGCCGGTCCGGTAGCGGCCCGGGGTCGTTCCGACGATCCCGGTGAACGCCGCGATGAAGCTGCTGGGGTTCGCCCACCCGCAGGCGTGGGCGGTCCGGACCGTGTCGTGGCCGTCGGCGAGGAGCACGAGCGCGTGCTGGACGCGGAGTTGTGTGCGCCACTCGTAGAAGGTCATGCCGAGTTCGCCGCGGAAGAGCCGGCTGAGGGTACGGGCGCCGGCTCCGACCGTCCTTCCGAGTTCGGCCAGCGTGGCGTTGCTCGCCGGCGACTCGTACAGCACCCGGGCGACGGCTCGCAGCCGGTCGTCCCGCGGCTCCGGCAGGTGGAGGGGCTGCTCGCGCGCTTCGCGGAGATCGTCGACGAGGACGTGGAGGAGGCGGGAGCGTGCGGCGGGGCCGTGGTCGGGCACGGCGTCTTCGTGGGAGTCGTCGTGGTCGCGGGGGCCGGTCAGGGCGAGAAGGACTTCACGGGCGAGGCCGGAGACCAGGAACACGGCGGGACCGTCCGGCAGCCGTCGGGCGAGGGACGGTGCGAGGAAGACGATCCGCATGTCGGTGTCGCCGTGGGCGCGGTGGTGGTGCGTGCATCCGGCGGGGGTCCACGCGGCCCTGTTGGCGGGCACGATCGAGGTGCCGCGCTCGGTGTGGACCGACAGGACGCCGCCTGCCGCGTACACCAGGTGTCCTCGCGTGTGCGCCCGCGCCGCGCTCGTCGCGCCGGACGGCCAGAGGTGACGCCCGCCGGACGGCCACACATGTGACGTCGCACCGGCGGTGGTTCGAGGTTGGCGGCGAACGGGCATCGGTTGGCATCGTAGCGGTGGCACGCCACGCGGTGCCCCCGTGAGACTTTCCCCGTACGGAGCCGGGCCGACCCCGCGCGGAGAGCCCGGCCGCACCCCTTGCCGTCGGGGCGGTGCGCCTCGATGCGGCGGCCCGGATGAACCGGAAGAAGGAGAAAGAGCATGGCGACGTTCGTTCTGGTGCCCGGTGGCTGGCACGGCTCCTGGTCGTTCGAGGCGGTGGTTCCGCTGCTGGAGCGTGCCGGTCACACCGTGCACGCCCTGACCCTGACCGGCCTGCGCCCGGACGACGACGTCGCGACGGTCGCGGCCGCCAATCTCGACACGCATGCCGACGACGTGCTGCGGCTCCTCGACCGCACCCACGCACGCGAAGCGACGCTGGTCGGCCACAGCTACGGCGGGATGGTGATCGCCGCCGCCGCGGACCGCGCGGGCGGCCGGGTCTCGCGTCTCGTGCATCTCGACGCCTACGTACCGCGCGCGGGCGAGTCGTGCTGGTCCTCCACGACCGGGCGCTACCGGGAGGCGTTCGCCACCGGCGCCGCGACCACCGGCTACGCCGTCCGCCCGCCGGACGGCGGGGATCCCCGCCGCCGCCCCCACCCCCTGGCCTCCTTCCTGCAAGCGTTCCGGCCCCTCACCGACCCGCCGGCCCGGGTGCCGCGGCGTGAGTTCGTCTACTGCTCGGGATGGGAGGACCGGACGCCGTTCGCCGGACTCCGCGCTCGGCTCCTGGCCGATCCGGAGTGGCGGGTCCACACCCTCGCGACCGGCCACGACGCGATGCACGAGGCCCCGGAGGCGGTCGCCGCGCTGCTGCTCGACGACCGCGTCACGACCGCGCCGGCGTACTGAGCGGTGCGTGCGGGGCGGACGGGGCGAAGCAGGCGCGATGCCGGACCGGGATCGTGCCCGCGGACGCGGGCCGCTGTCCGCGTCGGCCGTGGGCGTCCGACGTGGCCGCCCCCCTCCTGTTCAGCCTGTTCAGCCCACCAGGTCCGGCGCGCGCAGCATCTCGGACGGGATTCCCCAGGCGTCGACGAGGTCGACGGCGAGGGGGCGGACCCTGCGGCAGAGTTCGTTCACCTCGCGGCTGATCGCCTTGGAGCGCTGGACCGTCAGCCGTCCGTGCTCCATGAACCAGGCGCGGTCCGCCTCGATGGTGGACAGGGCGTGCAGGTCGCACAGGAGGCCCAACGCGGCCTTGTCACCGCTCTCGGGCAGTGAACGCACCCGGTCGACGAACGCCTCCAGCACGAGCCGTTCGACATGGGCGCGGGCGAGTGCGATCACATGGTCCTGGACCCGTGAGAAGACGGCGCCGGGGTTGTGCTTCTGGTCGATGCCGCGCTTGAGCCTGCGTGCCACACCGGCGAGCATGTGCTCCTCGCGGTAGCGGAGCATGGCGAGCTGGTACTCCGGGTCGAGGAGCCCGGCCTCCTGGTCCCACTCGTCGCCACCGGGCAGCAGGTCACGTACGCGTTCGAGCAGCTTGTGGGCGGACGTCTTCTCCAGCACCGTCTCGACGGCGAGGCCGGCCACGTGGCGGACCACGCCGAGCTGGTCCAGGTCCTCGAACTCGCTCGCGTAATGGGTGAGCAGGCCCTTGGCCACGAGCTGCAGCAGGACGTGGTTGTCGCCCTCGAACGTGGTGAAGACGTCGCTGTCGCTCTTGAGGGCGGCGAACCGGTTGACGGTGAGGTACCCGGCGCCGCCGCACGCCTCGCGGCACTCCTGGATCACCCGGGTGGCGTGCCAGGTGCCGAGGGCCTTGGTCCCGGCGGCGCGGGACTCGAGCAGGCGCCGCGCGTGGGGGTCGCCCTCGATGCCGGAGAACACCTCGTGCAGCTGTGTCCGTACGACGTCCTGCGCGAAGTGCAGCGCGTACGTGCGCGCGAGGAGCGGCAGCAGGCGGCGCTGGTGCAGTCCGTAGTCGAGAAGGAGCTGCTCCTCCCCCGGGCCCGCCTTCGGGGACGCGCCCGGCGAAGCGTCCGAGGAGGCCTCGAACTGCCGTCGCCGCACGGCGTACTTGACGGCGATCGCGAGGGCGACCTTGGCGGCGTTGATGCCCGCGCCGCCGACGCAGACCCGGCCCTGCACCAGGGTGCCGAGCATGGTGAAGAAGCGCCGGCCGGGGCTCTCGATCGCGCTCTCGTAGACGCCGTCGGCGGTGACGTCGGCGAACCGGTTGAGCAGCGCCTCGCGCGGTACCCGCACGCCGTCGAACCGGATGCGGCCGTTGTCCACGCCGTTGAGGCCCATCTTGCGGCCGTCGTCCTCGATCCGGACGCCGGGCGCGACTTCGCCGCCGCGCCGGATCGGCACGACGAACGCGTGCACGCCCTCGGACTTTCCGCCCACCTCCAACTGGGCGAATACGACGGCCAGTTCCGCGTGGCGGGCGGCGTTGCCGATGTAGTCCTTGCGCGCCCCTTCGCCGGGAGTGGTGATGACGAACTCCTGGCCTGCGGGGTCGTACCTCGCGAGGGTGCCGAGCGCCTGGACGTTGGAGCCGTGGCCGCTCTCGGTCATCGCGAAGCAGCCCATCAGCCGCCCGGTGATGAGGTCGGGCAGATAGGCGTCGTGGTGGCGCGCGGTGCCCAGTTGCAGGATCGCTCCTCCGAAGAGCCCGAACTGCACGCCGACCTTCACCAGCACCGACAGGTCGCCGAAGGCGAGCGTCTCGAACGCGGCGATCGAGGCTCCGATGTCACCGCCCCCGCCGTACTCGCCCGGGAAGCCCATGCCGGTCTGGCCGGTCGCGGCCATGTCGACGACGCGTTCACGCACCCGCTCGCGGAACGCGTCGATGCCGAGCTCCTCCGCCTCGTCGAGGACGGAGGCATGGGTCACCAGGTTGGCCCGGACGAGGTCGCGGATCTCCGCGTACTCGCCGTCGAGCAGCTCGGCCATCGCCTGGACGCCGACTTCGGGCCGCGTGTGACCGGTGCCGGGGGTGGATGCGTTGTCGGTGGTCATGGCATGTCGCTACCCCGGCTCGGGACGATCAAGCGGTCGGCCCTCCCGGCGTCCTGGAGCGCCCCACGACAGTCGTCGTCACGGCCGGGTCGACGCGGGCGACACCTCGCAGCGGGTCAGCCGACGGCGAGTAGGTCCCCCGCCAGCGGCCCGGGCCGCCGTGCACGCCTGCTCCTGCACCTCGGGCGAGGTGGTCGGCGGGTCAGCAGAACCAGCCGTTCTGGACCCAGCCCCGGCGGTTGATGTCGCCGTAGGCGAAGCCGTAGACCCATGTTCCGCCGGCTTCCTCCACGAGGAAGGTCTGTCCCCGGTACAGGGTGCCCATCCAGGCGCCGTTGGGAGCCGTGACCCGGACGAAGAGGTCCTCGGCGCAGACGGTTTCGCGCTGCCCGGCGGTGCCGTTTGCGGCGGCGGCGGGACCTGCGGCCAGGGCCGCCATCGTGGCGGCGACGGCCAGGACGAGGGCGGTGCGCCTGCTGGTACGGGTCACGGGGCGCCCTCCGGGGGTGCGGTTCGGGGGCGTCACCATGATCCGTAACCGCCCAGGCACTCCTGCCTGACGAAACCCCAGTCGTTGGGGCCGAAGTCGAAGGTGGCCGTCCATCCGTCATCGGGCATGAGTACGGAATCGGATCGGCCTGTGTGCCGGACGACAGCCTGTGTACCCGCAGGAGTTCCTCTGAGTGATCAAGTCGGCAGCTGCTGGGCCGCGCGGTGGTCGTGCGTCGGGATGATCGTGACTCGGTCCTTGACGGCGTGCAGGCGGTGCAGCGTCCGGAAGGTCTCGTGCCGGTCTTCGTCGGCGAGCTTGCCGGGGTAGCCGGCCTTTTGCCGGATGAGGTCGATCTGGTCGGTGTGCCAGGCAGCGTCGCCGGCGAGCAGCACCCAGCCCGCTGCCGTGTGCGCCAGAACTCCAACGCTGCCAGGGGTGTGTCCCGCGAGGTCGACGAGCACGACGGAACCGTCGCCGAAGAGGTCGTGGCTGGCGGCAAAAGTGAGGATCGGCGGGCCGTCCAGTTCGTACTGGACGATGCCCCGGCCGCGCAGGGCCTCGCGGACGCCACCCACGGGCGCGATCGAGCCTTGCACGACCCAGTCGTGTTCGCGGCGGTGCAGATGTACCGGCAGTCCGGGAAGATCGAGGAGTCCGCATACGTGGTCCCAGTGCGTGTGCGTCGGCAGCGCGAAATCCAGGCCGGAACCCGGCCACTCGTGCAGCGCGGTAACGGTGGCGACGGTGTCCGCCGGGGGACGCACCGCGACCCGCAGGAACGGCGGCAATTGCGCGACGGCCCGGCTGTCGACATCCAGGCAGACACCCGGATCCACGATGAACGTCGTTTCCGGGTGGGTGATCACGAACGACAGCAGCGAATTCGCGATGCGCCGCGGTTGCCGCAGCCCCTCCACGATCAGTGCGGTAGGCACGGACCGTGGCACCTGTCTCAGTGCGGACACGGTGACCGACACCGCCGTGTCCGGTAGCCCCGCGTCGGTCAAGCTGCGCAGAAACCGCTGGTCGCGGCGTCGGGGGCGAACAAAACCCGTGGCTAGGCTTGCGACCGCGCCACAGCATGCGGCCAGCGTCGGTGATCTCACAGCGTCGGACATGGCAGCCCTGTCCCTCTCGTGATCGGGTGGTGGGTTCGATGACGGGACGGTATAACTTCAGGCCGACCTGAAGTAAAGGAGTGTGATGTCCGCAGTGGAGTTGAAGATCGGCGGTGCGGCTGCCCTGCTCGGGGTGGCCACCCATGTCCTCCGGCACTGGGAGGACATCGGACTGCTCACCCCGCGCCGACTGCCCTCCGGGCACCGCGTCTACGACGACCAGACCGTCGGCCGGGCCCGCCTCATCCAAATCGGCCGGCGGGCCGGGCTGTCGCTCGCCGAAATCGGTGAACTCGCCGCGGGGGAACGGGCCGACCGCATCGGCCTGGTCAACGCGAAGCGCGCCCGGATCGCCGAACACATCACGAACCTCGAACTGGCCGACCGGTTCCTGGCCCACCTGGTGCACTGCGTACACCCGGCCATCTCCGACTGTCCGGAGTGTTCCGCCCTGGTGGAGCGGGGCGCGCGGTCAGCGATCACCCAGTGATACGGCATGGGAACGCGTGCAGCACGGCCGTGGTGAGGGTCGCCCCGATACTGGATGTATCGGGGTGATCCCGACAACGCGACGAGCGTGCGTGCCGGACGCCGCCGGACATGCGGGACTTTCGACACACGGCCTGGCTGGATGGCGCCGGCCTGGAGCTCGGCGGACAGCGTCATCAGCTCAGCCGCGTCGCGCGCGAGCCGCTTGAGCTCGTGGACGGTGAAGATGACCGGCATCTCCGGGGCGGCCTCCTTGAACGGAGAATCACTCTCCGCGTCGAGGCGACGTGCGCCCTGTCCCATACGTGGGCCACGTCTCGTTGCCGTCTTCCAGGGCCCGCAGCCGGGAGCCTCTTCGCCGCGCCGCGCATTGGAAGATGAGCCAGTAGACGAGCGCCGCAGGTGGCGAGCAGCACAGCAGGATGATCAGCAGGCGGGAGTCGATCACGTCAGCGGGTCGCGCAGGCTCTTCGACCTCGGCCGGCAGGTCCCTCAAGAGGGCATCGAGTTGGCTGCGGGTGCGCGCTTCGTAGGCCACCGCCACGCGTTCTTCGAGTTCGGGCAGTGTCAGCCGGCCAATTGCGTAGTGGTGTTGCAATCGTGCCTCGACCCGGTCGCGCTCGGCGTCCGAGGCCCGTATCGGCACACTGGGCACGTGCTCCTCGCCGTCATTCATGACGTCCTCTCAGGCCGGGCTGTGGCGTCCGGGGATGGGCGGTCTTGCAGGTCGACGAGCGTGATGACTACTCGCGTCCAGACCCCGGGGGTGTCGCGGTCCCCGAATCGGCCGGCGAGGCGTGCGATGTGTTCACGCAGTTCGGCAAGCGCCTCGTCGGTCAGCCGTAGCGCACCGCGGTGAAAATCGACCTCTCGGCGGCCACCAGCCTGCCTGGACCGGTAGGCGGCGCCGATGTCGGCCCGAGTGGCATCAAGCATCGAGCCGAGGAACTCGGCCATCTCTTCCGGGCTCACGGCATCACTGGGGGGTTCTGCAACTGCGGGCGCATAGACCCGCTCGACTTTGCCGCGGGCAAGCGGCCGGTACTCGGCGATCTCGATCAGCCCGGCCCGTTCGAGCTGTCCCAGGTGGTAGTAGAGCCGGTCAGCCGGAAGTTCGGCGCTGTCGGCAAGCTCACGTGCGGATTGCGGCGTCTCCCACAGCGCCTCCAGGAGCCGGATACGCAAGGGATCAGCAAGCGCCTTGTGCACGCCGCGCCACCGCGGAGGCGACGCATCGGATCTCTGTGTGCTCATCGACCGACCCCATTCATTGCATCAATCTCCACTGGTTGGAAAATCATACAACCAATAGTGCTGCGTGGACAGTTGAGTGTTCATGAGCGCCCCCGCACCAGGTGACCACCGACATCGGCACCGCTCTGGGTGCCGTGGCAGCCGACTTCACCACCCACGCCTTCGGGCTGCGCGCCCCCTTCTGCGCCGGGGTCCTCCTCCTGTTCGCCGCCAGCCTGATCAGCACACGATCCAGCGAGAAGACCACGCCTCCCTGCCAGCGCGCATCGGCCGTCGACACGGGTACCACGGGAGCACGCCGCAGCACCGGATCCACGAGTGCAGGCGATGCGGAGACCCGCCCACCCCGGGGCGACCACGGGACTCCGGCCACGTTCACACTCCGCCCGATGGTCGCCGCACGTACATACGAGGGGATCAGGGCTTCAAGATCATCCAGGGGCCCTCTGGCGCGCATCTCGGTCACTCCAGGGACCGGGCTGGAGTCTGTCTCCTTTGATGGGGCGATCCGCTGATCGGCGCCCACTCAATGCTTGCGGCATCTCGCATGGAAGCCTGTCCACATGGATACGTTCGCGGACCGATTCGACGGCGGGTGGAAGTGGTGGGAGGCCGCCATTGAAGCAGCGCAGGAGGGGCGCTGGGTACGTGACGCCGTGGAACGGCAGGTCATCAAGGACATCGGCGCCGCCACAAATCCTCTCCACGGCGGACGGATGGCCCCGTTCACCGAGGACTCGTGGCACGTACGCATCGGGAGGATCGCGAACTGGGCCGGGGTACTGCGGCTCGCGGCCCGATCAGGGGGATGGGTGCTCAAACCCGTCGTCGGACACATCCCGCCAATCCCTGCCGACATGGCCGAGCTGCTGTCTGGCATCTACGCGGTCGGCGAGCAGGGAGAAATCTGGATGCGGCAGCTCCTGACGGGTGAGCTGCCACCGGAGGAAGAGATCGCGAAGGCTGAAGGCTTCCTCACCGGGCCGGGATCCGTCGAGGACCTTGAGCTCTTCTTCTACGACTGAATCACCGTTGCATCGTCGTCATCTTCGCGCCCATATGGGGACGGCGGCGAGATGGAGTGCGGCCCGGTACGAGTTCTCAAGCGTGTTGAGTAGCTGTTGCCTTTCCGGTCTTGAGGGCTGCGTTTCCGCTGTTCAGGCATGGGGACGGCGGTCTCGGGGAGTGGTGACGTGTCGTGTCGTCGCTCTGATGGAGGTCGGGGATGCCGTCGGTCGGGGGGCTGCTGGAAGAGCGTGAGCTGACCGCTCGCCGTCGTGTGGACACGCTGCGGGAGGAGGCAGACCGGATCCAGGCCGAGCTGGTCGTGGCCGAGCGGGAGTTGAACGAGTGGGTCATCGCCCGTTCACGCGTCAGCGAGGTGCTGTCGCCGGGCGACGTCGCCGGCCCGGGCGACGCCGAGGAGCAGCCGGATCGCGGTGAGCCGCCCGCACTGCCTGGATCTTCGGAGGCGGCGAAGCCGAAATCGGTGGTCCCGGTATGGCGTGCGGGCCTGGCCCAGTCGGCACTGTCGGCGGACTACCAGCGCATCGTGCAGGCTCTCGCGGACCGCAACCGGCTCGGCCAGGGCCCGCTGACCTGCCAGGAGATGGCCGCCTGCTTCGGCCTGGACCCGGTACCTGCGAAGATCGAGGCGCTGCGGGCGAAGGCGAAACGGCTGACAGCGCGCGGGTGGCTCGCCGAGCCGGCGCCGGGCCGCTTCATGCTCGGGAGGGCCGTGGCCGGGCCAGGCGGCGGGTCATGAGCAGGGTCATCGACCAGTGGACCATCGCCTCCGCGCTGCCGGTGGACCGTTCGAAGTCCCTCACGAGGCGGCGGCTTCGCATCAGGTGCGCGAAGAACCGCTCCACGATCCACCGTTTGGGCAGCACGACGAAACCACGCATACCGTCACTTCGCTTGACGATGGCGAGGACCAGGGCGAGGACGGTGAGGCCGTACTCGACGAGGTTGCCCGTGTAGCCACCGTCGGCCCAGACCAGCGCCAGCCGGTGGTGCGCGGCCGCGACCCGGGCGAGCAGGACCTGCGCGGCGACGCGGTCGCCGATGTCCGCGGCGGTGACCGTCACCCCCAGCAGCAGGCCGAGGGTGTCGACCACGACGTGCCGCTTGCGGCCGTTGATCAGCTTGCCTCCGTCGAAGCCCCGGCTGGCGGCACCGACGACGGCGTCCGCCTTGACCGACTGGGAGTCGATCACGGCCGCGCTCGGCTCCGGATCCCGCCCGGCCTGCTTGCGGACCTTGCAGCGGAGCCGGTCATGGAACTCCTTGACCAGACCGTGGTCGCGCCAGCGGCGGAAGAACGCGTAGACCCGGTCCCACGGCGGGAAGTCGGCCGGCATGGCCCGCCACTTCGTTCCGTTGTCCACCAGGTAGTGGATCGCGTCCAACATCACGCGGTGGCAGTACGCCTCCGGCTGCCAGCCCCGCCCGCGCAGCCAGCCCGGCACCGGCAGCAGTGGCCGCCCCACCGCCCACTCCGCATCGGACATATCCGTCGGGTAGCGGCGCCCACGGACCCCATGGTCGGCGGCGTTCCCGAACCGGTGTGCCAGGCAGTCACACGCGAGAGTGGCCGAAGTGGACCTCGCTCCCGCGATGCCGTAGAACTGCGGCAACAGGGCCTCCTGGACAACTCTTTGGCGTAGACACCCTTTGAGCTACCAAGAGGCCCTGCTTTCATGCACGACTGTCGCCGCACTCACCCGATTACTCCCGTACGACTGGCATCCTCAAGAGCTGACCGGCACCGTTTCACTGAGCTCGTCAGTCAAGGTCGCGGGCGGGGTTCAGTGGGTAGTGGTCATCGCCGGAAGAGCTGCGGGTAGGGACAGGCGTCCAGGGGCTCCGCAGGCCGGTCCGCCCAGTGCCACCAGAAGTGACTCGCCGGGCACTTCCAGGCATGTCGGCACACGCGCTGCTGGTCCTCGTCACGGAGAGACAGGACCAGGCCCAGACTCCTCAGCGGTTGCCCGCAGCCGGGGCAGGTCAGCGGCTCGGGAGTATGGTCCACGGCGCACAGGCTAAGGGCTGTCCCGTAACTGCGGGAGCGTGAGTCACGGACCCGGCTTCGCGGAGGTCAGAGGAAGAGGAGCTCGACGTCCTTCGCCACGCAGAGCCGCAGAACGACCGTCAGCTGTTGGGCCGCATCGATGTGTGCCCGAGGAACGTCGGCCTCGTTCGGCCACTGCTCGACGATCGCCTCCAGCCGGGGCAGGAGCGCGGCACACTCGATGGGCGATAGCTCGCCTCCGCCGTCATCCGGGCGGTCGAGGAGCGGTTCGAGCGAGGTGGAGACGTCACTCCAGGGGCGCTCTCCGCCGAAGCCCCACATCTCGGAGAGAGTGAAGCCTTCGGCTCGCGCCAGCTGTCGCCGGAACGCGGCGAAGCCGCTGTAGGACCAGGCGACGTCAGGGCTGCTGGTGTCTCCGTCTCCCGGAAACAGAGTCAGCCCCATGTCGTCCTCCCTCTCTACCGTCGAATAGGTAAAGGATCAGTCGAAACCAGCGACATCTGCAACTGAGATGATCCAGCGGTGGCTGGTGTGATCACGGCGTCGGAGCCCTCCTGGATAGCCCCGTTCACCGGGCTGAGCCCGCGCGCCTTCGGGAAGCTGGTGACCGTACTGCGGCGCGAGGGTGCGGCCGCGGTGCGCAAGGGCCGGCCGTGGAGCCTGCCGCTGGAGGACCGGGCACTACTGGTCGCGGCGTACTGGCGAACCAACTTGACGATGCGCCAGCTTGCACCGCTCTTCGGGGTCTCGAAGTCCGCCGCGGACCGCATCATCGACCACCTCGGACCCATCCTCGCTCTTCAGCCCCGCAAACGGTTCGCCAAGGACACCGTGCTGATCGTGGACGGCACTCTCGTGCCCACCCGCGACCACGCCATCGCCGCACAGTCGAAGAACTACCGGTACTCCACCAACCACCAGGTCGTCATCGACGCCGACACCCGCCTGGTCGTTGTGGTCGGCCGCCCCCTGCCCGGAAACCGCAACGACTGCAAGGCGTGGGAGGAATCCGGCGCCAAGGCCGCCGTCGGCAAGACCACCACGATCGCCGACGGCGGCTATCCAGGCACCGGACTCGTCATGCCTCACCGCAGGCGCAAGGGCGAAGACCTGCCCGGCTGGAAGGAAGCCCACAACAAGTCCCACAAGCAGGTCCGTGCCCGCGTCGAGCACGTCTTCGCCCGGATGAAGAACTGGAAGATCCTCCGAGACTGCCGACTCAAAGGCGACGGAGTCCACCACGCCATGCTCGGCATCGCGCGCCTTCACAACCTCGCCCTCGCCGGATAGACGGACGGCCGACAAGGAACAGGCCTGTCAGGCCGACCCCCAGACCATTTACGGGACAGCCCTTAGCTCACCCTATCCGGACTCCCGTTCGACCAGCACTCCTCAAGATCGGAACGGCAACAGCCGCTGATTCACCGTGCCGGTCCGGCCGGTTCGGTCAGGTCGATGCCCCAGACTTCTCGTACGAGGCTGTGGCCGCTTTCGGTGACGTTCAGGCCGCGCCCTGTGCGGTGCCGTACCACCCATCCGGCATCGAGGAAGCGTCTGCCGACCGCGGCGCCCAGGGATCCGGCCAGGTGCGGGCGTCGTTCCGTCCAGTCCAGGCACCCCCGGGTGGTGGGGCGTCGAGCGTCGATCGCGCCGTCGACGTCCACCCCGAGCTCGCGGAGCCCGTCGGCGCCGGCGGCGGTGAGGGAGAGCGACTCGCTGTCGGCCAGCCATCCCTGGTGGGTCCAGGCGTCGGCAAGTGCGGTGCCGAGCTGCCCGGCGAGGTGGTCGTAGCAGAACCGTGCTGCGGCCAGCAGCTGCGTCTGGCGGCTTTTCCGGTACCCCGAGACGGGCGTCGGCCCGGCGAGGATGCCGAGTGCTTCCAGGGCGGTGGCGACCTGTGGGCCCATGAGCGAGTAGTAGCGGCGCCGCCCGCGCGAGTCGCACGTCACCAGCCCGGCGGCGACAAGCACCGCCAAGTGGTCGGAGGCGGTCGACGCGCTCACCCCGGCTCCCTGGGCCAGTTCCCCCGCGGGCCGTGAGGTGCCCTCCATGAGCAGGTTCAAGATCGCCGAGCGCGCGGGTGCGGCGAGGGCTCTTCCCACGCTGGTGAAGTCACGGTCTCTGCTCATACAACAGACGATACGACGACGCTTCGGTCGGTGCCGAAGTATCCCGGACCTACGGTTCGGTCATGAGCACACACTCCTACCAGGCCCGACTCCACTGGAACGGTTCCACTGCCGCGGGGATCCGCAGCTACTCGCGCGACCACACCGCCGTCGCAGCCCCCGCCACCGCCCGGGTGGACCTGAGCGCGGACCCGGCCTTCCGCGGCAACCCCGACCGGCTCAACCCCGAACAGCTCGTGGTCATGGCCGCCTCGTCCTGCCAGATGCTGTCGTTCCTCGGCGCCGCCGCCCGGGCCAGGGTCGATGTCCTGGCCTACGACGACGAGGCCACCAGCCGCCTTGACCTCACCGCCGAGCCCGTCCGCCTGTCCGCGATCCACCTGCACGTGACCGTCCAGGTCGCCGCCGGGACGGACGAGACCACGGTTCAGCAACTCGCCGCGCAGGCCCACCACGAGTGCTACATCGCCAACAGCCTGTCGGTCCCCGTCGAGGTCACCACCACGGTGGTGCCCCGGTGAGCGCCCGCCTGCAGGACCTGGAAGTCCACCTGCCGAACCGTCCTGGTGCGCTGGCCGACCTCGGCCAGGCGCTCGGCAACGCTCAGGTGAGTCTGGAAGGCGGCGGCGTGTTCACGCTGGACGGGCGCGCCGTCGCGCACTACCTCGTCGACAACGGTCCCGCGGCCCTGGCCGCCGTCACCGCCGCAGGACTGGGTACCGCCCGTGTGCGTGAGGTCGCCATGACCCGGCTGGACCAGGACAGGCCCGGACAGCTCGGCGCGCTCGCGCGGATGCTCGGCGACGCCGGCGTCAATGTCCTCGTCCAGTACAGCGACCACGCCGGTCACCTCGTCCTGCTCGTACCGGACGAGCACACCACCGCATGCCGCGACACCATCACACGATGGGAACAGAACTGACCCGGCGCCCTCCCCCCATCTCCCACAACCGACCACCCGACATCCCCGCCCGGACAAACCGCGCCACCGCACCGGGCAGAGGGAAGCGTCTGGAACCGGCTCCCCGTCCGTTGTCCCTGCTGGCACCACGTTATGCGGACCTGCCGCCCGCGAACTGCCCGGCGTTGCACCGGGCGGGGCGGTGGCCGGACCTCTCCTCAGCGTCTCCGACAACACCCCCGGACCCGGTGGCACCGCCCCAGGTCGTGCGTTCGGCAGGGGGCACGGTCATGCCGGGCCCGGCGGCCAGCGGTCCCGTTGCAGGGACCGCGAAAGACATAACGGGGGCATTGCCTGAAGTTTCCGTCTGAGAGAATTGTGTGCATGACCCAAGGAAACATGGGGGCTATGTCGCCCTCGCGGAGTGAGTCCCTCGTCGTCGTGGCGGCGGCGGTCGTCCAGGACGGGCAGCTCCTCGTGGTGAGCAAGAAAGCGGCCCCCGAGATCTTCTACCTTCCCGGCGGGAAGCCCGACGCGGACGAGATGCCCCTGGAGACACTGGTACGGGAATTCGAGGAGGAACTCGGTGTGCAGCCCGCCGAGCCGCAGTTGCTGGCCGAGGTCGAGTCCGTCGCGGCACTGGAAGGCGTCCCCATGCTGATGACCGTCTTCGAGGCACGCCTCAGCGGCGTCCCGAACCCGGCCGCCGAGCTCGCGCACATGCGATGGGTGTCAGGCCACGAGGAGGATCTCCGCCTCGCTCCTGCGGTACGGGACCATGTCCTGCCTCTGCTGAGACAGAAGGGCATGCTCGCGGCGTAGGGCAGAAACACCCGCAGGGTGCCCGCTGCGGGACGTCGGTGCACCCGCGGGCGGCCCTGCGGATCTGCATGTGCAGCATGGAGAACACACCGTTCGTGGTGATTCGGCGTGTTCGCCGGGTTCAGGTCGGGACGGTCGCGGAGTTCCAGCCGGTGGTGAGCGTCGATCACCCGCTCAAGCAGCACCTTCGCGGCAGCGCGGTCACCAATATCCGCCGCGGTGACCATCACGCCCAGCAGCAGGCCGAGGGTGTCGACCACCACGTGCCGCTTGCGGCCGTTGATCAGCTTGCCGCCGTCGAAGCCGCGGCTGTCCGCGCCGACGACCGCGTCCGCCTTGACGGACTGCGAGTCGATCACGCCGGCCGTCGGCTCCGCATCCCGCCCCGCCTCCTCGCGTACCCGGCCGCGCAGCCGGTCGTGGATCTCCCTGACCAGCGCGTGGTCGCGCCAACGGCGGAAGAACGCATAGACACGGTCCCACGGCGGGAAGTCGGCCGGCATCGCCCGCCACTTGATCCCGCTGTCCACGAGATAGCGGATCGCGTCCAATATCGCCCGGTGGCAGTACGCCTCCGGCTGCCCGCCCCGACCTCGCATCCAGCCCGGCACCGGCAGCAGCGGCCGGACCACAGACCACTCCGCCTCCGTCATGTCCGAGGGATACCGCCGACCACGCTCCGGATGGTCGGCCGCATTCCCGAACCGGTGAGCGACACAATCACACGACAGAGCAACCGAGTTGAACTCCACCGGCGCGAGCACGTACAACTGCGGCAACAGGGTCTCCTGGATCTCGGTTGGCTTCGCAACCCCGAGCTACCAAGAGGCCCTGCCTTCATGCCCACAGCCAGCCGCGATCACCCGAACGAGACTCCCGTTCGATGCCCACTCCTCAAGATCGGAACGACAACAGCTACTGAGAAAGTCCCGCCTGTCCGGCGACGCCACGCACGCACGCTCGCCGCTTCGTCGGGATCACCCCGATACACCCAGTATCGGGGCGACCCTCCGCCCTGCGATCGCACACACCGGACGCCGCCGGACCCCCCTCCGGGCGGACAGCGCTGCTTTCGCAACACGCTTTAGCCGGAACGCACAGTTCACCCGGTCTTCATGACCCGAGTGGTGCGGAGTGCCCCGGATGATTCTTGGCGTGAGCATGCTCGGGCCTGCACCACGCCCGTATCACTCCCGAATCCCCCACCGGAGGCCCCCGTGCTCGGCAGATCCGTGTTCCGCCGCAGTCGCACCGCCCTCACCTGTGCCTTTGCCCTCACCGCCGTGGCCGCCGCCGGTCTGTGGACCGGCATCGGCGGCTCCTCGTCCGCGCAGGCAGCGGCCAGTGTGCCCACCCCCGACCACGTGATCGTGGTGGTCTTCGAGAACCACGGCTACAGCCAGGTCATCGGCTCGTCGACCGCCCCGTACATCAACTCGCTGAAGACCGGGGGCGCCAACCTCACCGCCTCGTACGCCGAGACCCATCCCAGCCAGCCCAACTACTTCGCCCTGTTCTCCGGCTCCACCCAGGGCATCACGGACGACAGCTGCTACACCCCCGGCTTCTCCGGCAACGCCAACCTCGCGTCCGAGCTGATCGCGGCCGGCAAGACCTGGGCGAGCTACAACGAGACGCTGCCGAGCCAGGGTTCGACCACGTGCAGCAGCGGCAACTACGCCCGCAAGCACAACCCGTGGTTCGGGTTCAGCAACGTCCCCACCTCGTCCGCGTACACGTTCCAGCAGTTCCCCACCGACTACACGAAGCTGCCGCAGGTCTCCTTCGTCGTCCCGAACCTGTGCAGCGACATGCACGACTGCTCGGTGTCCAGCGGTGACACCTGGCTGAAGAACAACCTCGGCGCCTACGCGACCTGGGCCAAGACCCACAACAGCCTGCTCGTCGTCACCTTCGACGAGGACAACCGGCTCAGCGGCAACCGCATCCCGACGGTCCTCTACGGGCAGCGGGTGACCGCGGGCGCCACCTCCGCCACCACCTACAACCACTACGACCTCCTGCGCACGCTGGAGGACATGCACGGCCTCGGGCACGCGGGGAACGCCGCGACCGCCAAGGACATCACCGGGATCTGGACGTCCTGACATGTATGTAGCGGACAGCCGCGCCACCCGTGCGGGGTCCGCCGAACGCGCCGCCGGGCCGGGCGAGGAGCCTGCCCGGCGGCGCGTGGCGGTCGCCCCCACCGTGCTGGCGCTGGGCACGGTCAGCCTGATCACCGACGTGTCCTCCGAGATGGTGACGGCGGTCCTGCCGCTCTATCTGGTGGCGGGACTCGGCCTCAGCCCCCTCGGCTTCGGACTCCTCGACGGCGTTTACAACGGGTTCTCCGCCCTCGTACGGCTGGTCGGCGGCCACTTCGCCGACCGGGGAGGCGGGCGCCACAAGCTCGTCGCCGTCTTCGGCTACGGCATCTCGGCGCTCTGCAAACCGCTCCTCGTGATGGTCCACACCCTCACCCCCATCGGCCTCGTACTGGCAGCCGACCGCACCGGCAAGGGTCTGCGCACCGCGCCCCGGGACGCGATGATCTCCCTGTCGTCGCCGCCGGAGGCCCGCGGCCGCGCCTTCGGCGTGCACCGCGCGATGGACACCGCGGGCGCCCTGCTCGGGCCGTTCGCCGCGTTCCTGATCCTGCGCGCCACGGTCGACGGCTACGACGCGGTGTTCACCGTGAGCTTCTGCGTCGCGGTGGCGGGCGTCCTGGTGCTGGTGCTGTTCGTCCCCTCCAAGCCCCTTGCGCCCTCCAATCCCCTTGCGCCTCCCGGGACCCTTGCGCCTTCCGGGACCGGCGCCTCGCCCGCCGCGAAGACGGCCGAGCCTCCCCGCCCCACCCTGCGCGCGGCCCTCGCGCTGCTGCGGCATCGCAGAATCCGGCGCATCGCGGTCTGCGCGCTGCTGCTGGGCCTCGCGACCGTGAGCGACTCGTTCGTCTACCTGCTGCTCCAGCACCGCCTCGGGGTGCCCGACCGCTGGTTCGCCCTGATGCCGGTCGGGACCGCCGCCGCGTTCCTGCTGCTCGCCCTGCCCCTGGGGCGGCTCGCGGACCGGGTCGGTGCGTGGCAGGTGTTCCTCGCCGGGCACGTCGCGCTGCTCGGGGCGTACGCCCTGCTGCTCTCGTCGTGGCACGGTGCGGCGCTCCCGTACGTGGTGCTGGTCCTCCACGGCGCCTTCTACGCGGCCACGGACGGGGTCCTGATGGCGGCGGCCTCGCAGAGCGTGCCGGAGGAACTGCGCTCCTCCGGCCTCGCCCTGATCCAGACCGGACAGGCTTTCGCCCGGTTCGCCTGCTCGCTGGCCTTCGGCGCGGCCTGGACCGCGTGGGGCGACCGCACCGCGCTGCTCGCGGCGGCCGTCGCGCTCGCCGTGTGCGCCGCGTTCTCACTCCGTACCGGCCCGACCGTGAGGGTTCCCGCATGACGCGCCTGCGCACCAGATTGTTCGTCCTCGTCTGCGCGGTCACCGTGCTCGCGGTCGTCGCCGCCGCCTCCGTGCTGCACGCCGCGGCCAGGTCCGACCGGCTCGACGTGGCGAAGCCCGGCGGGCCCGCCGTCGCGGCGGGCCGGATCACGCTCACGGACCGGCACCGGATCGTCTTCCGGAACATGGCGTGGGGCCCGCATCGCGACGAGCTGACGACCGTCCCGGTCGCGGCGCCCACCGGGTCCCGTACCGCCTCGGGCGTCAAGTGCCTCCGCTTCTA
This sequence comes from Streptomyces sp. NBC_01335, assembly GCF_035953295.1. GTDB lineage: Bacteria > Actinomycetota > Actinomycetes > Streptomycetales > Streptomycetaceae > Streptomyces. The sequence goes on from NZ_CP108370.1 coordinate 695,288, forward strand.
CGCCGCTTCGGGCACCGGAGTCTGCCTCCAGGCGGTGCACGGGGCACTCCAGGACACCTACCGGGCCACGATCCTCGACCGGCAACTGAAGGAGCGGGCGCACTATCCGGTCCCCGGCATCCCGTCCCGTGCCCGCGTCTCCCCCAGTGGGAGGCTGGCCACCTGGACGGCCTTCGTGGGCGGCGACAGCTACGCGGGCACGAACTTCTCCACCCGCGCCGCGATCCTCGACACCCGTACCGGCAAGCTCGTCCCGAGCCTGGAGGAGTTCGCGATCCGCAAGGACGGCCGGCCCTACCGGGCCGCGGACGTCAACTTCTGGGGCGTCACCTTCGGCGCGGACGACCGGCACTTCTACGCGACGCTCGCGACGAAGGGGGTCACGTACCTGGTCCGGGGCGACCTTCGGGAACGTACGCTCACGACCCTCCGGACCAACGTGGAATGCCCCTCACTCTCCCCCGACGGCACCCGCATCGCCTACAAGAGCCGGGACGCGGGGCTGCCCGCCGACGCCCCCTGGCGCCTGCACGTCCTGGACCTGGGCACGCTCGCCGACCACCCGCTCGCCGAGACCCGCAGCGTGGACGACCAGGCGGTCTGGAAGGACGACACCACCGTGACCTACGCGCTCCCGGGCGACTTCGGCGCCGATCTGTACGAGGTACCGGCCGACGGCTCGGGCCGCCCGCACTCCGTGCTGACCGCGGCGGTGTCCCCGGCGTACCTGTGACACGAGCCCTGCGGCAAAACGGCACGGCGGGCGGGGGCTTCGAACCGGGCCCCCGCCCGCCGTCCCGCCGAGTGGGAACCCGGCTCGGCGGGATTCGGCTCAGCGCCCCGACTTCAGCCGGAACGAGCCCTCCGCCGAGGGGAGTTGCACCGTGTACTGGCGCAGGTAGGTGTCGAGGAACGGCGAGCGGGCGCCGGCCGTCGCGATGTCGTCCGCCGGGTCGTCCAGGGCCAGGGTGAGCCGGGCGTCCTTCACCTTGATCGTCTCGCCGGAGGGGGTGTCCCGCCACGAGCCGGTCTGGATGGAGCCGATCTCCACGGCCAGGACGTGTCCGGCCGCCAGCGTCCAGTCGGTGGCCTTGAGGTCGACGGCCAGCCGGCCCGTGTCCACCAGGGACACCTGCTCGTCGAACATGACGGCCTTGCCGTCCGGGGCGACGTCGTAGAGCTTCACCATGACGTTGCCCTCGCCCTGTGCGGTCAGCGAGAGCTTCGGGGTGGAGGTGAGGCGTACGGGCTTCGCGACCGGTTCGGACCGGACGAAGAAGCTGGACGTCACCTCGCCGGCGGCCTGGAGTCCGGCCGCTTCGGCGGCCAGTGTCCTGGGTGCCGAAGCGGCCGGGTCCAGGGCGGGGGCGTTCTCCAGGTCCCACGCGCCGGACGGCTGCGCGGCGGACCGCAGCGCCGGGCCGCCGTCCAGGGCCGCCGCCCCGCGAGCCGACGCGCCGCCGTCGTCCACGTACGCGCCGCTGCCGAGCGCGATGTTCACCGTCCGGGACTCACCGGGCCAGGTGCGCTGGGCGCGCCAGGCGCCCGTGGAGTCCTCCACGGAGTAGGCCGGGTACGAGACGGCGGGGCGCTTGCCCTTGAGGTACTGGTCGTAGAAGGAGAGGGTCTCGTCGTACCACCCTTCGCGTCCCATGGAGAGGCGGCCGTCCGCGGTGCGGTCGCCGCCGCGGACGTGTTCCCACTGGCCGAGCCAGCCCCGCTCGGGGCCCTTGTGGTTGTCGAGGTACTCCTCGATCTCCTCGGGCTTGGTGTTGTTCTCGATGAAGCCCTGGGTGACGAAGAGCGGGGTGTCGGTACCCTTGGCCTTCTTCGCCAGGTCGCGGGCGGTCCAGTAGCTGCCGTGCTGATCGGTCGTCAGATAGCCTGCGGAGTTCTGGGTGAGGCACTCCGGATGGGCCTGCTCGTAGGCCGCGTTGGCCCGGTAGTGGGCGTCGTCGTCGGCCAACGCGTCGAGGGTTGCTATGGAGTTGTAGGCGTTGGCGGTGCCGGTGACGTTGGGGCGGGGCACTCCGTTGGAGTAGATGTACTGGTACATGTCCCAGACCGGCTCCTGCGCGACGACGGCCTTCAGCGCGCGCTGGTCGAGGTCGTTGCCGATGAGGCCGGTGGCCGCGTCGTAGGACTTCCCGTACATGCCCACGGAGCCGGTGGACCACGACTGGCCGGCCGCCCAGTCGATGGCGGCGCGGACGTCGGCCTGCTCACCGGGGCCCGCCCAGTCGAGGCAGCCGGTGGAGCCGCCGAAGCCGCGCAGGTCCACCATGACGAAGGCGTAGCCGTGGGCGAACAGGTCGGTGCCCTCGATGAAGTCCTGGAAGCGGGACGAGGGGCCGGTGTGGCTCCAGCCCTCGGGATCGGTCTGTCCGGAGTGCCCGAAGTAGGGGCCGACGGACAGGATGACGGGGACGTGCGCGCCCTTCGGCAGCCCCTCGGGCAGCAGGACGTCCGCGTGGAGTTCGGTGCCGGAGTGGTCCGACGAGGGGAAGTACCGCTGCGTCCAGACGGCGCCCTCGGGGACGCGGTCGTTCTCCTCGTGGGTGACGCCGTCGGATGCGCCGGCGGTGGTGGGGGCGCCGGCCGGCGCGGCCGCTGCGGCGAGTGTGACGGGACCGGCGAAGGCGCCGGTCAGGGCGAGGGTGGTGACGAGGACCGAAGCTGCCAGGACTGACGCTCGACGTGCTCTCACATGCTCCTCCGGTGGGGTGGTGAGCCATGCTGCAGGTGGTGCCGATCGCGGTCGGCTCCCGTCCCCCCGCCCGGGGCGCGCCACAGCGCGCGGCACACACCCCAGACAGGCGCGAACATGTCAAAGAGCCGACGGCGAGTGAGCCTATGATCATCGCCTGCGAGGATCAACGCCTCGGTGTGTACATCTTGTTACCGATGCGCGGGCGAACGCTCCCCGGCGAACGCGAGCGGCGCGGCGGTCCGTACCGACCGCCGCGCCACCCGGCTCACCCGCTCACGGCCGGCGCGGCGCCCACCGGGCCCCGCCGCCGTCCGCCCGTACCGCCGTCCGCCCGTACCGGCGTCAGACGTTCGCGACCCCGTTGGAGTACGACTTCATGAAGTACGTCCCGAAGCCGTTCTGGACCGGGTCGCCGGCCTTGTCGATGCAGTGCAGGATGCCGCCGCCCGCCGCGTCGTTGAGGCAGACCGTCATCAGGTCGGTGAAGACGACGCCGGGAGTGTTCGGGACCTCGTAGGCGGCGTCGGTGTAGATGTTCGCGCCGAGGTTGAAGAAGCAGTAACTCCCCAGGCCCCAGGCGTGGTGCTCGCGCACGTCGTCGCCGACCTTGTAGGCGGCGTAGCCGAGGGTGGAGCCGTGCCGCCACGCCGACTGGGTGGGCACGTCGTAGGGGTGCTCGTTCTGGAAGAAGTAGGTGCGGCCGTGGTCGCCCTGCCACAGCACCTCGTACTTCTGGTAGTGCTCGACGAAGAGCCCGTACACGGTGACGTGGTCGCCGTTCACCACGATGCCGGTGTCGGCGGGGTTGACCGTCCAGCCGACGGTTCCGTCGAGACCGTGGTCGGCGCGCCAGAGCCAGAGGTGGTCGCAGATCACGTCGTTGCTGTCGATCTGGACGCTGGTCCCCGCACCGCCGGCCACCGCGCCGCCGATCCGGGCGACGATGTCGAACAGCACCGTCGGGTCGGCGCTGTGCCGCTGCCGGCTCCGGCCGTGGCCGACGCGCAGCAGTACCGGGGTGTGCTCGGAGGCCGCCTCGAACAGCAGCCCGGCGAGGGTGACACCGGCGACGTCCGCGACCTCGATCAGGGTGTTGCGGCGGGTGGAGCGCAGGGTGGCCAGGCCGAGGCCGAGGACCACGGTTCCGGGGCGGTTCACGCGCAGCGGGGCGGAGATGTCGTAGATGCCCGGGGTGAACAGGAGGTGCTTGCCGTGGGCGAGGGCCTGGTTGATCTCGGCGGCCGAGTCGCCCGGCTGGGCCACGTGGAACTGCGACAGCGGGATGTTCCGCCCCCGGGCCTGGCCGTGCTCCCAGGTCGTGCCGGAGCTGTTGGTGCGCAGCGCGGGCACGAAGACCTGGTAGGAGCCGTGGCGGTCCACGGTGAGGAACGGCTTCTCGCGGACCACGGGGGTGCGGTCGACGGTGGTCATCGGAGGCGTCGGGAAGGACTGCGCGGGGGCGCCGGCGGTGCCGACGAACACCATGTTCCAGTTGGAGCCGGTCCAGCTGCCGAAGGTGTCGTTGCGCGACAGCCACTGCTGCTGGGAGCCGGAGTCGACCTGTCCGTCCACCACGCTGTCGGCGAGGAAGCCGCCGCTGGACCACTGGTTGCCGGGCGGGCTCGGCATCAGGGTCATGTTGCCCTTGATGTGGACGCGGCGCATCGGAGCGGCCTGGGAGACCGCCCAGCGCTCCAGTCCGTCCGGCGGCACGATGGTGAGGTTCTCGGCGGCCCGCCAGAAGTTCTGGGTGCCGTTTCCGTCGAACCACTGGGCGTCGACGGTGACATGACCGTTGATCACCACGTCGGAGGGGCTCGCGCCGAGGCCCAGCACGTGCGTGTAGAAGCCGACGTTGATGTCGACGTGGTAGGTGCCCGGCTCGAAGGCGAGGGCGAAGCGCTCGTCGCCGAACTGGTTGGACTCCTGGACGGCGAACACGGCGTCGACCCTGGCCTGGATCGAGGCGTCGCTCATGGACGGGTCGAAGACCAGGACGTTCGGGCCGAGCGCGGAGGAGACGTGGCCGGTTCCGTGCTTGCCGGAGTCATGGCCGGCCCCGTGCTTGCCGGATGCGGCGCCCGACGCGAACGCCGGTCCTGAACAGACTCCGCCGATCAGCGGCACCGAGGCAGCGGCTGCCCCGCGCAGCACATTACGGCGAGAGGGAATCATGGACACGGCTCTCCCTGCATGGGGTGAAATGGCGTGAATGAGTGGGGCCTCCTGCCGGCCCCCGAGCTCTCTGAGAGCGCTCTCTCAGCCACGAAGTGAATCACCGTGGATGTGGAGCGTCAATGCGCGTGCAGCACAGGGGATTTGCCGGCTCGTCGACGATCGGGCGAAGCCGTGCGGAGCGCATGACTCCGCTCGCTGCCCCTCGTGTCCGACCGGCCCTCCTTCGGGCGCTGCCCTGCCGCGTCCGTCGGCGTGGCCGGGGCGGCAGGGGCGGCACAGTCGAAAGCCGTCCCCGAGGTGTGCGTCAAACGCCGGTGAACAGGCCCGGGTCCGCGGGTCAGGCGTGCGCTCCTTCCGGCGAACCGCACCCCGTGAGGTCCTTCAGCAGCCCGCCCATGACCGCCTCCTCCTCGACGCGAAGGCCGTGCTCGGCGAGTGCGCGCGCGAGGGCCGGGTCCCAGGGCGACAGCGCCGGCTTGCCGTCCAGCGGGCGCAGATCCGGCCCGGCGGCCGCCACCGCCTCGCGGTAGTCGTCGGCCGAGTAGCGCCAGGGCTGCCACGGCACGTGGCTCAGCAGTGTCGCGGCGATGCGCAGACCGCCCCAGTCGAAGTCGCCGTGGTAGCGGAATGCGGTACCGAGCTGGTGCAGACGGGCGAGGAGGGTCAAGGCTGCGGCCGACGGCTGGCCCTGGACGCAGACCATGGGGCGGGCATCCGGTCCGTAGGTGTCCGCAGCGGCCGAGAGGACCGCCGGGTTCTCACAGATGTGGACCACGGGCGGTGCCGTCAGCGGCGGCCGGCGGGCGAGCTGACGGAGTGTGAGTACGCACGGCTCTCCCGCGGAGGCCATCCAGTCCAGGGCCGGAGTCCCGCGGAGGTTGAGGGTGAGCACCGTCGAGGAGACGTCGTCCCGGAGCAGACCGGCCAAAGCCCACGCGGCCCGCCGCCAGGCGGCTCCCGTTCCCTCGGGGTGGCCGGTCAGAGCGCGGGCGCCGGAGAGGACGAGGGTGGCCAACGGCGTGCCGTCGTCGAGCGCGTGGGCGCTGCCCAGAACGTCCGCGGCGTACACCGACAGCGACCGGGCGGGTTCGACGGGCAGCTCCCGCAGGACCCGTACGGCCTGCTCCACCAGCGGGCGGGCGGTGGCGGGAGTACGGGCGAGGCGGCGCACGAGACCGTCGTCGCGGACCCGGAGGGCCCAGGCGGCGTGCTCCGGACGGTCTTCGGCCAGCAGGGCGAGAGGCGCGTACGCCTCCGCCCAGGCCCGCGCCTCGATCCCGCGGATCTCGTCGGCCGGGACGACCGGGCCGGTGAGCGCCGTCACGGCCGCCTCCAGTCCTTCCGGGCTGATGCCCGATCTGACCAGCACGGCGTCCACGGCGTCGAGTCGGACCGTCAGCGCCCGGCCGGCACCCGGAGCCCGGCCCAGCAGCCGTTCGGCCGCCGCCCGCTCGGCCGGGCTCGGCGTCGCCAGCGAGACCGCGCCGGTCAGGGGCTGTCCGCGCTCGATGCGTCGGCGCGCCCGCTCCACCAGCCAGGCCAGGTCGGCGCCGCCGAGCAGCCGGCGCAGGCGCGCTTCGTCCACCGGCGGGCCGCTCATGCCCACGACGGCTCCGCGTCGGACGGACGCACCGGGTCCTCGCGGCGGGTGCGGGCCGTGCCGTCCCACTCCCAGCGGGTGACGAGGACGGCGGCCACCTCGTCGACGCGGGCGAGCTGGGCGATGGCGATGCCCGGTACCTGCGGATAGCAGGCCCACTCCCGCTCGCTGGTCATGACCACATCCAGGTCGAAGGCGTGCAGGAGCCCGAGGCACTTGGCACGCGAGTCGTCGTCCACGCCCGCGAACGCCTCGTCCAGGGTCACCAGGCGTGGCGCGTACGGGCTGCCCGCGCTCGCGTAGTGCGAGGAGGCGGCTGCGAACAGGGGAACGGACACGGCGAGGACGCGCTCTCCTCCGGAGGCGGGGCCGGTGGCGGGAACCCAGCGTCCGTGCTGCCGGCGCTCGACGGCGAACTCGTGCCAGGACCGGTAGTCGAGGGCTGCTGTGAGGTGTTCCAGCCAGCTGCCCGCCGCGTCCTCGGTCTGCTGCCGGGCGATCTGCGTCTGCAGGAACTCGCCGACCGCGGCCCGGTCCTCGGCCGTCCAGGCGTCGGCGGTCTGGAGCAGGCGCCCGCGGGCCTGGGCGAGGCCGGGAGGGGCTTTGCGGGAGGGCCGCCACACCAGGCGCAGTCTCATGCCGGTGGAGGTGGGCCGTTCCTCCAGCTCGGTGTTCATGGACAGCACCTGCCGTTCGGCGGCTGCGATCAGCTCCTGGAGGGTGCCGGCCACTTCGGTGACGAGGTGGGTTTCGAGGATCTCCCGCTCGTGTGCGGAGAGGATGCGGGTGAGTTCGCCGACCTCGACCGCGAGCGCCTCGGCGAGTTCGGGAACGGCCCGCTCACGGCCCTGGTAGACGACGTCGACGATCATTCCGTCCTCGACCATGCGGGCGGAGGCGGTGTTGCCGTGCCGCGACAGCGCGTCCTGGAGGGTTTTGAACTCCTCGCTCAGACGCCGCTGCACCCGTTCCCAGGCACCGTCGGAGTCGTCGGTCGCCGAAAGCTCCGCTTCGAGGGAACGGGCCAGCGCGACGGCCGGGGTGGCCGCCCACGGGCCGTCGCCCGCGGCCGGCACGGCGAGATCGGGAAGGGCGACGGCGATCAGTCCCGTGGCGGTGAAGCGCTGGAGCGCGGCGATGGCCTCGGTGCGTGCCGCGGCGGCTTCGGCGACGGCCTTCTCCAGCTGTTCGATGCGGCCCTCGGCCCGGCTGGCCCGCCGGTCCGCCTCCATGTGCTGGTCCTGGGAGCGCTGTTGGTCGGCCGCGCAGCCGCGCAGGGCCTCCGCTGTCTCGGCGAGCAGCCGCTCCAGTTCCGCCACGGCGGCGCCGACGGTCGCACGCAGGGTGGCCAGCCGCTCGTCCGCGGCTGCCGCCTCTCGGGCCGCCTCTTCCGCCCGAACGGCGAGTTCGGCGGTCAGCTCCCCCGCCCGGAGCGCCTCTTCGCGCTCGTCGTCGGCCTGCCGGGACGCCTCGTCCCGCTCACGGAGTGCGGGCCAGAGCCCGGCCAGGACGACGTCGAGTCCGGCGAGGGCCTGCCGTACGTCGGCCAGCGCCGGCCGGCCGGAGGGCAGGTTCAGGTCGGCCGAGGTCTCCCGCAGTTCGGCGGCGGCCGACTCGGCCCGTTCGGCCGCCGCCGTCGCCTCGGCGGTCCGCTCGTCGCGCCGGCTCCGCAACCGGCGCACGGTTTCGGCGGCGGCCGCGGCATCGGCGTGGGCCCGGATCAGGGGCGCCTCGTCGGGCACGGTGGCCAGCTCCGTGTCGAGCGTACGACGACGGGCCGCCAGCGCACGCGCCTGCGCGTCGGCTTCGGCCGACTCCTTCTGGAGGAGCGAGAGTTCACCCCGCAGGGCCGCGACCCGGGTCCGCCTCGCGGCTTCCCGGGCGCCCTCTCCGATGTATTCGGCGGCGGGTTTGGCCCAGCGGCCGGCCAGGACGCCGACGCGATGGCGGCCGTCCGCCGCGACCCAGGTGCCGCCCCTGCCTCCGGTGCCGTACGTGGTCCGGGCAGCGTCCGTCGCCCACGTGCCGTCCATGCCCCGGGTGCCGCCCGTGGCCGTGGTGCCCGACGGGCCGGTGCCCGGTACGTCGCCGGGCGGGGACGCGGTCCCGAAAGCCCCGCCGAGGCCGATCGCCTCCAGCAGCCGAGCCACTGCCTCCACACCGACCTGCGCGGCCCGCGCGTCGCCGTGGTCCACGGCCGGGCGCAGTACGTCGGCGAGCGACGCCCCCTCGACCGGTCCGGTGTCCGGGGCCAGCAGCACGTCGTACCCGTCCGCGGCGAGGGCGGCTCCGTCGGGGCGTACCCACGCGTCCAGCAGACCGGACGCCTCCAGGGCCGCCTCCAGCCCGGCGCGGGCCTGGTCCGCGACTTCGTCCCGGAAGTCGACCAGCCGCCACAGGGGGGCACCGGGCGCATGGTCCCGCAGGCCGGGGGTCCGGGTGTGCGGGGACCGCGGCCCGCGCCGACGGCCGGACTCCAGCCCGGCGAGCTCCTGTTCGGCGTCGCGGATCCGGGCGGCCAGACCGGCCCGGTGGTGCGCCGACCGCGCCACCAGGTCGGCGAGGACCGCCGCTGCGGCGCTGTGTGCGTCCGAGGCACGGCGGCGCGCGGGACAGGGGCCGTCCTGGTGACGGGTCCACTCCTGGAGCTCGTCCAGAAGTCCGGCGGGGTCCGGGTGGGAGAGCTCCCCGCACCGGCCCGCGTGCTCACGTACCGCGTCGACCAGAGCCCGTCCGGCGGCCCGCGCCGTGTCCTCGGCCGTGTCCAGCGCCTCGGTGGCGTGCGCCAGATCGGTCTCCGTCTCGTCGAGCCGGAGTACGGCGGCCCGGCGCCCGGCCGCCGCCTCCTCGGCCCGGTCCGCGAGCGCTTCCACGTGCGTGAGGGTGCGGTGCCTGCGGCTGGTCGCTCCGGCCACCGCGGCCCGCAGGTCGGCGACCGCCCGTCCCTCGTCCACGGGCAGGTCCAGCCGGGCCTCCGCAGCCGATTCCCGTGCCCGTAGCCAGGTGTCGCCGGACAGTTCCCGGGCCGCCCTGAGCCGGTTCTCCGCGGCGCCGAGGCGGCCCAGCGCCTTGGCGTGCTGGAGCGAGGCCCTCTCCCGGTCGTCGCGCGTGCGGGCACGGTCGCCCTCCGCCCGGTCCAACACCTGTGCGGCACGCTCCAGTTCGCGGGCGCTGCGCATTTCCGGGCCCTCGCGGAGGGCCGCGTCGGCCGCCTCCAGCCGCGTCCGGGCCCCGGTGAGCGCGGCGACGCGCTCTTCCACTGCCGACCGGTCTTCCTCCGCCGCGGTCTTCTCGGCCTGCGCATCGGAGAGGTCGCGCAGCAGTTGCTCGTACTTCGAGTGTTCGCTGCGCGGGAGACGGGCTCGGCGGCGGGAGGCCGTGCGGGCGTAGCGCCGGTAGTGGTCGAGGAAGACGGAGGCCGCCCGTTCGGCGGCCCCGGCAGCGCGTAGTTCCTCCTTCTCCTCGTCGAGGGAGCGGAAGGCTTCGGCCACGTCCGCGACGACGGCCTGGTCCATCGGCGGAAGGGCCTCGGTGAGGGCGCGGGAGAGGGCGACCTCGTTGGGCCGCTTGGACAGCTGGGGCTGGCGCAGCTGGATGAGCAGGTCCACGAGGGCGGCGTAGCGCTGCTCCCCGAGGCCGAACAGGGCCTCGTCGACGGCCCGGCGGTAGGCCTTGGCCTGGTCGTGGACCATGCCCCGTCCGGCGACCGCCTCGATGAGCCGGTCCCGGGACAGGACGGTGCCCGTGGCGTCGAGCAGGCTCAGTGTGCCCTCCGCACGTGCGTCGGCCGGGCCGTGGTCGATCCGCTGCCCGGTCACCGCCCACCAGTGCCGGGCGATGCCGCGCCCGCTGACGGCCTTGAGCCCGCACAGGAGCGTCCGGAACTGTTCCTCCCCGCTCACCGCGTCGCGGCGGCCGAACTCCACCCAGGTGTAGCCGAGGCGTTCGGAGTGCGGGTGCTCGCCGCCGAGCAGGAGGTTCCACTCCATCCGCTTGCCGGCGTCCCCGTCCGGTTCCACCCGGCGGGCGCTGAGGTCGCCGTCGAGGAGGAAGGGCAGGGTCAGCGCCAGCACTTTGGACTTGCCGGTGCCGTTGTTGCCCCGGAGCAGCAGCCGGCCGTCGCGGAAGTGGAACTCCTCCACGTCGTAGTGGAAGAGGTCGACGAGACCGATCCGCAGGGGCTGCCATCGGGGGCGCGCGGGGGCGGGGAGTGCGGGACGGGGGGTCAAGGCCGGTTCGCCTTTCGCTGGGCGGGCACCTGCGCGGTGCCGGCGGTACGGGGTTCGCGTACGACGGCCTCGCCGACCGCGTAGCGGGCGAGCGCGGGGCGCGGCGCGACCCCGTCGGCGGTGCGGGCGACCAGACCAAGGGCCGCCAGCCGGGCGACGGCCTGCTCGGCGAGTTCGCCCTCGGCACCCTGCTCCCGGGCCGATCTGGACCAGAATCCGCTGTGTTCGGCGGCCAGTTCGACCACGCGGCGCTCCAGGTCGGCCATGGGGACGACCAGGCCGCCGACCGAGGCGAGGTGCTCGGCGAGCAGGAGGGTGACGTGGCCGCGCGTTCCCGATTCGGGCATGCGGACGTCGGTGAGGTCGTCCTCGGGATCGACCATGGCGATGCCCTCGGCCCGCACTTCGGCGACCAGCCCGGTCAGTTCGTTGATGCGGGCGGTGAGGAAGCCGCGCTGGCGCGTCAGGTAGCCGAGCTCGGCGTCGGTCAGCTCGTCGTAGTAGAGAACGGGGTCGTCGAGCAGCCGCCGTGTCAGCGAGCGGCGCAGCGCACGGAAACGCAGCTCGTCGCTGTCGAGGGCCGTTTCCGCGGCGAGTTCGGTGATCCGGGCCTCCAGCGTTTCGGCCCGGACGGTGGAGGGTCCCCGGCGGGTGGCGAGCAAGCCTGCGAGTACCCGGCGTTCGACGTCGTACAGGACGTCGCCGGCTCCGCTGACGTACGCGTCCTCGTCGCCGGCGACGCGCCGCAGGACCCCGAGGTGGAGCAGGAGCCGTACGACGGCGGCGAGGTCGAGCCGCTCGTCCCGGCGGTCCAAGGTGAACTGGATTCCCGCCGCGGCCAGTCGGGGGTCCTTGGCGTCCAGCATGATCTGGTCGGCGAGACGGCCCAGCGCGACCTGTGCCTCGCCGCGTTCGAGGGCGGCGAGGGCGAGGCAGAGCAGGACGTAGCGACGGCGGCTGAAGGGGGCGGCGCTACGGGTGACCTCGCGCGCGGGGTGCGTGGCGTCGTCCGGCACACCGGGGATCTTGCCCAGCCGGGCGGTCTCGGCGTCGACCTGGAGGAACCAGCCGGTGTTGCGGTCGAACCACTCGCGCAGCTCGGAGGCGTGCCGCCGGACGAGGCGGAACTCGTCGGCGTACGCGCCGTGCGCGAGCAGCAGGGGCTGCTTCAGCAGGGCCCGGGCGGCCTTGCGCCTCTCGGCGGCGTGCTGCCCGTCGAGCACTTCGGCGAGCGGGGTCGTCGTCACGCGCCGTCACTTCCTCTTGTTTCGCCGAGATCGACGATCTCGATGGTGTGGTCCGGGCCGCTGAAGGTGCCGTCGGGTGTGCGGACCTGCGCCGTGGACCCGTCGGTCGGTGCCGTGAGCCGGATCTCCATGGAACCGTCGCCGCTGGTGGCCGCGGTGTGCGTCATGCCGGGTCGCCAGGTGGCCAGGGCGTCGCCGAGGAGCTGGAGGAAGAGCCGGAAGCTGAGGGGGTCGAGTTCGCCGAGTCCCGACAGCCTGGTGATGCCGTCGGTGACGAGCCGGGCCCTGGCGGCCGCCGTCTCGGCCGCTTGTTCGGCGGCCGTCTCGGCGAGCAGCCGGCGCGCTTCCTGCCGGTCCTCGACCTTGCGGGTTCTGCCGCGCCGTTCGTAGCTTCCCGTGCGGCGCAGCTGAGGGCTGATCCGCAGCGGTGCGGCTTCGGCCCACGCGGTTCCCGCGGGCTCGGGACGGGCGTGGCGGGCGGCCAGCGTCTCGGCGTCGACGGTGAGGTGCCGGGCCGGGTACAGCCCGAAGGCGGTGCGCCAGAGCCGGTGGCGGGCGTCGTCGTCGGGTGCTTCGGCGAACCAGCGGGCCAGGGTGCGGAAGTCCGCGGAGCGGTCCGAACGCCCGGCCCGTCGCTCGTTCAGGGACCTTACGACGGCCAGCAGTTGGGGGATCGCGCCCAGGGCGCGGCCGCGCAGCAGCCGGGCCTGCGACTCCCGGCCGTCCCGGCTGAGGAACCAGGCCGCCAGCCCTGCCCACCGGCCGGCCCACCGCTCGTACGCGGCCCGCGCCGCGTACGCCGCCTCCTGCGGGGTGGCGTCCGCCGCCTCACGAGCGGCGGCGGCCCGCAGCAGCCGCTCGATGCCTGCCCCTTCCTCCAGTTCCAGGATCAGCCGGGCGATGCGCCCGCCGAGCGTGATCAGGTCCTGGATGAACCGTTCCAGGTACTGGATGAGCTGGTCCTTGTAGGCGAGGAAGACCTCCTCCTCCACGTCGTGGAGGTCGATGGTCCGCTGGAGGGAGCCCATGAAGGCCCGCGCGTTGTCGGCGAGCGCACCGAAACGACTCGCGAGCGCGTCCAGCGCCAGATGCGTCTTGGCCGGGTCGGGCTTCTCCTCGGCAGCCAGCACGAGCAGGGCGCGCAGTTGCGTCACGATGTCGTGCAGCGCGACGGCCTGCAGCGCGCCCCGTCGCCCGAGCGCCTCGTCGTAGGCGGCCAGGGCATCCTCCGCGGCCTCGCCCTCCCGGGTGAGCTGGTAGATGAACCGCTTGCGGTAGAAGTCCTCCACGGCGGTGACCCTCCCGGTGTCCGGGTCGGCCCGCAGATTCCCCCATCCCACCAGGCTGTCCAGCGCCTTGACCACGCCGTCGATCTCCGTCGGCCGGGCCCCGGGGTCCAGCCCCGCGTACACGTCCTCGGGCCGCAGGTGCACGGCGAACCGCTCCTTGGCGACGAGGAAGGCCCTCATCACCGCCCGGTAGAGCAGCACGTTCGGAGCGGTGAGGTGTGCGAAGGGGCCGTACCCGCCGGGCGCGCCCTCCACCTGCGGAGAAGTCGTGTTCATCGCCCGCCATTCTCCCAAGACCTCTTCCATGAGCGGCAGGGACCTCCGTACTTGGCCGATACGTACCGTTCCTGACCGTGTGCGAACCGCGACGGCTCGTGCCGGAAGCGCGCCCGCGCCTCGGGAGATGCCCGGCATGAGCTCCCCGGGGGACTCCGGAAGTCGGGACCGGAGCAGAATCGGGGCACGGGCGGCGGAGCTTGCCGGCGGGCGGATCATGTCGGGGGGCCTCGCGGGGACCGCTGGTACGAAGTCGACCGTGCCGTGGCCACCATCCGGCTCCCCACGGCGCGATCCGCCGGACAGGACCTCAGGAGGAGAAGCATGACCGAGACGAGTGACACCCGATCCACCGCAGGTGCCGATGAAGGGGAAGGGCCGCCGCGGAGCGGAGTTCAGCGCCTGATGCGCTTCGTCCCCCTGATCGCCCCGGTCCTGCTGTGGGCGGTGCCGTGCTGGGTACTTCTGTACGCGGGTCAGCACTGGCCGTTCCCCGTCACGCTGACCGGCACCGTGCTGATCGTCCTCGGCCTGATCGCCATGCCGCTCGCGATGGTGCGCGGCCACGGTCGGCGCCAGCAGGACGGGGCGGCGATCGTCGGCGACTCGCTGCTGGGCGGCATCTGGATCCTGTTCACCTGGTCCGTCCTGCTCGGGGTCCTGCTGCGGCTCGCGCTGACCCTGGCCGGCGTCGGTGGCGGGCAGGACCGGGCGCGCATCGTCACCTGGGCCGTCCTCGGCACGACCGCCGTACTGCTGGTCTGGGGGTACGCCGAGGCCCGGCGTGTGCCGCGCGTGCGCCGGCTCGACGTACGACTTCCGCGTCTGGGGGCCGGGCTGGACGGCATACGGGTCGCCCTGATCACCGACACCCACTACGGCCCCCTCGACCGCGCCCGCTGGTCGGCACGGGTCTGCGAGACGGTGAACTCCCTGGAGGCCGACCTGGTCTGCCACACCGGCGACATCGCGGACGGCACGGCCGAACGCCGTCTCGCCCAGGCCGCCCCGCTGGGCACCGTGCGGGCGGCCCTGGGCCGCGTCTACGTCACCGGCAACCACGAGTACCACAGCGAGGCCCAGGGCTGGGTCGACCTGATGGACGAGCTGGGCTGGGAGCCGCTGCGCAACCGCCATCTACTGCTCGAACGCGGCGGCGACACCCTGGTGGTGGCCGGAGTCGACGACGTCACCGCCGAGTCCTCCGGCCTGACGGGACACCGCGCCCATCTCGCCGGGGCCCTCGACGGCGCCGACCCCGGCCTCCCCGTCCTTCTCCTCGCCCACCAGCCCAAGTTCGTCGACCGGGCGGCGGCCCACGGCGTCGACCTCCAGCTCTCCGGCCACACCCACGGTGGCCAGATCTGGCCGTTCCACTACCTGGTCCGCCTCGACCAGCCGTCCCGCGCCGGCCTCAGCCGCCACGGCGCCCGCACCCTCCTCTACACCAGCCGCGGCACCGGCTTCTGGGGCCCGCCCTTCCGCGTCTTCGCCCCGAGCGAGATCACCCTGCTCGTGCTCCGCTCCCCGCGGTAGTCCGCCCCGTCCCGGCGGGGATCCGGACGCGGTCAGGCGCAGTCCGGGCACAGGCCGCGGTAGGTGATCTCCACCGAGCCGACGGCGAACCCGAACCGCTCGGCCTCGGGCAGGTCGCCGAGGGCGTTGCCGACGGGGTGGACGTCGCGGACCGTGCCGCAGCCGGAGCACACCAGGTGCTGGTGGGGGCGGCACGCGTTCGGGTCGTAGCGCTTGGCCCTGCCCACGGTGGAGACCTCCAGCACCTCGCCGAGCGCGACGAGTTCACCCAGCGTGTTGTAGACGGTCGCGCGGGAGATCTCGGGCAGTCGCGCGGCTGCCCGAAGGTGCACCTCGTCCGCCGTCAGGTGCACGTGGTCGCCGTCGAGGACCTCCGCGACGACACGCCGCTGCGAGGTCAGCCGCCAGCCACGGTCCCGCAGCCGTTGGAGGAGGTCGCTCATCTCGTTTCACCTGCTCCGCTTCGCGGGGGACGCGCGGGCTCCGGGAGGAGACGACGACGCCACGCCCCTGCCATTGTGGTTTTAGCGCACTTCTTGACTTGGACGAAGTCCATCGTAGGATCGATCCCGGCGACATCCAAGAGACAGGAAGACTCCGGTACGGCAGCAGAGACACGTGGCTGGACACCTCCGCCGGTCGAGCGCGCAGCGCCGGCCGGGCGCCGTCCTCGTCGCACCGCCCGGGACCGCAGGCTCCGGTGGTCCGTGAGGCGTCCGGGCGGCCCGCGGCGAGACCCGGCACACAGCGTTCCCCTTCTGCACGGCCCGAATCCTCCTCCCCCGTTCAGCGCCCCCACGACCCGCCGGGTCCGGAAGGATTGCCATGACCGAGAATCACGAGTCGCATGTCTTCGATCCCGTCGTGCCGGACTCGCCCGAGACGGCCATCCCCGAGGTGCCCGAGGCACAGGCAGGCGGCTGCCCCGTTGCCCACGGCCGCGCGCCGCACCCCACCCAGGGCGGCGGGAACCGGCAGTGGTGGCCGGACCGCCTCAACCTGAAGATCCTGGCCAAGAACCCCGCCGTGGCGAACCCGCTCGGTGCGGAGTTCGACTACGCGGCCGCGTTCCAGACGCTCGACCTGCCCGCGGTGAAGCGGGACATCGCCGAGGTGCTCACCGACTCGCAGGACTGGTGGCCGGCCGACTTCGGCAACTACGGGCCGCTGATGATCCGGATGGCCTGGCACAGCGCCGGCACGTACCGCATCAGCGACGGCCGCGGTGGCGCGGGTGCCGGTCAGCAGCGCTTCGCCCCGCTGAACAGCTGGCCGGACAACGGCAACCTGGACAAGGCCCGCCGTCTGCTGTGGCCGGTCAAGAAGAAGTACGGCCAGGCGCTGTCCTGGGCCGACCTGCTGATCCTCACCGGCAACGTCGCCCTGGAGACCATGGGCTTCGAGACCTTCGGCTTCGCCGGTGGCCGCGAGGACGTCTGGGAGTCGGAGGAGGACGTCTACTGGGGCCCGGAGACCACCTGGCTCGACGACGAGCGCTACACCGGTGACCGCGAGCTGGAGAGCCCGCTCGGCGCGGTCCAGATGGGTCTGATCTACGTCAACCCCGAGGGCCCCAACGGCAATCCGGACCCGATCGCGGCCGCCCGCGACATCCGCGAGACCTTCCGCCGGATGGCGATGAACGACGAGGAGACCGTCGCCCTCATCGCCGGTGGCCACACCTTCGGCAAGACGCACGGTGCGGGCCCGGCCGAGAACGTCGGCGCGGACCCCGAGGGCGCCCCGCTGGAGGAGCAGGGCCTCGGCTGGCGCAGCACCTACAAGACCGGCAAGGGCGGCGACGCCATCACCAGCGGTCTGGAGGTGACCTGGACCAGCACCCCGACCCGGTGGGGCAACGAGTTCTTCCACAACCTCTTCGCCTACGAGTACGAGCTGACCAAGTCCCCGGCCGGCGCGCACCAGTGGGTCGCCAAGGACGCCGAGGCGACCATCCCGTACGCGCACGACGCGTCGAAGAAGCACAAGCCGCAGATGCTCACCACCGACCTGTCGCTGCGCTTCGACCCGGCCTACGAGCAGATCTCGCGCCGCTTCCACGAGAACCCGGAGGAGTTCGCGGACGCCTTCGCGCGTGCCTGGTACAAGCTGACGCACCGCGACATGGGCCCGATCCAGCGCTACTTGGGTCCCGAGGTCCCCTCCGAGGTGCTGCTGTGGCAGGACCCGCTGCCCGCGCGCACCGGTGAGCTGCTGGACGCCGCTGACGTCGCCTCGCTCAAGGAGCAGGTGCTCGCCACGGATCTGACGGTGGCGCAGCTGGTCTCGGCCGCCTGGGCCTCGGCCGCGTCCTTCCGCGGCAGCGACAAGCGCGGCGGCGCCAACGGCGCCCGGATCCGTCTGGAGCCGCAGCGCGGCTGGGAGGCGAACGACCCGGACGAGCTGGCCCAGGTCCTGCGCGTCCTGGAGGGCGTGCAGGCGTCCTTCAACGCCAAGGGCGGCAAGCAGGTCTCGCTGGCCGACCTGATCGTCCTCGCGGGCGGCGCGGCCGTCGAGCAGGCAGCCAAGGACGCCGGCGTCGAGGTGGAGGTGCCGTTCACCGCGGGCCGGGTCGACGCCGCGCAGGACCAGACGGACGTCGAGTCGTTCGCCGCTCTGGAACCCGCGTACGACGGCTTCCGCAACTACGCCGGCAAGGGCAGCCGCCTGCCCGCGGAGTACCTGCTCCTCGACCGGGCCAACCTGCTGACGCTGAGCGCCCCGGAGACCACCGTCCTGGTCGGCGGTCTGCGCGTGCTGGGCGCCAACAGCGGCGGCTCGAAGCACGGCGTCCTCACCGACCGACCGGGCACGCTGACCAACGACTTCTTCGTGAACCTGCTCGACCTGGGCACCACCTGGAAGTCGACGTCGTCGACGCAGGACGAGTTCGAGGCCCGCGACGCGAGCGGCCGGGTCAAGTGGACCGGCACCCGCGCCGACCTGGTCTTCGGCTCGAACTCCGAACTCCGTGCCCTCGCCGAGGTCTACGCGAGCGACGACGCACGGCAGAAGTTCGTGACGGACTTCGTCGCCGCCTGGACCAAGGTCATGAACCTCGACCGGTTCGACCTGGTGTGACCCGGTAGCCGGCACACTCCGGCGCTGTGACTGTGGGGCCGGTGCGTACGCGCACCGGCCCCACAGCACGTCCCCCTCCGTGGCACGCCGGCGAGCCGCGTCCGGCTCGGACGGCTCGGACGGCTCAGACGGCTCGGACGGCGAACCCCCGGAAGGTGCCCTGGGGGTCCTCTTCGGCCGCCTCCTTGAAGTCACCGAAGGACAGATTGGCGATCATCAGGTTCGCGTGCACCTCATGGACGCCGGCGGGGACGGTGCGGAACTCGCCGCCGTCCGCTTCGAACTCCTCGTCGCTGTCGCATTCTTCCCTGGTCAGCACGGCCACCGCCAGCAACGTGACGGGTCGGCCCCGCATGGAGTCGCGGTCGGCGAGGAACACCACGCTCAACTCCTCGTCGGCGCACGCCGAGGGGAGAAGCCCGGCCGGGGTGCGGCCCGCCCACTCCGGATCGTCGGCGATGTGGACGTACGGCTCGAAGTCTCCATCGCCCCAGGCCGTCATCAGCTCCGCTTTCACCGCAGCCCAGGCCTGTTCGTCGCCGTAGTCGGTCCTGATGATCAGCGCCGCATCCCGATCGCGCCCCGCCGGCCACTCCCTACGGTCACTCACGCCGCCGCCCACCCCCTCCGCGCGGGTCACGGCCCGCGCCTGCGCCATGAACGCTATGCGACGCCACTGACACGCGTGCGGGCCGCCCCGGTTGGCGAAGTCGGTCCCGCACCACCAACGACGATCCACAAAAGCGTGCCTGATCGCGGGCGTCCGGGTTCCGCGGTTCCGCCTTCGGCGGACGTGGCGTGGCCACGTACTCCCGCAGGAATCCCGCGACGGGAGCGGCACCGGACGGGCTCAGCCCCGCGTCGCCTCCAGCGCCGAGGCGACGAAGTCCGCGACCAGGCGCCGCCGGTCCTCCAGCCCCCAGGCGAGGACCAGCTCACTGCGCGGCGCGTCGGCGACCGGAACATGAACGAGCCCCGGATGCAGCGGCCGGGCCAGCGAACGCGGCAGCACCGCGACCGCTCGTCCCAGCAGGATCATGTGTGTCAGCTCAGCGCCGTCGGCGACCTCGGGACCGGACCCGGCGACAGGCTCGAACCCGGGTACCCCATTGCCCGGCACGCCATTGCCGCGTACGCCCTTCCAGCGCGGCAGCGTCTCGTGGGCCAGGTCTGCGAGGGTCACCTCGCCGCGGCCGGCGAGCCGGTGGTCCGGCGGCAGGACCGCCACCCTGCCTTCGACCATCAGGGTCTCGTGGTCCAGCCCAGTCAGGTCGTCGAACGGCGTGTACAGCAGCGCCACGTCCGCCCGGCCGTCGCGCACGTGATCGGCGCGGTCGGTGGACCCGCCGAAGAGGATGTCCACCTGGCGGGCGCCGGGCCGCTGGGAGTAGGCGGCCAGGATGCCGGACAGCAGGTCGGCGTCTCCGCCGGGCTTGATCACCAGGCGCAGCCGGGTCCCCCGCTCGCCCGCCCGGCGGGTCTTCTCGGCCGCCGCCCCGACGGCGAGCAACGCATGCCGGCCGTGGTACTGCAGCACCTCGCCCGCGGAGGTGAGGGCGACGTGCCGGCTGGAGCGGTCCACGAGCACCACCCCGAGCCGGTCCTCCAGCCTCCGTACCGTCTTGGACAGGGCGGGCTGCGCGATCCCCAGCCGCTGCGCCGCCCGGCCGAAATGCAGTTCCTCGGCGAGGGCGGCGAAGTACTCCAGTTCACGGGTCTCCAGCTCGGCCATGCCGCCACAATACCGCCCCGGCCATTCCTCAGAGGAATGGATTCATACCCCGTCGGCCTTGGACTTCACGGAGAACCACCAGTTCAATCGGGACATGATTCACCACACGATGATCGTTGCCTTCGACGAACCGATTCCCTCCGACGAGCTCGACGCATACCTGCAAGGGCTTGAGAAGCTGACCGCGAGCACCGGCACCTTCCACTCCTTCGCCGCCCGAACCCACCTGCGCGCACCCAGCGACGACCACGCCCCGGTGGCCGTCGCTTCCGCCGTCGTCCAGTTCGCCCTGGCCGACCTCGACGCACTCGACGCGGCTTTCGCCCTCCCGGGCATCGGCGAGTTCATCGCCGGCTGGCAGGCCCGCCGCCCGTACAAGGCGATCTGGGTCAACCACGAGCCGCTCGCCCAGGCCGAGTCGTGAAAGTGGCGCCGTCCGCCCGGAGGACGGGTCGGGCGGCGTCCGGTGCGTGCGATCGCACGGCGGAGGGTCACCCCGATACTGGCTGTATCGGGGTGGTCCCCACTACGCGGCGAGCGAGCGTGCCAGGCGTAGCCGGACACGCGGGGCTTTCCCGCACGGCCCAGCCGGCACCCCCGCGATGCCCCTTTACCGGCGGCCCCTCACGCGTGCGGTCAGCAGGTTGGGGGCAGCGTCCGTGGTGTAGGCGGCGCTGAGCACGTACACCTGGCCGTCGCGCGGCGCAGGACCGCCGGGACCCTGGTACGCGGGGTGGCGGCAGGCAGGCTAGTTTGCTCGGATGAGTCTTCTTGATGATGTGGCCGAGCGCGACGGCTGGCGCTGCTGGGTGTGTGACGAAGCGGTCGACCCGGACGAGTCGGTGAACGACCCGCGGGGGCCCAGCGTCGACAGCCGGACCGCCGACCGTAAGGCCAAGGTCGCCGAGCGGCTCGCGCACCGCGGGTGCAACACCCGCAAGGGTGCGGTGAAGGTGGTCATCGCCTGGCCGGAGCGCCTGTACGTGGTCGAACCCGCGCCACTGATCACCGTCGCCGCGAGGCTGGAGCGCAAGGGGGGCCGCGAGATGGTGGGCCGCTGTCCGACCAGGAAGGACGCCCAGGAGGCGGCGGACTGGCTGGTGGACCGGTTCTCCCGGCTGGTACCGGGGCTGCCGGTGACCGCCGGCATCGAGCCGGGCGGCGGCCAGTTCCTCGTCACCCTGTCCACCGGCCGCCGCTGACCGGCGATCACCGGCGCACCCGCGCATCGAGCCGCACCGCCGGTCCGCACCGACCTGGCACGAGCCGCCCCTCGTCACCCGCCGGCACCGAAGGACCCCCGCCCGCGCCGAAGTACCGCCCGCCGGCACCGAAGTACCGCCCGCCCGCGCCGAGGTACCGCCTGCCCGTGCCGAAGTACCGCCCGCCCGTGCCGAAGGGTCGCCCGGTGCGCCACCGGGGTCAGGACTGGAGCATGTGGCCGGATCTCACCGGCGGATCGGCTTCCGACCGCGTTGAGTCGGTCCGCCGTCGGGCGTTCACTGTAGGTGACGACCACAGGTGGGTGTGGTGCGGTGCAGGGGTGGGCCGGCGACCGGACCGGCGGCGGATCGAGGGGACGACAGGTGGGATGGCGCGAGGAGATCGCCTCGGCGCTCGGCGAGTGGATCGCCGTCGAGGGGGGCGCGGGCAGGCAGCCGCGTTGGCAGCGCGTCGGCAAGGCGGCCAGGAGCGGTGATCCCGGTCGCTACGTGGTCGATCTCCGGGGTTCCGACATCGGCCCGGAACAGCTGGACTCGCTGAGGCTCGCCGGGGCGGACGACGAGGACATCGAGACCAAGGGCTTCGTCGTCTCCGAGACCGTACAGAACGGCTCCCTGCTCACGCTGCGGGTACCGGAGTTCGCCGAGATCGCCGACCCCTGCCTGTGGATGCTCAGGCAGCCGCCCACCTTCCTGGTCGAGGCCCTGCGGGACGGTATCGCGGGGCTGGGCGAACATCCCCTCGCCACCGCTCTCGCGACCGCGACGATCGGCGGTGCCTCGGTCCACGCCGTCGACCCGCCGGGCTTCCATCCCGCCCAGGCGGACGCCTACCGCGCTTGCCTCGGCGAAGGCGTCCACCTGGTGTGGGGGCCACCCGGGACAGGGAAGACCACCGTCCTCAAGCGCGCCATCGGTGACCTGATCGCGCAGGGCCGGCGGGTGCTGCTGGTGTCGGCGACCAATATCGCCGTGGACAACGCGCTGCTGGGGGTGGTGCGGGAGAAGCGTCACGCGACGGGCGACATCGTCCGGGTGGGGCCGCCGCATCTGAGAGAGGTGGCCGAGGACCCTTCCGTGTCCCTGCCGCTGATGGTCCGGGCCCGGCTGACGGAAGCAGCCGCCCGGCGGGCCGCGTTCGAGGCCGAACTCGTCGCGATCGGGGACCGGGCCGGGCAACTGGCGGCGTTCGACAGCAGCCTTGCGGGGTTCGACGCCCCGTCGTACTTCGCGGCCCTGAAGTTCATACGGACGCCCGGACAGGACGTGGCGGCGACGCGATCCCGGGTGACGGAAGCGGAGCAGCGGCTCAGCCAGGCGGTCCAGCGGCTGACTCACCTCGGTGAAGCCGTCGGGAAAGCCCGCGCACGTCAGAAGGCCGCCGACGCGGCGAAGGACCGCTGGCGCGAAGTCGACGACCTCTCGGAGGAGATCACCCGCGTCCGGGACGCGGCGGGGAACAGCGAGGCCGACGCCCTGCTCGCGGACGACCACCGCCGTTCCCTGGAGCTGAGGCTGAGGGAACGTGAGGCGAAGGGCGCGGTCAGCAGGTGGCGGCAGCGCGACACCATGGCCGCCCTGCGGGACGAACTGACGGACGCCCGGCAGGCCGCCACCGGTGCCCGTGTCGCGGCGCAGGAGGCCCGCGCCACCGCGACCGCGCACATCGCCCGTCTCGGTGCACGCGTCACCGCGCTGGCAGAGACGATCCCGCTCACCCGGGACCAGATCGCCCGGCTCGAAGCCGACGCCGTGTCCCTCGCGGCCGAGAGCGAGCAGGCGCGGCAACGCGCGCTCGTCCTCGAACAGGAGGCGGTCAGGGCGTCCGAGACCGCGGCCCGCGCACGGCAGGCTCATGACCTCACCGAACACGCCGCCGGACGAGGCTGGCCGGCCCAGCACGACCGCGCCGAACGCCTCCGTCCCGCCGTGGCCGCCGACCGCACCCGCCGCCCGGAACTGGAGAAGCGGTACCAGCAGGCGCAGGAGGAGTACGAACGGCTCGCCCGCAACGCCCAGGGCGAGATCATCAAGTCCGCCAGGCTGGTCGCCACCACCCTGGCCCGGTTCCGCACCAACCGAACGGTCCTTGAGGGGCCGTACGACGTGGTCCTCGTCGACGAGGCGGGCGCCGCGACGCTCCCCGAGGTCCTGCTCGCCACCGGAAAGGCAGACCGGGCGGCCGTCCTGCTCGGAGACTTCATGCAGCTGGGGCCGGTGATCCCGCCGTCCCTCGGCAACAACGACCGCCCCGACATCAAGCGGTGGCTGCACCCGGACGTCTTTCAGCACTGCGGCATCCACGATCCCTCCGACGCCCGGGCGCACCCGTCCTGCGTGACCCTCACCGAACAGCACCGCTTCGGCCCCGCCGTCATGCGCCTGGCCAACGATCTCGCCTACGGCGGTGTCCTCACCGGCGGCCCCCAGATGGTGCGGGAACGGCCGGACAACGACCCCGAGATCGTCCTCATCGACACCGACGGCTTGCACGAACTGGCGCACGCCCACCTGACCGGCAGCCGCAAGGGATGGTGGCCCGCCGGCTCCCTCCTCGCCCGGGCCCTGGTGGAACTCCACCGCGAGCAGGGCGAGGAGGCCGGCATCGTCACGCCGTACGCCGTCCAGGCCGAGGCCACCCTGGAGGCGCTGCGCGACGTCGAAGGCGCGGGACACCCCCTGGCGGAGGTCGGTACGGCCCACCGGTTCCAGGGCCGGGAGTTCGACGTCGTCGTCTTCGACACGGTGGAGGGCAACGAGAACAGCCGTGAGCTGTGGATGGCCCTCGCCCACCGGCAGCCGGGCGCCGAGGCCTGGCACCGCAACGGCGTCCGCCTGTTCAACGTCGCGGTCACCCGGACGAAGACCCGGCTGTACGTCGTGGCCGGCGGGGCCCGCGTCAGGAACGCCAAACCCGGGACAGCCCTGTCCCGGCTCGCCGGACTGATCGGGTCCCCGGGCGTCCGGGTCATGAAGGCCAAGCACCTGATCGCCCCGCCGAAGGCGCCGGTGCCGTTCCGCGGCGAGTTCGGCGCGGCCTTGGCGGAGGTGCTGGGCCGGCACGTGGAGGTGACCGACGTCCATGACGAGACGACGTTCTACGACACCTTCGCCGAGGAGATCAACCGGGCACAACACTCCCTGTGGCTCTGGGCGCCCTGGGTGGCGAAGCGGCTCCGCTCCCTGCTCCCCGCCTTGGCGGCCGCTGCCGGCCGAGGTGTACGCATCACGGTCTTCGTCCGCGACGACACGGACCAGTTGCAACGCAAGCCCGCGAGCCAGGCGCTGATCGCGGACCTGCGCGCCGTGGCCCACACCGTGATCCCGATGAACGTCATGCACCAGAAGATCGCGGTCTTCGACGAGCAGGTGGTCCTGCTCGGCAGCCTGAACGCCCTGTCCCAGAGCTGGACCCGGGAGGTGATGGTCGCGATGCGCGGCGCGCACTTCGCCCGCAGGCTGCTCGCGCACGAGCACGCGGAGACCTTCGCCCGCCCGCCGAAATGCGGGCGGTGCCGGGGCGCCGAGATCGAGATCCGCCGGCGGAGGAACGGCGACTGGTTCTGGCGCTGCTACGCCCCCGCGTGCAAGACCACCCCTTCCGGGCGCTCCAACGCCTGGACCCAGGACATTCGCCTGCGGACCGGGCGCTGAAGCGCCTCCTGTCCGGCTTCGCGCCGGTCGTCAGCAACCGGCCGGCGAGGAGCCGGCGACCACGTCGTCGAACCACAGGGTGTCGTCACCGGTCCCGTAGCTCTCCCAGCCGAGCCGCAGGGCGGTAGGTCTCGGCGCGGTGGTCCGGGAGAGCCACTGCGCGTCGACGTCCTGCGTCGGTACGCCGTCGGCGTGCAGCCCCGGAACCAGCTCGTCGCCGAGCCAGGTGTCGAGTTTCGGTGCCGAGGTGTCGACCGAGAACCGCAGGCACTGCCAGCTGTCCGTCGGCAGTGGCCTGCTCAGCCCCACCCCGACCGGGCTCTGTGCCGGGAGCGTGGCGTCGTCGATTTCCCGGTTCCACTGCAGGGCGCCGTTCTGTCCGCCGATCCGCAGCGCCTTGCCGCCCTGCGAGCTGTCCGGCATCGACACGAAGGCGACGTGCGCGGCCGGGAGCGCGGTGGTGTGCCGTACCCACATGCGGACGTACAGCACCGGGCCGACCGACGACAGGTCCGCGGTCGCGGCCACGAAGGCGTGGTTGCAGTAGCCGGCCCGCCCGTCCACCCGCAGCGACCGCGTGCCGCTGTGCGCGACCCCCGTATCGACGGTGGCCGTGCCCGTGCCCTGGCAGTCGGGGGCGGTGAAACGCCAGTTCCCGGCGGGGGACGGTCCGGCTTGGTCCTCGAAGCCGTCGCAGACGGCGGCATTACCGCATTCCGCGGAGGGCGGGGTCGTGGTCGGTGACGGCGTCGTGGTGGGGGACGGGGTCGCGGTGGGAGACGGGGTCGCGGTGGGGGTCGGTGACGGCGTCGTCGGTGGTGAGGTGCCGTCACCGCCGCAGGACAGGCCGTTGAGGGTGAAGTCCGTGGGCGCCGGGCCGGCCGACTGCCAGGTCCCCTGGAGACCGAAGTCGACGGTACCGCCGTCGGCCAGTCCTCCGTTCCAGGCCGTGTTGGTGGCGGTCACGGCGTGACCGGTCTGTGTGACGGTCGCGTTCCAGGCGGAGGTGACGTGCTGGTCGCCGCCGTACGTCCACGTCAGCTGCCAACCGCTGAGCGCGGAACCGGTATGAGTGACACGCACCTGGGCGGTGTAGCCGCCGGTCCACTGGTCGACCGTGTAGTCGACCCGGCATCCGGCCGCCATGTCCGAGCCGCTGGCCGGCACGACAACAAAGAAGGACAAGGCCAGCGCGAGGGCGGCTACGGCCGCTGTCCAGGGTCTGCGCAGCAATCGCGCGGAAAGCATCGGCATGTGCGTCTCCTCGGTGGGGGGGAACCGTAGGGAAGTCCAGTGAGTGGGAGCGCTCCCACTCATTGACACCGACATGACGGCGTACTGTCAATACAGGCGCCACCCCGACTCCGGGCGGAGTCGGATGCGGCCGCCGACGGTCATCGGACGTCGTCGGCGGAGACCAGAGCCGGGCCGAAGTCGGCACGCGCGCGGTCGAGGACCGAGGGTGCGGGTCCGCCGGGCCGGAGCCACTCGGCAAGGTCCGACGTGGCGCTGCGGCGCAGCCACCGCACACGCTTCGGCCATCCCGCACTCGGCCCGATCGAAGTCGGCTGCTTCAGCCTCTTCAGCGAGGACGGCCGACTTCGGCCGCTCCGGTTCGCCCCCGCGGTCGGCAACGACAGCGCGGGCGTGCTGGACCTCCTGGCATCCGTCGGCACCCGGGAACTCGCCGACCCGGCGCGCCGAGTTCCTCCGGAGAGGGAGCCTCGCCGGAAAGGGAGCCTCGCCGGAGAGAGACCTCGCCGCGACCGATCGTTCTCCCTCACCCTTGCTAATCTGGGCGGATGAGTCAGAAGACGAGGGAGAACAGCACGTCGGAAGCGCGATCCCGACTGCTCGACACGGCGACCAGAGTTTTCTACGCGGAGGGGATCCACTCCGTCGGTGTCGACCGGATCGTGGCGGAGGCTCAGGTCACCCGTGCCACGCTGTACCGGCACTTCAAGGGCAAGGACGAAC
The DNA here is from genome assembly GCF_035953295.1 of Streptomyces sp. NBC_01335. GTDB lineage: Bacteria > Actinomycetota > Actinomycetes > Streptomycetales > Streptomycetaceae > Streptomyces. The sequence goes on from NZ_CP108370.1 coordinate 722,020, forward strand.
TCATCCTCGCCTACCTCGAGCAGGCCGACCAGGGCCTCAGGGCGCAGGCCGAGGCGGCTCAGGCGGGCGAGGAGTCGGTGCCCGACAAGATCCGGGCCGTCTGCCGGGTCATCACCGCGGGTATCCGGTCTCCGGGGTTCCGGGGCTGCGCCTTCCTGAACGCGGCGGCGGAGTACCCCGATCCGGACCACCCGATCCACCGGGCCGTCCTGACTCACCGGCAGTGGTTCCTGGAGACCGTCACGGGACTGCTGGCCCGGACCGGCGGCACGCCCGCTGACATCGCCGGCCGGCATCTCGTCATGCTCCGGGACGGCGCCATGGCCTCCGGCTGCCTCTCCGACCCCGAACTGGTCTGCGAGACCTTCCTGGAGGGCGTCGAAGGAATCCTGCAGACCCGCACCGTCTGACCGGCCGCGTCAGTGTGGCGGCTCTCGGTCGGGCCGCCAGAGCGGATGCTCCCGCTCGGCCCACTCGCGTGCGACCGAGCCCGTGCGCATGCCCCGACGGGCCTCGGGATCGCCCATCGCCTTGCCGATGTGGCCGCCGACGACGATGGCGAGGGTGAGGGCCAGCCAGTCGTGCACGAAGGTGGCCCCGGTGCGCCAGACCAGCGGGGTGAGGTGGGTGAACCACATCATCAGCCCGGTGCCGAGCATGACGAGCGTGGCACCGGCCGTCCAGGCCGCGTAGAGCTTCTGCCCGGCGTTGAACTTGTCCGCCGGACGGGAGGACGGCCGCCTGTCCCGGTGCAGGGCCGCGCGCAGCCACCGGCGGTCGTGGGGGCCGAAGCGGTTCAGCAGGGTCAGGTCGGCGCGCAGAGCCCGGGAGGCGAGCGCGATCACGACCGGGACGGGGAGAGCGACTCCCGACCACTGGTGCACGGTGACCACGAGGGCGCGGCGGCCGACGAGTTCGGCGAGCGCGGGCAGGTACAGGAAGGCAGCGGTCGTCAGGCACACGCCCATCAGTACGGCCGTCGTGCGGTGGGCCCAGCGCTCGGCCGGGCTGAATCGCCGCAGCCGGGCGGCCGTTCGCGGGGGATCAGGTCGTCGGCTCATCGTCCCGCCCGTTCGACCGGCCCACCCAGGCGTCGATGTCGTAACCGCGCTCCTCCCAGAAGCCCGGCTCCACGTTCTCCGTGACGGTGATGCCGGAGAGCCACTTGGCGGACTTGTAGAAGTACATGGGCGCCACGTAGAGACGGACCGGTCCGCCGTGGGAGTGGCCGATCTCCTTGTCCTGCATGCGCAGGGCGACCATGACGTCCGCGCGGCGCGCCTGTTCCAGGGTGAGGCTCTCGGTGTACGCGCCGTCGAAGCAGGTGAAGTGCACCGCGCCGGCCGAGGAGCGTACTCCCGCGGCGTCGAGCAGGTGGGACAGGCGTACCCCTTCGAAGGGGGTGCTCGGGACGCGCCAGCCGGTGACGCACTGGATGTCGCGCACCGTACGGGTCTGGGGCAGCGCCCGGAGATCGGCCAGGGTGTACGTCCCCGGGCGGTCGACCAGGCCGTCGACGGTGAGCCGGTAGGTCTCGGCGTCCTTGTGCGGAACGGACGAGGTGACCGAGTAGTAGCGGAAGCCCCCTCCGTTCGGGAGCAGCCCGGTCAGCCCGGTGGGATCAAGGCCGGCCAGAGCTTCCGTGCCCCGCTGCAGCGCGGGGGCGGCGACGACTCCGAGCGCGCCCAGCCCGAGCGTGCCGAGGAAGACGCGCCGCCCGACAGGGGAACCCCGCCCCTCAGGTGATGCAGAGTTCACGTGTTGATCCCTCCCGTGGATTCCCCGGACCGGCCAACGCCGATCCGAGGCCGTGTGTCGAAGGTAGCGCCGTCCGCCCGGAGGGTGGGTCCGGGGGTGTCCGGTGCGTGCGATCGCACGGCGGAGGGTCGCCCCGATACTGGATGTATCGGGGCGATCCCGACGATGCGGCGAACGTGCGCGCCAGGCGTCGCCGGACAGGCCGGACGTTCGACACACGCCCTGAGCAGGTTGGAGGTTCCCGGCGCCAACTTGTCATGCCCCGGAGCCACTTGAGACACCGGAGGCGCTGGAGCCGCACACCGAGTGGCTCGCCGTCCGCAGCGCCTGACGGTGCAGCGTGTCCAGCCGCTCCAGTGCGGCCCCCGATCCGCCGGCGAGCGCGAGCTGCACCGCACAGGCGATGGGCTTGTCGCGCAACTCCTGTGTGTCCTTGAGCTCTTGGAGCAGTTCCGAGGTCAGCTGGTCGAGCCGCTCGCGGATCGGACCGAGGTCGGGGCGCGTCGCGGGCGCCCCCTCCGGGTGAGCGGTCCAGCGGGCGAACAGACCCTTCTGCACGGCCTTGCTCGCGGTGATCTGGTCCCGGAAGAACACCGCGGCCTCGTCGGGGTTCACCCCGACGACAGCGGCCTGCGCCCGGACTCCTTCCAGGACCTGTTCCTCGCGTACAGGATCCTCGATGGGCGACGCGGTGCCGAACTTGGACGCCGCCACGTCATCGCTGATGCGGATGCGCTCGATGACGAGATCCGTCAGGGGGCCGAGCCTGCCGAGCGGCTCGGCAGGCTCGACCGTGCCACCCGCGCGCCCGGTGGCCGCATGGGTACCCGTGGCAGCCATGGCCTGAGGAGCGGCCAACGCCGCCACAGGTACCACCAGTGCGGCGACCGTGGCACAACGAGTCATGTTCTTCCGCAGGTTCAATTTCCTGCCTCCGATTTCCGTATCGACGAGAGGTGGTTTCCGCGCACCTTCGCCAGGGGGCCGCACGCGCCGGCCGCGACCGTACGGCGCACGCGCCATCGAGCGGAAGAGCGGAACACCCACCTGATCGAGCGTTCTCCCCCGACCGGTCCCGCGCCTATGACGACGACGTCGCACGTCTTGGTGTCCCGTCAGCTCACCCTCGTGGCGCGGCCGAGGCGCAGCGCCGAGACGAGGAAGAAGATTCCGCCGAGAACGGCGTAGCCGGCCACGTTGCTCAGCTGCGGGTCCGTCGCGGACGCTCCCATGACGAACGATCCGCCGGCGAGCACGGAGATGCCGCCGCTGATGATCATCGGCCACTGGCCCCCCAGCCGACGGCGGACGACGCCCACGATCAGCTGCACGATCCCGGAGACGATCGCCCAGGCACCCCAGACACGCAGGACGGCCGGTACACCGGAGGCACTGGCGATGGCCAGGCCGACGGCGGTGATCAGACTGATCGCCATGTTCACCTGCAGCGCGCGAATCGATCCCGTGTCGCGGGCCGAGCGGGCGTCGACGACTGCTGCGGCGACGTCGAACAGGGGATAGATGACGACGAGGGTGACGCCGAGCGGTCCGAGGTCGGCCTTGGTGGTGAACAACAGGGCTGCCCAGACGACGGCGAATCCGAACCGCACGAAGTACAGCCGGCGCAGTGCCGGTGCGATGCCGCCGGCGGCGGGTGAGTCAACGGTGGGCACGATGATCCTTTCGGGACTGTGACGAGGGGGAAGAGGCGGTTCGGCGGATACCGCGATCGGTTTCCTCCTCCCTCATGAAGGTGAGGAGGACGAGTCACCGGACGCTACAGAGACCGAACGTTCTGTCTCGACTCAGCATGGCAACTCCACCCACGGCCGTCAAGACCGAACGTTCTACCTTTGACGTCCACTCACACCACCGCCACCCTCGCGACCACCTCTGGCATTCACCTCATCAAGAAAGGACGCTCGGTCTACGCCGAGAGCGCGCCTCACGCCGCCTCACACACTTCTCTCAGAAGGATCACCGGGACGGAAAGCAGTTGGCTGCGGCGCCGCTTCGGGGTGACCGAGGTGGCGCCGGCGGACGCCCCGGTGCCGCACGCGTGCCGGTACGAGGCCGCCGACCGATCCAACGCTTGGGCAGCACGACGATGCCGCGCATGTCGTCGCTGCGTTTGACGATGGCGAGGACCAGCCCGAGGGCCGCGAGGCAGTACTCGACGAGGCTGCCGGTGTATCCGCCGTCGGCCCAGGCCAGGGCCAGCAGGTGGTGCGCGGCAGTGGCCTGGGTGAGCAGGACCTGGGCCGCGGCGCGGTCGCCCACATCCGCTGCGGTGACCATCACCGCGAGCAGCAGGCCAAGGGTGTCGACCACGACGTGCCGCTTGCGCCCGTTGATCAGCTTGCCGCCGTCGAAGCCGCGGCTGTCAGAGCCGACGACCGCATCCGCTTTGACCGGCTGCGAGTCGATCACGCCTGCGCCCGGCTCCGAGTCCCGCCCGGCCCGCTCGCGGACCAGGCGGCGAGCCGGACGTGGAACTCGCGGACCAGATCGTGGTTGCGCCGGCGCCGGAAGAACGCGTAGACCCGGTCCCACGGTGGGAAGTCGGCAGGCATGGCCCGCCACTTCGTGCCGTTGTCGACCAGGTAGCGGATCGCGTCCAGCATCGCGCGATGGCAATAAGCCTCCGGTTGCCCGCCCCGGCCCCGCAGCCAGCCCGGCACCGGCGGCAGTGGCCGGACCACCGCCCACTCGGCGTCCGACATGTCGGTGGGATACCGACGCTCGCGCGCCCCGTGGTCTCTGGCGTTCCCGAACCTGTGAGCCAGACAGTCACACGCGAGAGTGGCTGAAGCGGACCCCACTCTCGCGTTGCCATAGAAATGCGACAACAGAGCCTCCTGGACCGCACGTTATATTCGACACCCTTCGAGCTACCAAGAGGCCCTGCTCTCATGCACGGCAGCCGCCGCAGTCACCCGATCGACTGACTTCTCGACGAGATCGGGACGACGGCAGTCGCGTCGCTTCTCGTGATCGCTGGGACGGACAAATTCGCACTGCCATCCAGGTAGACGGTCGGTTTGGTGACGCCCCGAGGCCGCCTCGCGGGTTTGAGTCCGGTGCCGCGACTGACGAACCTGGCGAAGAGTCGTGTCTTACCGCTCGAGGCGCGGCCGACAGCTCCCGCTACGTCCTACTTCTCCTCCGGCTCCCAGGCGCGGAGCAGGTCGAGCAGCCCTGCGTCTCCGTCAACGTGCAAGGAGTCGGCCTGGATCCGGTCGTATAGGTAGAGGACAAGATCACTGGCCGTGCCGTGGACGGAGGCGCCGGCTGCGTCCGAGTCTTCGCTGGTCGCGGCGGTGGGCGCGGGGATGCGGGTGGTGCGTGCGCCGTCGCCGTCGACGGTGAGGCGCCAGGAGAGGCCCTCGGCGGCGTGGAAGTCGAAGGCCGTGGGCTTGTGCGGCCAGGCACTCGGCGTTGCGCAGACGGTGAACAGGAACTCCTCCACTCCGTCGAGTGCCAGCTCGACCGGCAGCGGCTGCGGGGCGCCCCCGGCGAGCTGGGCGTCGTAGGTGTGCACCGCGGTCTCCTGGACCCGGTGCCGGGCGGTGCCGCCGGCGATCTGCGGTGACTGCGACGCGGGCCACCACGTCCAGCAACCGCTCTCCGGTCCCGCCGCGTGCAGGGCGCCCAGCAGAAGCTGCGTCGACGCGTCCAGCCAGGCCAGCAGGGCCTCACGCTCCTGCGGCACTTCCAGCGCGGCGCGCGCGGCGACGGCCTCGGCCGGGGGAGCGTCGGCAGACCCCGCGCCGACGATGGCGGCCCAGAAACGGTCTCCCCCACCCAGGTGCTTCACCAGATCGAACAGCGTCCATCCGGGGCAGGTCGGCACCTGCGCGTCGAGACCGGGCGCGGCGGCGACCACGGCGCGGAAGGCGGTGGACCGTTCATCGATCAGTCGCAACAGGTCAGGGAACTCAAGATTCTTTGCCACGCCGGATGTCTATCACCGTGCTCCGGTGATCGGACAGCGATTTTCACAGTCGCCGCCGGTTGGCCATTGCGGACGTCCTCGCCTCCCACCGCTCGGGTGACAAGCTGCGCACTGCTGCGAGGACGCTGGTGGTGGCGGTACGCCAGGCGTCGTGCCTGTGAGCGCTCTGGCCTCGCCGTGCGGCCGGGTGTCGGCGTACTCGCGTATGTGCAGAGGTGCGTACGGATGAACGTGAGCAGCAAGTAGCCGCCGACTGGCGCTCATTGCTGTGCGAGATGATGGAGCGGTGGATCTTCGTTACTTCAATCAGACCGGCTGGACCGCCATCTTCGACGGGACCGATACCGAGACAGGGCGCATGGTGCGGGTTGAGGCATGGGACCCGAGAACCGGAACGGCGCTTGTCGTCGACCCCAAGCGAGGCGCCATGCGTCCCGTCACGGACTACGAGGACTTCTCCCACCTTGAGAAAGCCGACCAGGTCGTAGCCGCAGTACCCGGTGGCGGGTGGCGGGCCCACTGGAATGACGAGGGCCCGGGGAATACCCCGCTCACGGAACAGGTGCTCGCGTGGCTGATCACGTCGCAGGGCCGGGCAACGGCCATCACGATGGACGCTCACGGGCATGTTGACGATGCCGACAGCGCCGACGCCTTCATCCCGCCGGGCGAGGAACTGGGCCCGGCTTGAGCTCCCGGATCAGGCGACTTCCGTCGATAGCGGTTTATCTACTTCACCAGCCTCGACGACATGGCAGGTCATCTCCAAGCACTACGAAAAGGGCTCCCCCCACCTCTTTCACGTTGAGCGTTCAGCCGACCCCTTACGGTCACTGAAAGTGCAGCGTCCTACCTGCCTGACCAGCAACTTCGCAACTCCGTGCAACAGGCTGATGTCCGTGAGCCGTCGCGGAAGTGATGAAGGCCATATCTCGGCGATGTGGGCGACGACGCCTCATCGAAACACGACCGGGTGAATTGGACCCATGCGCCTGCGAGTTGACGCCCCTGATGCCGCAAGGCGCGGTGACGCGACCGGAAGTGACCCTGGCGCAGGCAGCCGCCCGGGCGATCCGGCCGCCACCTCCCGGATCAAGCAAATCCCCCGCGAGCTTCGGGAACGGGCCGCGCGGGCGCCGCTCCGGGAGGAAAGTACTGCTGTGACAGTACGTTTACTCATAGTGAGGTGACGTGAACTACCGTAAGAAGGGGCCCGAGGGCGAGGACGCCTCCAGCGGCCTGACCATGCTTCACCAGGCGATGCTCCACACCGGCATCACTCTGAGCGAATCCCTTGACCGAGGGCTCGACGACGTGAAGGCGGCCAACGCGTCAGCCCACCAGGGCACGGTCCAGGAGCTCGCCGCCATGACCAGAGCGCTGAAGGACACGAAGAACCTCCTTCTGGCCCGGCCGTCAGAGAGTCAGCAGGACACGACCGCCCAGGAGCTGGAGCAGCTCCGCGCGCTCCTGGAGGGCGTCCAGGCCACCCTCACCGATCTCGCCAAGACGGTGACGTCCGCGCCGACCATCGGACCCGCCGCCCGGTACAGCACCGTCATCACACCGTCGGCCGACGGCACCGAGCCCACCCGAACGCTGCTGAACGTCGTGCCCGAGCAGCGGACCGCCGGCCCCGTCTCCTTGACGGAGGCTGCCGACAACGACGCGGTGGCCTCACTCCCGGCCAGCACCCCGAGTGCCCAGCCGGAGCTCGCCCCGGTCAAGGAGCTGGAAGCCGCCGCCACGTCGGACGCTTCGCCCGCCGCCGATCCGGCTCCCGAGGACGGGGAAAACGCCTCCGCCGGCACCGGCTGTGGTGAGCAAGGAGCACACCGCGCTGCTCAAAGAAGCCGCTCGGGTCTCCTCCGTCGACCTGCTGTGCAACCGGGACATCTGGGAGTTCATCACCGCCCAGGCCGGAGGGCACCGCCACTTCCGGGTCCCGCCGCAGGTCGCCCCCGAAGGAGACGAGCGGATCCGGGTCGCCCTGTCCGGGCGCTCGCTCATCGCCCTGCTCATCAGCCTCCACGTGCTCCGGCACACCGCGAAGGAGGGAGACGGGGACCAGGAGCTCGCCGACACCGTGTACGAACGGATCGAGGCGAGCCTGGCCGGACTCACCCCGCACGGCCAGCGGGTCACCATCACCCTCGACGACCGCTCCCCCGCCGACGCCACGGACAGCGAGACCGCATCCGATCCGGGTACGGAGCCGGAACCGCGCCGGACCCCGCCCCGGAACCGGAACCGGCCCCGAACCCTGACCCCGACGACAGCGGCACCGGACCCGCCTGACGACACACCTCTGGGTGCGGCGGCCTCCGGTCCGCACCCCCTTGGGATGGAGGGCCACGTGAACTTCGAGTTCGAGTGCTGGGACTGCGAGGCGGACTGCGTCGTGTGGGGGAAACCGACCGGGTTGTGGAGCGAGCTGTACAAGCTGCCCGACGAGTGGGACTGCTGGAACTGCGGCGCCATCAACAGCACACCGGATCCCCCGTGGACGCCTGCCGACTGACCTCGTCGGCCTCCCGCCGCCTTCCGGGCCAGGCGGCGCCTACGGTTACGGGCTGATCGTCAGCTGGGCGGCGCCAGGTGCGGGTGCTCGGCGCCGTACGGGCAGGCAGTGAACGGCGCGGTCGACTCCGGCGAGGAGGTCGGGGACGGGGATGCCGTAGTGGGCGGACAGCCGGTCGACATCGGTCAAAGACCACGCGGCGGTACCGGCCTGCTTGCGGCTGATCTGGGTCTGGCTCAGCCCGATCCCGTCGGCGAGGTCGGTCTGGCGCTCGCTGGTCAGGCGCATCAGGGCGCCGATCGTGAGCCGTAACACGTCTTCTGTACTGGGCATATGCGTACTCCGCATGAGGTACGCGTGGCCGGTCGGGCGGGGTCAGGCTGTCTGATTCAACGTCAGTGGCGCGGCGGCCGGCCTCGCTGGAGTGAGCGTGGTGAGTCCGGCGCGTTCGGCGGCGAGGCGTTGCAGGCCCCGGGCGCGGGCGGCGTCGCTGGAGGTCACGGCCCGTTGCTGGGCGGCGGCCTTGGCGCGGAGCTCCTCGAGGGCCTGGCGGCCGTCACCGAACAGCGCCTCCGGCTCGCGGTCCTGCTCGCGGATCTGCCGCTCGACAGCAGCCCGGACCTTCGAGTCGGTGGTCGTCTTCGCCGGGCGAGCGGCGCGGTGGGCGGCGAGCGCCTGGTGGTAGCCGGCCGGTGCGGGCAGCGCACGGCAGGTCCGGCGGGCACCGTCGGCGGGACCGGTTCGGCTGCCACGACGGGGCCGGCCGTCGCGGGCGCCAGGCGCCAGGACGTGCACGGTACGGACGCTCGCTCCGGGAACCTGCTCGTTGGCGGCCGCGCTCAGCTTCGGGGCGCTCCACTGCAGTTTCGTAGCGACCGCCGGGGTGCCGGGGACGACGTCCAGGCGCCCGGTGTCCGCGTCGTATCCCACGGCCCGGACCCGGCCGGCGAGTTCCGGCGCGATCGTGGCGAGGATCGTGTCGAAGTGGGCGAGGACGCTGCCGCCGGCGGCCGGGGCGGTCATACCGCGCTCGGTCAGCATCCGGCTGATCGCACTGCCCAGCCCGAGCCGCTCGCGCCCATCGCACCGTACGACGATGGTGGTGCGCCGCTTCGGCTTCTTGGCGGTGGCGCCGTTCTTCCTCGCCGCTTCCCGGGCGGCGGTCAGGGCCTGACGCGCGAAGTCGACCCCACTCAGCTCCGACTCGGCCGTCACGCGATCACCGCCCCCCGTGGCGCCGCCGTCGAGAGCACGGGCGGCGAGCTCCGGCAGCCGGTCCGTCCACAACCCGGCCCCGGCCCGGGCGGCCCGGCGCCCCGTGGTGAACCGCTCGTGCAGCTGCTCCAGGCGCACCGTCAGCAGGTGCTGGGCGACGCGGCCCCGGGCGGTGGTGGAGGCCTCGCCGGTCGGGTTGTGCCGGAACCAGCGGCGCCCCTGCTCGGCCCGGTAGGCACGGTCGGCCTCCGTGTCGGCCTCGGCGGTCCGGCGGAACGCGGCCAGCGCGCTGGCCGCAATGCCGCATATCAGACAAGTGGGTCGTCCTGATCCTGTGTGCACTGGGCGGTGACACACCCGAACAGTCCGGCGCATCGCACGCCCCGAAGGCGATGCGCTACTCCGAGCTGGCCCGGCTACTGGCTGGCGTCAGCCAGAAGATGTTGACCCAGACCCTACGGGCTCTCGAACGCGACGGCTTGCTCATCCGCACCGTGACACCCACGGTCCCTGTCACCGTCACCTACGAGCTGACCGACCTCGGCCTCTCACTCCACCCCCTGACACGCGGGCTCAGGCAGTGGGCCCAGACCCACATGGAACAAGTCCTCGCCAATCGCGAGAGCCACGACGCACGAGCTTCCTAGCGTGGCAGCGTTCTCCGTCTCTGCTACCGGCTGGGATCGGTCTGACCGTGAGGGTGGCGCAGCGGACGCGGGTCAAGCCAAACCCGCATTCGCGGATCGCGCGCCACCACCGGGCCTATGACCGGAAGAACGAGCGGATGATCCAAACGAAGCGGCCCGGACGAAGCTCGCCCCCCGGAAAGCGGGCGTCGGGAGCAGGCTCCTACGCTGATCCCATGCAACTCACGGGAGAGATCACCAGTAGCCGTCCCCTGCTCGTTCTGGCAGTCAAGGAAGAGGCCCAGTATCTCGACACGTCCTTGCCCATCCTGCTGACCGGCATGGGCAAGGTCAACGCCGCGACCGCACTCGCCTCGGTACTCGGCAGCGGCGCGAGGCCGTCGCACGTCGTCAACCTCGGCACCGCGGGAGCCTTGCGCCCGGGCTGGACCGGTACCCACGTCATCGGCACGGTCATGCAACACGATCTGGCCGGCGACATCTTGCTCACCCTGACCGGGGAAACCTACGGCGCACCCCTGGCGGTGGGCGATCCGGACGGTCCCACTCTGGCCACCGGGGACTCCTTCATCGACGACGAGGCCGCCCGCGCCCGCCTGGCGGCGCACGCACCCCTGGTCGACATGGAGGGCTACGCCCTGGCGACGGCCGCACACCTGGCCGGCGTGTCTCTGCGCATCGTCAAGCACGTCAGCGACGACGCGGGCGAGGGAGCCGCCAGGACCTGGCGGGAATCCGTCGCGGAGTGCGCCCACGCCCTCGCGGACTGGGCGGCCCACAACGTCCCCACTTACGCCTGAACTACCCCTTCCGCCTTCTGCCCTTCGGCCCACCGGCCCGCGCCGACCTGCGCGTACGTGACCGTCGCGGCGGCCGCTCCGGGCCGATCCCCAGCAGAGATAGGACGTTCGGCATTGACGGACGGGATCCATCGCGGCTGACGTCACAGGAGCGAACCACCCGGCTGCATCTGCGCAACAGGGCGCACGCGGTCGCATACGCCCTGCTGGAAGACTGCATCTGAGCACCCCGGGGCGTTGCCGCCCAGGTTCTTGGGGGCGGCGAAGGCGAAGGGGACGCACCTTCAGCGCCCCTTTGCCGCCCCCTTTTCCGCCCCTTCGATCCCGTGACGGAGGCCCGGCCGGAAGCTCCACGGCTCTTGGCGCGCTCCCCGACGCCGTACACCGCGATCCCGATCTGTCGCCTCACCGGTGACGTTGCCGGTCGCAACTCGACAACTCAGCAACCCGGCAACCCGGCAACGAACTTCGTCCCGCGGTCAGGATTGCGCCTGGGCCCGCGGGCCGACCAGCCCTTCGTACAGGGCTCGCCGTTCCTTGGAACCGTCCTCGGTGCCGGCCAGTGCGGCGTCCCACTCCTCCTTGATCCCGTCGAGGAAGACGCGCCAGTCCCCGCCGGTCACCTCCCCCAATTCCACAAGGCGTTCGTTCTTGCTCAGCCCGCCCGAGCCGACCTTGTCGCGCTTGTGGCCGTGCAGAACCGACTCCGGGTTGGCGGTGGCCTCGGTGGAGCGGAAGTCGTGCTGATAGCCCACGGGGCTGGCGGCATGTGGCGCGAGGGTCTCGATGCCGATCTGAAGCGAACCGTCCTTCTTCGTGGTCGGCCGGTGGTAGACGAGAAGCATGTGGCCGTGGGATCCGTTCGGCAGTATCACGTCGCCGTTCCAGTCCTTGGAGCCGAAGCCGCCGCCGGAGATGTCCTGTCCCCACATGTCCGGACGGTCGGCGCCGAAGGACACGACGTTGGTGAGCGACGCCGCGAGCCCGCCCTTCTCCTTGAACGCGCCCGGCTTACCCTTCTTGTTGGCGCCGATGGCGGTGCGGTGGGTGGCGAACGCGCGCTCGTCGACGCCCTGGGCGGGGGTGTTCGTAAGGTCGTCCCTCGTCACGCCCAGGAAGTGGGGCAGCGAGTAGGCCGGCTTGTCGGCCGAACTCAGGGCAGGAATACGGATGTTGACCCGCCCGCCGTGGGCGAGTGCGCGGATGACGTCCGTCTCGTAGTCGGCCACGTGGGCGCCGGCCTTCGGGTCGTACAGTTTCAGTCCGCGCTGCAGGACGAGGAGCACCCTGGTGAGGATCTCGCGGGCCTGCACGTCTCGCGCCGCGACATCGGGCGTACCCCCCTCCTTGCCCTTGCCCTCGGTCGGGCCGTGCATGCGCTCGGGTGCCATCCCGGCCGGGTGCAGGGTGTCGACGGCCGTGTCCCGGATCTGCTGGTCGCGTTCCCGCTCCAGGGCCTTCTTCTCCTCCGGCGAGGTGCCGGGCGCCTGGGTGAGCATGAACCGGCCGAGTGTGTAGGCGGGTGAGATCGGCGTGTTCCGGTCTCCCTCACGCACGGCAGGATGGTTGGCGCGCACGGCCAGGGTGGCCGTGAGCACGCGCTTGCCCGCGGGGAGCCTGAGCCAGTCGTCGAAGCGGCCCTTGGTGTAGGTCTCGGCCTGCTGGTAGGTGCCGATGCCCACCGCTTCGAGCCACTGCGGATTGGTCTCGGAGAGGTCTCTGATGTCGGCCAGGTCCTGGCTGTTGAACGCCTCACCCCGCATCACCCGCCGGTCGAGGGTCTTCCTGAGCCGGGCCGGGCCCGCGACCATCCAGCGCTCGGGCCACCAGGTCCCCGGCGCGAAGGCGTTCTTCTTCGTCCCGTTCTGGATCGTGTGCTGTTCGATCGACTCGCTCAGGCGGGCGATGGCTTCCATTCCCCTGGGGGCCGGCTCGGCCTGCCGGGAAGCGGGGTCCTCGGACGCCGCGTTCTGGCGCACGTCCATGACCTGGCCGGCTGCGGCGGTCCGTTGCACCTGGGCCCGCTCGGGGGCCTCGGTCCGCGGGCCGGGCTCAGGGCGTGAGGAGGCCGCACCGCCCGCTGCCACCCGTTGCAGATGGCGCACCCATGCGCTGTTCAGGCTTGTCGACGGCCGCGACTGACGCGTCGTGCCCGATGTCCGTTCATCGGCCTTCCGGTGATCCCGATCGACGGAGCGCACAGGTGGACCTCCTTGCCAACTCCAGGTGAATTTATTCTGGTTGTAGGCCAAACATGTGTCCCGGAACAATGGCCTAAGGGGCAGGATCGGCTGCCCTCCCGGCCTCGCCCTCGGAAACGGCTTGCTCACCCAGCAGGCGTACGACGGCGTTGTTCCCCACCACACCTTGGAGATGGGCCAGGCGAGCGACCACGGAGACCTCCGGAGCGGACCGGGCGATCGCCGAACGAGCCGCGGGCGACGCCGCGCGCTCCGGCCCGGCCTCAGCCGGCGAACCCTCCATCGCCCCGCCCTTCAGCAAGTCCCACCCTCCACGGCCACAGTGCCACCTGGCCCATGTCCCGACCAACTGGATGGCCATGGAGCTCCGTCGTACGGCAGCCCGGGTCCCCCGTCCCGCTGGAAGGGGCTCAACAGTGTTTCACCTGCTCGGCCTCGTCCAGGAGTGCGGTTTCCTGGGGCAGCCGACAACACCGAGGCAGCCAAGCCGTCTTGGCCGCACGACGGGGCCCTGGCCGGTGGGTGCCCTTGATGGTCACCAGCCGGTGACTCGCTTCCAGGTGCCCTCGATCGCCGGTCCGGTGTCGGACGCGCGGGTGCCGTCGACGACGTGGTAGCCGTGGTGCTGGGCGGCGGTGGCGCAGGCGTGGTCGGGCAGGATGCGCAGGCGGGTGCCGGCGGGCAGATCGGGAAGGCGGGCGCCGCCGCGGCGACGGCGGTGTCGCGTTCGTTCTTCGCAGCCAGGCGCCGTTCCTCCTCGGCGTGGGCGAAGTCGGGACTCGCCCGCATGAGTCGGTACGCCGTCGAGGCAGCCCGCGTCGTCCAGGATGCGGCCGATCCCGACGAGTGCGGGCGCGTCGGGCTTGAGGCCGCCGCGGTGTCCGCCGGTCTCGATCTGGGCGGGGAGGGGGATGCCTGCCTGGCGGAAGGCTTCGGCGACGCGCCAGGCCTGTTCGGTGCTGTCCGGCAGGAGTCGCAGAGTGACACCGCGGCGCAGCGGTGCGAGGACGCGCGGCAGCTTGTGGGGGTCGACGCCGACGGCGTAGGCGAGGTCGGTGTAGCCGCCGTCGGGCCTCGCGGCGGTTGTCCAACAAGCCATCAGCCGTGCGAGGTGGGCGGGGGCCAGGACGTCACCTCCTACGGCAAGGTGTTCGCCGCGACTGCCGGGCTCGCGGGACAGCCGGTGAAGCGCGTTGCGAATGTCCCGCCTGCCCTCCGGGCGGACGGCGCTGCTTTCGCAACACGCTTTAGGCTGGTGGGCTATCACTTGTGAACGAAGGACACACATGGCCCGCCCGTACAGCCCCGGACCGAAACAGTTCGTCTTCGTCGTCGGTGACGGCGACGACCAGCAGGTCTCCGTGAGCGACGCCCAGGAGGCGTACGTAGCATTCTCCGCGTTCTTCCGGGAGCGAGCCTCCGACACCTACACCGTCGAGGACGTACTGGGGGGCCAGAGACTGGTGCTCCTGCCCGGTCAGGGCGTGATCGCCCGGACCGAGTGGGCGGACCGACGCCGGTCCGAATACCTCAAGGTCGACAGGACCAATCGCTACCTGCCGAGCGCGATGCTGTTCTTCGAGAACGGATATGCCGGCCTCGACCACTTCGGCCAGTGGTTCCCGGACCTCGCCGGCCTCGACGCGTCACCGGAGACTCGCGGCGCCGCCCGCGCCGCCACGATCACGACCGAAGCCGCGGCGATCGAAGAAGTCGCTCGGATCTGGTCGAATTCGGGCGTCGTGGACCCGAGCGACGCGTACTACGTCTTCTTCGACTCGCACGATGTCGGCGACGACCGAGCCGAACGAGCCGAACTGCTCGGGTTGATCGCATTCCTGGGCCTCGAACGAGTCGACGCCCCGGCCGAGGCCGCCGCCGGCGAAGTCTGGGTACGCACCGACGAGCGCCTCGACGTCGAATTCGAACGGTGGTCATGAACAGCGGTCATGAACAGCGGTCATGAACAGCGGTCATGACCAGAGGGTTCGGGACGGGGCCGCGGATTCCCCGTGATGCTCGCCGTGGGCCCGCGGCCGACCGTGCCCAGCCGGTGCGCGCCCCTGCGGCTTCCGGGGATGGAGAACCGTACCGCCCGGCTGGGCCGTCCGTGTGACAGCCGACGGGAAGGTCATGCCGGTCCGAACCGGGCGGACACGTCCTGCGTACGGTCCGTTCCGGTGACCGCGCACGGTCCGATTCCGATGTGCGGCCCGCCCGCGCCCGGGGCGCCCCGAACCCCGGGCAGGCGGGGGTCCTCCGGCGGGGCCGGCGCGCGGCTCCGCCGAAGTCGGCAGGAGGTCGTCATGGATGTGTCGCCGGGTACGCAGGACGGTCCCGGGCCGGAGTGGGACCGGGCCGTCCTCTGGGCGCTCTTCTCCGAGGCCCCCAGCGGTCTCCTCGTGCTCGACCGGGACTTGCGGCTCGTACGGTTCAACAGCGCCGCCCGGCACGTGGACTCCGTCCCCCTGAGCCATGCTCTGGGCCGGCGCCTCGCCGACTGGGCGGGTGACTTCTACGACGCCGGCGTGGAGGCCACCCTGCGCGACGTCCTGGACAGCGGCGTGCCGGCGCTCGACATCGAGATGACCGGCCACCTCGCTTCCGAGAAGACCGAGACGGCCCTGTCCGTCTCGTGCTTCCGGCTCGCCGATCAGGACAGCGGCGTCCTCGGGGTCGCGTTGGCGATCGTGGACGTCACCGACCGCCAACGGTCCCGTAAGCGGCTGGAGCTGCTCAGACGGGCGGGCGGACGCATCGGTACCACCCTGGACATCTTCCGCACGGCGCAGGAACTCGCGGACGAGCTGTCACCGGCCCTCGCCGACGTGGTGGTCGTCGAGGTCCTGGACGCGGTACTGCGCGGTGAGGCCGCGTCCCCCGGTCCGGTCCTGGAGAGCGGCCCCCTGCGCTGCGCCGGACAGCGCACCCTACCGGAGCTCGAAGCGCGGGGGATCTCCGAGATCGGCGAGGTGATCGGGCTCTCCTTCGCGACCCCGTTCGTGCAGTGCATGACCGATCTGCAGACGCGGCTCGTCAACCGCCTCGCCCCGCACACCGCCTGGCTGGAACGGGAGCCGCGGCGGGGCCGTCATCTGGTCGGGCTCGGCGCCCACTCGCTGATGGTGCTCCCGCTGACCGCCCGGGGCGTGGTCCTGGGTCTGGCCCGCTGCTACCGGCTGGGCCAGGCCCCCGCCTTCGACGAGGAGGACCTCGCCGTGGCCGCCGAGCTCGCCGACCGGGCGGCCCTGTGCCTGGACAATGCCCGTTTGTACAACCGCGAGCGGTCGGCCGCGCGCATCCTCCAGCTCACCCTGCGGCCTGCCCGGGTGACCGACCACCCCGCCGTGGAGACCGCGTTCAGCTATCGGCCGTTCGGGCCGGGGGGCGACTGGTTCGACGTCATCCCTCTGTCCGGGGCCCGGGTGGCGCTCGTCGCGGGCGATACGGCGGGCCGGGGCATCCGGGCCGCCGCCACGATGGGCGAGGTCAGGTCGGCGATCGGCGTACTCGCGGTGCTCGATCTTCCGCCGGACGAGGTGCTGCAACGTCTGCACGCCCTGGTGACCCGCTTGGAGGGTGAGCAGCGGCAGAGCGACGACGGGGACGACGACTCCCGGGAGAGGACGTGTCTGTACATGGTGTACGACCCCGTGTCGCGGCGCTGCACGATGGCGAGCGCCGGGCATCCGGCCCCCGTACTCGCCCACCCGGACGGCACGGTCGAGTACGCCGATGTTCCCTCCGGACCGCCTTTGGGCCGCGGGATGCCGGACTACCGCACGACCGATGTGGAGCTGCCCGAGGGCTGCGTCGTGACCCTGGCCAACGCGGCGCTGCTCCGCGCGGCTTCGGGCACGCGTGAGGAGCGGCTGGCGCATCTGCACGACGCGCTGCTGCCCTCCGCCCGCCCCCTGCAGGAGATCTGCGACGCCCTGATCTACACGCTGGCTCCCGAGCGGGCGGACAACGACGCCGTCCTCCTGCTGGCGCGCACCCGGGTCCTGGGACCCGACCGGGTCGGGACGTGGACACTGCCCAACGATCCCGCCGCGGTGGCGGGGGCGAGAGCGTCGGTGGAGAGCCGACTTGCCGCCTGGGGGCTCGAAGCCCACGCGTTCACCGCGGCGTTGGTCGTCAGTGAGCTGGTCACCAACGCCGTCCGGTACTCCCACGGCGACATCGGCCTCCGCCTCGTCCTCGACGGGACGACCTTGGTGTGCGAAGTGACCGACGACAGCAGCACGGCCCCGCACCTCCGGCACGCCGAAGCGGGCGACGAGGGCGGGCGCGGCCTCTCCATCACGTCGCAGATGAGCACCCGCTGGGGCACCCGGCCGGAGGCACGGGGCAAAACCATCTGGGCCGAGGTGCCGCTGACCGACGAGGTGTGAGCGACACGGCGTCCGAACCCGCGTCCCAGGGGCCCATGTCGTGCGCACGCGGGTCGATGTGGTCGGCGGACGATCGCCCGCGTCCTGCCGGGTGGCTCCGCAGTGGTGGAGTACGCGCTGAGGCCGATGCCTCTTGTCCCCTGCCGGAACGGCGGAGTAGCGTCCGCGCCGACGCTGTCTACGGGGGGATGATCCACGGTGCGACTGCTGGTCCTGGGCGGTTCGGTGTTCGTCGGGCGGGCGGTGGTGGCGGCCGCGCTCGCACGCGGCTGGGAGGTCACCACCTTCAACTGGGACCGCTCGGGCCGCGGCCCGGGCGAGGTGGAGCGGCTGACCGGGGACCGCACCGATCCCGCCGACCTCGCCGTCCTGCGCGGGCGTTCCTGGGACGCGGTCGTCGACACCTGGGCGGGGCGGGCCGAGGCGGTGCGGGAGTCGGCGTCCCTGCTGGCCGGCAGCGTCGGCCACTACAGCTACGTCTCCAGCCTGATGGCCTATCACTGGCCCGTCCCGAGGCCGCTCACCGAGGCGGCCCCGCTGCGCCCGCCCTCCCCCGGTTCCCGCACCGAGGACTACCCCGCCCGCAAGGCGGCCGCGGAGCGGGCGGTGGTGGAGGTCATGGGCGACCGGGCGCTGCTGTCGCGTCCCGGCCTGGTCCTCGGCCCGTGGGAGCACCCGGGCCGGCTGCCGAGGTGGCTGCTGCGGATGGCCTCGGCCACGGAGGGCGAGCCGGTCCTGGCACCGGGCAGCCCCGACCGGGGCGTCCAGTACGTGGACGTCCGCGACCTCGCGCAGTGGATCCTGCACGCCGCCGGGCAGGGGCTCGGCGGGGCGTACAACCTGAGCTGCCCGCCCGGCCACGCGACGATGGGCGGCCTGCTGGACGCCTGCGCCGAGGTGACGGGAAGCGCGGGCCGGCTGGTGAGGGTGGACGAGCGGTGGCTGGCCGGTACAGGTGTGGTTCCGTGGACCGAGCTGCCCGTCTGGGTGCCTGCCGAGGGCGAGGGCGCCGGGATCTACGACGTGGATCCCGGCGTGGGGATCGCCGCCGGTGCGCGGTACCGCCCGCTGGTGGAGACGGTGGCGGACACCTGGGCCTGGCTGCGGCGGATCCCGGCGGAGAAGCTGGGCAGGGCCGTGCGCACCACCGGGTGGCTGCCGGCCGAGCGGGAGGAGCAGGTGCTGCGGGCCTGGCAGAAGGAGAAGGAGGAGGTGGTCCGCCGGGCGCGCTGAAGGGCGCCCGGCGGACCACCTACGGGGCTCAGCTCTCGGCGGCCTGCACGGTGTGCCGGAGCAGCAGTGCGGTGGTCACCGGGCCGACACCGCCGGGGACCGGGGTGAGGCCGCCGGCCCGCTCGGCCGCGGCCGGGTCGACATCGCCGACGAGGCCGCCGTCCGGGGTGGGGTTGGTGCCGACGTCGATCACCACGGCGCCGTCACGGACGTGGTCGGCGGTCAGCAGACCGGCCCGCCCGACCGCGGCGACCAGGACGTCGGCGGTGCGGGTGACGGCCGCGAGGTCGGCGGTGCGGGAGTGGCAGACGGTCACGGTCGCGTCCCGGTCGAGCAGGAGGTGCGCGGCGGGCTTGCCCACGACGGTGGACCGGCCGACGACGACGGCGTGCCGTCCCGACAGCTCGACCTCGTGGTGCTCCAGCAGCCGGACGACGGCCTCGGCCGTGGCCGGGGCGAACGCCGGGAGGCCGGCGGCGAGCCGGCCGAGCGACAGCGGGTTGGCCCCGTCGACGTCCTTCTCGGGCGCGATCGCGGATGCCAGGTCCTCCAGCGCCGCGCCGGCCGGCAGCGGCGTCTGCAGGATGACGCCGTGCACCTGCGGGTCGTCGCTGAGGCGGCGCAGGGTGTCGGCGACCTCGGTGGTGGTGGCCTGCGGGCCGAGGTCGACGACGTCGCACACCAGCCCGCACTTGGCCGCCGCGCGGGCGATCGAGCGGACGTACCAGGCGCTGGCCCCGTCGTCGGTGGCGCTGACCACGGCCAGGCGGACGGGCCGGCCCTGGGCGGCCAGCTTCTCGGCGAGCTCGGTGGTCTCGGCGCGGATCGCGGCGGCGAGTTCCCGGCCGGAAAGGACGGCTGCGGTCACCGGTTGATCTCCTTGCGTACGGCGGCGGTGGTGGCGGCGGCCCGTGCCGCGACCTGGTCGGCTGCGGCGGCCCGGGCGGCGAACGCGGTGCGCGCGGCCTCGTCCTTGATGCCGCCGAGATTCACTTCGACGTTCACCTGGCCGGTGGCGGCGGCGGCCCGGATGGCCTCGGCCGCGGCGGCGACGTCGCTGAGCACGTTGCGGTTGCCGACCGGGAGCAGCAGCTCGGCCAGCTCGGCCAGCCGGGTGGACAGCTCGACGGTGCGGGCGGGCGGCTCGGCGGCACCGATCAGGGCCTCGGCGATGGCGGCCGAGCGGGCGGCCTTCTCCTCGCCGGTCGCCTTCGGCAGGCCGTAGGCCGCGGCGACCGCGCCGAACGCGACGGCGTCGTCCTCGGCGAGCTGCAGGGCCTGCGCTCGCGCGTCGTCCGTCTCCGTGCGGACGCGGCTGATCACGGCCTCGTGCTCGGCGTACTTCGGCCCCTCGCTGTAGCGGGCCACCATGCCGAGCAGGGCGGCCGCCTGGGCGGCGTGCAGAGCGGCACTCGCCCCACCGCCCGGTGCCGGGACGCGGTCCGCCAACTGCTGGAGGAAGTCGCCGATGGCCTGATCACGCATGCGTGCTCCGTAGCAAACTGGATTCCGTTGTTGTCGCTGCGTCACCGATGGTACCGGCGGCAGCGGACGCCGTTTCAGCCGAGGTCGCCCAACTGCCGTGCAGCCGCGGCCGCGTCGGTCAGCGAGGTGAGCAGGGCCAGGTGGCGGGAGACCTCCTGGACCGCTGTGTCGGGGACGACCGTGCGGTCGTAGTCGGCGTAGAAGACCGGCTCGGGGTCGGTGGTGGCGATCAGCCAGAGCTGTCCGGCGTAGCGGGCGACGGGTTCGGGGCCCGGCTCGGCGGCGGCGTAGGGCTCGACGGTCAGCCCGGGCGCCGGTGTCCGGCCGGTCGCCGAGCCGCGCATCCGGCCGGGGACGATGTTGACGGTGACCGGGGACAGGCCCGGGTGCCACGCCGCGGCGGGCGCGTCCGCCGGCTGCTCGTCCTCCAGGAGGCGGCGCAGACCCGGCAGGGTGAAGGGGGCTGCCGAGCGGGCCGCGCCCTCGGTCAGCCCGCGCTGGACCCGGCGTGCGAACTCGCCCAGTTCGGTGCCCTCGTCGAGGGCGACGCGGACGGGGAAGCGGCGGCAGAACATGCCGACCAGGTCCCACTCCTCCTCGCGGTCGCGCCCGTGGTACTGGTAGTTGGCCAGCAGCGCGGGCTGCTCCAGCGCCCTGCCGACGGCGAGCAGGCACAGCGCGGTGGTGGCGCTGGCAGCGGTGACGCGGGCGGCGCGCGCGAACGCCCCGAGGCGGCGCGGGAAGCCGGGGCCGGGGCGGGCGGCGACGAGCCGGGCGCCGCCCGATCCGTCCTCGCTCTGGGCGAGCGGGGGCGCCGAACCGGGGGCCGGCCAGGGGCTGGGCGACTCGCCGACGACCCGCCGCCAGTGGGCCAGCTGCGCGGGGGTCGGCACCGTGCCGTGCGCGGCCTGGGCGTCGGCGAGTCGCGGGTAGTCGGTGCGCAGCGGAGCGAGGTCCGGGGCGTTCGCCGCGTACGCCGTCCACAGGTCGCGCCACAGGACGCCGGCCGACCAGGCGTCCCACGCCATGTGGTGGATCGTCAGGACGAGTACGTGGTCGTCCCGGGCGGCCGCCAGCAGGTCGGCGCGCAGCGGTCCGGTGCCGAACAGGTCGAGCCGGCGCCCGGCCGCCTCGGCGACGGCGGCGGCCAGCCCGTCCGGCGTCACCGTGGAGCGGCCGAACCAGGGGTGCGCGGCCACGGCGGGCGCGAAGCTCTGCCGGATTCCGTCCGGTGTGCGCACCAGCCGCATCCGCAGCGGGTCGTGGCGCTCGACGACGAGGGCCAGCGCGGCCCGCAGGCGGTCCGCGTCCAGCGGGCCGCGGATCCGCCAGCTGTGCGTGAGGCGCCAGCGGCGGATCTTGTCCCGGCTGAGGCCCATCCGCTGTTCCAGGGTGAGCGGATGGGCCGTGACGGGCCCGGCCGCGGTCTCGGCCGGGGCCGTGCTCACCACAGGACCGGGAGCTCGTGGATGCCGTAGATGCGCATCTCGTGCCGGAAGGGGATCTCGTCCGCCGGCACCGCGGGACGCAGCCCGGGGAAGCGCCGCAGCAGGGTGCTCAGCACGACGCGCATCTCCATCCGGGCCAGCAGCATCCCGATGCACAGGTGTGCGCCGTGGCCGAAGGCGAGGTGGCGGCGGGCGTCGCGGTGGATGTCGAAGCGGTCCGGGTCGGGGAATTCGCGGGGGTCCCGGTTGGCCACCGAGTGCAGTACCAGGACGCCCTGCCCGGCGCGGATGAGCCGGCCGGCGACCTCGACGTCCTCGGTCGCGACCCGGGCGACGCCGCCGGTGATCGACAGGTAGCGCAGCAGCTCGTCCACCGCGCCGCCGACGAGCGCCGGGTCGCGGCGCAGTTCGTCGAGCTGGTCGGGATGCTGGAGCAGGGTCAGGATGCCCAGGCCGATCATGTTCACGGTGGTGACGTGCCCGGCGACCAGCAGCAGCCGGGCGATGTCGACGGCGTCCTCGTAGCGGCACTGCCCGGACTGGACCTGGCCGACCACGAACCTGCTGAGCAGGTCGTCGGTGGGGGCGTCCATCTTGGCGCGGACGACCTTCTCCAGGTAGTCGCCCAGGTCGTCGATGGCCTGGTCGATCTGGCGGGAGGTGGACTCCTTGCTGAGCGCGGCCGCGGTGCGCTGCTGGAGGTACTCGTGCTCGTCGTACGGCACGCCCAGCAGGCGGCAGATGACCAGCGACGGCAGCGGCATGGCGAGCGCCTTGACCAGGTCCACCGGCTGCTCGCGGGCGGCGATGTCGTCCAGCAGCTCGTCGGTGAGCTGCTGGACGTCGTCCTGCAGCGCGGTGATGCGGCGGCCGAGGAATTCCGAGGTGAGCATCTGCCGGAAGTGGGTGTGCTCCGGCGGGTCGTCGCGGATCATCCGGCTGAACGCGCGGACCAGCGGGTAGCCGGGGTCGCGCGAGTCGGAGCTGAAGCGGGCCGTGTCGGCGAGGATCGCCCGCGCCTCCTCGTAACGGGTGACCAGCCACACGTCCTGCCGCTTGCCGACCGTCATCCGGGCGAGCGTCAGTGGCTCCTGGTCCTGCAGGGCGGTGTAGCCGGGCGGTGGGTCGAAGGGGTTGCTCCTCGGCATGGGGAAGGTCACGGTCGGTCGTGTGTCCACGACGGGCTCTCCGTCCTGTTGTCGGTGCGGTGGCGTCACGACGGGTCGAGAAGGCCGTCGAGGGCGCGCTGGACGTCGATGGCGGCCGAGGTCTGCAGCACCGGCACCAGGGGCAGCAGGCTGTTCATGTCCCCGTCGATCAGGATGCGTCCGCTCAGCACGCCGCCGACCGGGTCGAGCTCGCCGCGCAGCATGGCGAGTTCGACCGGCCAGCGGTAATTGATCACGGCCTGCGGAGTGGGGTGGCGGCCGAGCGCGCTGTCGGCGAGCCGGCCGTCCCGTATGTCGTCGTAGTACTCGACCGTTCCGTCCGGCCCCTCCTCGACCACGTGCTGGACGAGGGCGGTGGCCCCGGGCGCCGCGGGCAGGGCGGAGCCGAGCCGCAGCCGCTCGGCGATCCATTCCGCCGAGAGCAGTTTCATGCCCCTGCGCCTAGGAGAGGGACGCGAGGTTGAAGGACGGGGTACCACCGATCCGCTCGCCCGGGGTGAACTCGATGTGCAGGCCCCGGGAGACCCGCGCCTCCCAGTTGTTCGGCTGGTCGACGTCGACCGACAGGCTCTTGGAGCTGATGCGGTAGTCGGGGAGGCGCTTGAGCACCTGCTCGACCATGGTGGTCGCCTCCGCCTTGCCGAGGCCGCCGCCGATGCAGAAGTGGATGCCCTGGCCCAGCGCGACGTGCCGGTTCGGCAGGCGGTCCAGCACGATCTCCGCCGGCTCGTCGAAGACCTCGGGGTCGCGGTTGGCGGGGGCGTACCCGATGGCGACGCGGTCGCCCTCCTTGATGTCCTTGCCGTAGAAGCAGACATCCTTGGTCGCGGTGCGGGACAGGAAGGGCACCGGGCTGTAGTAGCGCAGGAACTCCTCCATCGCGGCGGGGAGCCGGGAGGGGTCGTCGACGATGGCCGCGCGCCGGTCGGGGTGGGCGCCGAGGTAGGACAGGGCGCCCAGGGCGAGCCGGGCGGTGGTGGCCATGCCGCCGATGACGAAGGTGAAGCAGATCTCCACCAGTTCCATGTCGGTGAACTTCCGGCCCGCGACCTCGGCGGCGAGCAGGTGCGAGACCAGGTCGTCCTTGGGGTCCGCGCGGCGCGCGACGATGGTCTCGGTGGTCCTGCTGAGCAGCCGCGACCAGGCGTCGTTGAGGGTGAAGCGGTCCTCGCCGCGGACGTGCACCGCGTTGGCGAATATCTCGGCGTCCTCGATGGGCAGGCCGAGCAGGTCCAGGGTGGTCATCGCGGGGACCAGTTTGGCGAGGCCGTGGAAGAGGTCGGCGTGGCCGGTCTCGATCCACCTGTCGATGCACCAGGTGGTGAACTCCAGGAAGCGGGGCCCCATCTTGCGCACGGCGGTGGGCGAGAAACGGGAGTTGAGCAGCTTGCGGTACTCCTGGTGGAGCGGGGGATCGATCTCGATCGGCACCGCGCGCACCGGGGTGGGCGGCACCATCACGCCCGAGTACGGGCTCGCCCCGTTGGGCATCTCGTGGCGTGACGCGAAGGTCTCGGGGTCCTTGGCCGCCGCGCAGACGGCCTCGTAACCGGTCACGAGCCACCGACCGCCCTGGTAGTCCCACCAGGTGACGGGTTCATCACGCTTGTGGAACCTGTCGTACCGCTCGTCCTTGACGAATTCACCGGCCGACATTTCGGTATCGCTCATTGCAGCTGGCCCTCGCTCGGTCGATCTGGTCGCGTACGCACGCGACGGGAAGGTAGGGAAAAGCCGTGCCTTGCGGTGACAGGATGACGGGAATCTCACGGTGTCCGAGGCTTCCGTGTGCCACAGCTTCCGCAATACCGGGTATTTCAGTGCCGCAGCAGCGCCGCCAGGGCACCGGACCCGTGTCAGAACTTCAGTAGATTTACGGTGCCGTCGCGGCACTGTCAAGACGTGACGTGCCGCCAAGATCCCCGCAGCACAGGGCAGTTCCGACCCTTGGACCTGCACGGGAAGATGCCGGAGCCAGCCCTGGCCACGAATTCCAAAGGAATGGCAAAACCTTCGGGCCGGCATTTTTACCTCTCCCTCAACCTTATCGGAGGCACCCAAAACGGACACCCAGGATTCGTTAGCGCTCGCATTCTGTGATCGTTGACAGTTTCCTGGGGGCCGACCTACAGTTGGCCGCGCCTCCCACCGAATGATGATTCAGATTCAGTGTGGGCAGTTTCTTCGCACCAACGGCCATTGGTTGTGTGTCCAATGTTTGGATTGAAGCCATGGACCCTGGGGAGGGGTGGGCGATGAGCAGCTCGGGGCACATCCCGCTGCGGATGCGTGTTCTCGGTTTCAGCGGACTCGACGGGGCCCGCAGGTTCAAACGCGACCGGCTTCCCGGGCTCGCGGAGAGCGAGTACGCGATCTTCCAGGGGGCCGACGCGGCGGCCGGCCTGGTCGTCGGCGGCCACGTGGCCGCGGCGGCCGCCGAAGAGCGGTTCGACGGGCTGAAGCACTCCGAGGCCTTCCCCGCGGCAGCCGCGCACTTCTGCCTGTCGGAGGCCGGCATCGGGCCCGACGACCTCGACCTGGTCGCCCACTGCTTCTCCTACGAGCCCGAGCGCGACTTCTACCTCGGGCAACAGGGCTACTACAACGGCCTCTACCGCGAGGTGCTCGCCCCCGAGGCCAACCGGGCCGTCGCGGAGAAGGCGCTCGGCACGGACCTCGCCGGCCGTTTCCTGCCGGTGCCGCACCACCTGGCCCACGCCGCCGGCGCGTACCTCCCCAGCGGATTCGACCGCGCCCTGGTGCTGGTCTCCGACGGGCTGGGCGAGCGCCACTCGGCCACCGTGCTGGCCGCGGGCCCCGACGGCTTCGAGACCGTACGCGAGATCGCCGCGCACGACTCGCTCGGACTGCTCTACGGCCTCTTCACGCTCTACCTGGGCTTCCGCTTCGGCGACGGCGAGTACAAGGTGATGGGGCTCGCCCCGCACGGCGACGCGAGCCGGTACCGGCGCGTCCTGGAACGCCTGGTGGAGCTCGCCGCGGACGGGACGTACCGCGTCCCGGTCCTGCTGGAGAACGTCACCGCCCTCGACAAGGAGACCTACCGGCCGGCGCTCGCCGAGCTGGAGCGGCTGCTCGGCCCGCGCAGGTCCCCCGGAGCGCCGATGGAGCAGCGGCACATGGACATCGCCGCCGCCCTCCAGGCGGTCCTGGAACGCGCGCAGCTCCACCTGCTGCGGGCGGTCCGCGCCGAGACCGGGCTCGACCGGCTGTGCGTCTCCGGCGGTGTCGGCCTGAACTGCGTGGCCAACGGAGTGGTCCTGCGCAGCGGCCTGTTCGACGAGGTGCACGTCCAGCCCGCTGCCGGGGACGACGGGGCGGCGCTCGGCGCGGCGCTGTACGCGGCCTGGCGGTCCGGCGAACGCCCGGAACCGGGGCACGGCACCCTGCTCGGCCCGCGCTACGGCGCCGAGGAGTGCGAGCGGGCCGCCCGCACCGCGGCCGGGGTCCGGGTGACCGAGGCGGCCGACGACGCCGAGCTGACCTCGACCGTGGCCGGGCTGCTGGACGAAGGGCTGGTCGTCGGCTGGTTCCAGGGCCGGATGGAGTTCGGGCCGCGCGCCCTGGGCAACCGCAGCATCCTCGCCGACCCGCGCCGGGCCGACATGCGCGACCGCATCAACGCCCTGGTCAAGAAGCGCGAGTCGTTCCGCCCGTTCGCGCCCGCCGTGACCGCCGAGGCCGCTGCCGGGCTGTTCGAGGTGGACCCCGAGGACGTGCACATGTTCGCCGCGATGCTGTTCGTCGCCCATGTGCGCGACGAGCACGCCCTCCGGATGCCGGCCACCACCCACGTGGACGGCTCGGCGCGTGTGCAGACCGTCTCCCGGGCCGACAACCCGCGCTTCTGGGACCTACTGCGCGCCTTCGAGGCCAGGACCGGGCTGCCGGTGCTGCTCAACACCTCGTTCAACGTGGCGGGACAACCGATCGTCCGCACCCCCCGGGAAGCGGTGGACACCTTCCTGGACGCCGGCCTGGACGCACTGGTGATGGACCGTCTGATCATCCGCCGGGTCGGCGCCGCCGACCCGGCGCACGCCGAGGAGACACGTGCAGCACGCTGAAGACGGAGCCCCCGGGGACGGCGCTTCGTCGTTCCCGCTCGCCGCTCCACGGGCGCTCGCGCCCGCGTACCGCAGGGCACGGGTCCGGGTGGACGGCGTGCCCCCGGACACCGACCTGGCCGCCGCCGTCGCGGTGCTGCTCACCCGCCACCAGGAGGCCCCGCGCGCGGTCCTCGGCAGGATCGAGGCCGACGGCGGCGCATCGCGGGTGCACCGCATCGGCGTGGACGTGGACCCGTCCGCCGGATTCGGCGACGTCCGCGCCGCCGTCGGGAGCGCTCCGGCCGACACGGTGGACGACGCCTGCGACGGGCCCCGGGTGCTGGTCGGCCCGGTGGACGCGCAGGGCCCCCGGTCCCTGCGCCGCCGGCTGTCCGGCTGCGACATCGCCTTCCTCGCCGACCGCGAGGGCAAGGCGCTGGTCTGCGACTACGACACCGACCTGTTCGGCGAGGCGACCGTCCGCCGGCTGGCGGAGCAGGTGCTGCGGGTGGCCGAGCAGGGCGCCGCGGCGGCCGACCGCCCCGTCGTCGACCTGGACCTGCCCGGCACGGAGGAGCGGCAGGCGCTGCTCGCGCTGGCCGCCACCGCGCCGTCCGACGGCCGCGCCGCGCTGCACCGGCTGATCGCCCGCCGGGCCGCCGCCCACCCCGAGCACATCGCGGTGACCGCCGGCGGCCGCGACACGACCTACCGCGTGCTCGACTCCGCGGCCGACGCGCTGGCGGCCCGGCTGGTCCGGCTCGGCGCCGGACCCGGCACCCGGGTCGGCATCCGGCTGCCCCGGTCGGCGGAGCTGGTGGTCGCCATGCTCGCGGTGCTCAAGACCGGCGCCGCGTACGTACCGGTCGACCCCGGCCAGCCGGCCGGTCGCCAGCAGCGCATCGCCGACCTGGCCGGGCTGACCGCCCTGCTGGTCCGCCGGGGCGACGCCACGCCGCCGCTGGACGGCGTGGCGTGCGAACCGGTGGACGCGGAGGCCCCCGAGCCCGGAGCCGCGGCGGCCGTCGCCGGGCCCGACGACCCCGACGCCCCCGCCTACGTGCTGTTCACCTCGGGCTCCACCGGTCAGCCCAAGGGAGTCGAGGTCCGGCACGCCAACGTGGTGCGGCTCTTCGACACCACCCGGGAGCTGTTCGGCTTCACCGACCGCGACGTGTGGGTCAACGCGCACAGCTTCGCCTTCGACGCCTCGGTCTGGGAGCTGTACGGCGCCCTGCTGCACGGCGGCCGGGTGGTGGTCGCGGAACCGGCCGTCACCCGCGACCCGGAGGCGCTGGCCGCGCTGGTCGAGGGCGAGCGGGCGACGATGCTGGCCCTGTCCCCCACCGCCTTCGAGGGCTTCCGTGAGGCGTCCTTGCGGGCCGGGCACGCGTTCGCGAGCCTGCGGCACCTGGTGCTGTGCGCGGAGGCGCTGAGCTTTGGGTCGCTCTCCCGCTGGTTCGACCGGTACGGCGACGAGCAGCCCCGGCTGTCGAACATGTACGGCATCACCGAGACCACCGTGCACAGCTCGTTCTACCCGCTCACCGCCGCGGACGCCGCCGACACCCGGCGGCTGATCGGCCGTCCGCTGCCGGACACCGCCCTGTACGTCCTGGACGAGCAGGACCGGTCGGCGCCCTTCGGCGTGCCGGGCGAGATCTGCGTCGGCGGGCCCGGTGTCTCGGCCGGCTACCTCGTGGTGCCCGAGGGCGCCCGCGACCCGTTCGGCGCGGATCCCTTCTCCTGCGTTCCCGGCGCGCGGATGTACCGCTCGGGCGACAAGGGCCGGCTGCTGCCGGACGGGCGGCTGGAGTACCTGGGCCGTCTCGACCAGCAGGTCAAGATCAGGGGCCACCGGATCGAGCTCGGCGAGGTCGACGCCGCCTTCCTGGCGCTGCCGCAGGTCCGCAGTGCCCGCGCCTGGGTGGTGCGGCGGCCCGGCCACCCGCCGGTGCTGGCCGCCGCACTGGTGATGGACGGCCCCGGCCCGTACGACCCGCAGGAGCTGCGGGCGCTGGCGGCCCGGCGGCTGCCCGGCTACATGGTGCCCGCGGGGGTCGTCCTGCTCGACGAGCTGCCCCGTACCGTCAACGGCAAACTGGACACCGCCCGGCTGCCCGACCCTCTCGCCGAGCCGTCCGGCGGTGCGGCGGACGGCGCCGCCGACGAGGCGGAGGACCCTCGCGTCACCCGGGTGCGGGAGGCCGTCGCCGCGGTGCTCGGCCGGCCGTCCTGCGGCCCGGACGACGGTTTCTTCGAGCTCGGCGGCGACTCCATCACCGCGGTGCGGCTGGTGGCCGGGCTGCGCGGCGAGGGCCTGGGCGCGGAGCTGGCCCACGTCTACGCGCTGCGTTCACCGCGCCGGATCGCCGAGGCGCTCACCGATCTGGACGCCGGGCCGCGGGCGGCCGCCGCGCCGTTCGCGCTGCTCGCCGAGGAGGACGTGCGCTGGGTGCCGGACGGAGCCGAGGACGCCTTCCCGGCGACCAGACTCCAGCAGGGCATGCTGCTGCACAGCGTCCTGGACGGCGAGCGGGTCTATCACGACGTGCTCAGCTACACCCTGGACGGCACCCTCGACGAGGCCGCGCTCCGTGCGGCGTTCGCCTCCCTGGTGCGCCGCCACCCGGTGCTGCGCACCGCGTTCGTGGCGGACGGGCCGGTCACCCCGCTCCAGGTCGTCCACCCGTCCGCCGCGCCGGACCTCGTCCTCGACGACCTCACCGGCGTTCCTGAGGAGGAGCGCGAGCGGTGGCTGGAGAACTGGGCGGCCGCCGAGCGCGAGCGGCCCTTCGACTGGACGGAGCCCGGCCTGCTGCGGCTGTTCGCCCACCGGGTCGGCGAGCGGCGCTGGACGCTCTCGCTGTCGGTGCACCACTGCGTCCTGGACGGCTGGAGCGCCGCCTCCCTCATCACGGAACTGCTGACCGCGCACGCCGCGGTGCTGTCCGACGGAACGGCCGCGGGCGCCGTCGAGGGGCTCATGGGCCGCTACCTGGCGCTGGAGCGGGCCGCCGAGAACGACGCGGCGCAGCGCGACTTCTGGCAGCGGTACCTGAGCGACGCGGAGCCCTCCCGGCTCCCCGGCGGGCACGGTGCGACCGGCGCCGCCGAGGCGTCCGTCGCCACCGTGACCGTGCCGATCCCCGCGGCGGACGGCGAGCGGATACGGGCGCTCGCCCGCTCGTCGGGCGTACCGGTCAAGACCGCCTACCTCGCCGCGCACACCGCGCTGCTGGCCCTGGTCACCGGCCGGCCCGAGGTGGTGACCGGTGTCGTCACGAGCGGGCGGATCGAGGACGAGGGCGGCGACCGGGGCCTCGGGCTGTTCCTCAACACGCTGCCGCTGCGCACGCGTGGCGGCGACCAGACGTGGCGGGAGCTGCTCGCCGAGTCCTTCCTCAACGAGTCCAGGACCTACCCCTACCGCCGCTACCCGTTCGAGCGGATCCAGACCGAGGCCGGCCTCGGGCGGCTGTGCCCGACCGCCTTCAACTACACCGACTTCCACGTCTACGACGACCTGGCCGCACTCGGCATCCGGCTGCGGGACATCCGCTATCGCGAGGAGACCGACTTCGAGCTGCTGGTCACCGTGAACGAGGACCCGTTCGGCGACGCCGCGGCCGTCACGCTCGGCTACCGGACGTCGGTGCTCTCCGCCGGGCAGGCGCGGCGCTACGGCGAGCTGTTCGCCGAGCTCGTCCGCGCGGCCGGCGCGCACCCGGACGAACCGGCCGTGCGGGGCCTGGCCGGCCGGCTGGACCGGCAGCGGCGGGACGCCGCCCCGGCCGCCGGAGCGGCGCGGTTCCGGCCGCTGCTGTCGCTGGTGGCCCAGCAGGTCCGCCGGGCGCCGTCGGAGGTGGTGCAGAGCCACGACGGCACCGACATGACGTACGGGCGGCTGGCCGCCCGGGTGTCCCGGCTGCGCGAGCAGCTGGTGGAGCACGCGGTCAGGCCCGGCACCAGGGTGGCCTGCTTCCTGCGGCGCGGCCACGACCCGCTGGTCGCCCTGCTGGGTCTGTGGGCGGCGGGCTGCGTGTACGTCCCCGTCGACCCGACGCTGCCGCGCCGGCGGCAGGAGGCGATGGTGCGCGGCATCGGCTGCGGCTTCGCGCTCCGCTCGGCCGGCGTTCCCGCGGCGGACACCGCCTGGCAGGGCGGCGAGGTACTGCTGTCCGGCGGGCCCGCGTCCGCGGCGACCTTCCGCAGCGGCGCGGCGGTGCTGTCGGACGGCCCCGGGGCGACGGCGGACCCCTCCTCGTGGCACGGCGCGGAGCCGGAGGACGAGGCGTACGTGCTGTTCACCTCCGGCTCGACCGGCGAGCCGAAGGCCGTCGCGATGCCGCACCGGGCCGTCGCCAACCTGATCGGCTGGCAGATCGCCCAGCCGGAGTTCGCGCGGCGGCGCCGGATCAGCCAGTTCGCCGCGCTCTCCTTCGACGTCTCCGTGCAGGAGATGCTGACCGCGGCCGCGGGCGGCGGAACGCTCGTGGTGGTGCCGGAGGAGACCCGGCGCGACCCGCAGGAGCTGCTGGCCACCTTCCACCGCACCGGCGTCCAGACCGCGTTCCTCCCGCCTGTCGTGCTCCACCAGCTGGCGACCGTCCACGAGGCGCTCGGCGGCACGCCGCAGCAGCTGGAGACGGTGATCACCGCGGGCGAGGCGCTGGTGGTGACCGGGGAGGTACGGCGGCTGTGCGCGGCCGCGGGCGTCGGCGTGGTGAACCAGTACGGGCCCACCGAGACCCATGTCGTCACCGCCTTCCGGCTGGCCGGCGACCCGTCGGACTGGCCGGAGCGGCCGCCGATCGGGCGGCCGGTCAGCGGGGCCGAGGTGCTGCTGCTCGACCCGCTGGGCCGGCCGGTGCCGGACGGCACACCCGGTGAGCTGCACATCGGCGGTGCCGCCGTCGCACTCGGCTACCTCGGCTCCGCCGGGCAGGAACCGGCGTCCGCGGGCCGCTTCGGTGAGCCCGCCGAGGGGCTGGGGCGGCACTACCGCACCGGCGACCTGGTCCGCCTGGCCGATGGCGAACTGGAGTTCCTGGGCCGCGCGGACGGGCAGATGAAGATCCGCGGCCACCGCGTGGAGCCCGAGGAACTCGCCTCGGTGCTGCTGCGCCACCCGCTGGTCGCCGGCTGCGCGGTCACCGCGGTACCGGCGCCCGCAGGGGGGTCGGCGCTGGCCGCGTACGTGGTGGCCGCCGACGCGCCCGACGGCGGGCCGCTCACGGTCGAAGCGCTGCTGGAGCACGCCCGCGCGGAGCTGCCCGGTTACTCCGTGCCCTCGTACGTCGAGTTCCTGGACCGGCTGCCCCTCACCCGCAGCGGCAAGCTGGACCGGTCGGCGCTGCCCGCTCCGAGCGCCTCACCGGCCGGTGAGGCGGCCGCGTCCGCGACCGCCGCCGAGCGGCAACTGCTGGACACCTGGGCGGAGGTGCTCGGCCGCCCGGTCGCCTCCCCCACCGTGTCGTTCTTCGACGCGGGCGGGACGTCCCTGCTGGTCCTGCCCCTCTACCTGCGGCTGCTGCGCGTCCTCGACCGCGAGTTCGCCCTGCACGACCTGTTCCGGTTCCCGACGGCCCGGCGCTTCGCCGAGTTCCTCGACGCTTCCGGGCAGAACGAGCCCACCGGTCCCGCCGGCGCTCCAGGCACCACGACCCACCACCGGAGGCTCAACCAGCGCACTCCGGACCAGATTCTCGCCGCTGCGCGGCGCAGCCGATCGGCTCGGGGACGGGAGAGCAACAGCCATGACTGACCGCCACACGGAGGTCTCGCCCACAGATGTCGCCATCATCGGGATCGCCTGCAACTTCGCGGGCGCACCCGGGCCCGAGGCATTCTGGGAGCGCATCTGCGAAGGCCGCGAGCTGCTGACCCACTTCAGCGAGGACGATCTGCGGGCCGCCGGGATACCCGAGCAGCTGCTGGCCAACCCCGACTACATCCGGGTGAGCAGCCTGGTCGACGGGGCAGGCGACTTCGACGCCGACTTCTTCGGCATCACCCCCAGCGAGTCCCGGCTGATGGACCCGCAGCACCGGCTGATGCTCGAACTCGGCTGGCACGCGATGGAGGACGCGGGCTACGACCCGTCCCGCTATCCGGGTGACGTCGGCGTGTTCGTCGGCGGCGGCCGGCACGCGTACCTGCGCTACATCGAGCCGGAGTTCGACCCCGAGGACCACCTCGACGGTTCCATCCGCGGCCTGCAGGCGGACATCGGCAACTACGGCGACTTCCTGGCGACCCGGATCTCGTACCGGCTGGGCCTGACCGGGCCGAGCCTGAACGTGCAGACGGCGTGCTCCACCGCGCTGGTGGCCGTCCACCTGGCCTGCCAGAGCCTGTTCCTCGGCGAGTCGGACCTCGCCCTCGCGGGCGGCGTGAACCTGCACACCCCGCAGGTCAACGGCTACCTCTACGAGGAGGGTTCGATCTGCTCGCCGGACGGGCGGCTTCGCCCGTTCGACGCGGACGCCAACGGCTCGGTGTTCGGCAACGGCGGCGGCCTGGTCGTGTTGAAGCGGCTGTCGGACGCGATGGCCGAGGGCGACCGGGTGATCGCGGTCATCAAGGGCTCGGCGATCAACAACGACGGCTCGGAGAAGATGACCTTCACCGGGCCGAGCGTCGACGGCCAGGCCGAGGTGATCAGCCGGGCGCTGCGGGTCGCCGACGTCGACCCGGCGACCGTCGGATTCGTGGAGACCCACGGCACCGGGACAGCGCTGGGCGACCCGATCGAGGTGGCCGCGCTGGTCTCGGCGTTCGGACCGGCGGCCGACGACGCCGCGGGCTGCGCGCTGGGCGCGGTCAAGGCGCAGATCGGCCATCTGGGCACTTCGGCGGGCGTCGCCGGGATCATCAAGGCGGCACTGGTGCTGGAGCGGGCGGAGATCCCGCCGATGGTCAACTTCACCAGTCTCAACCCGGGCATCGAGCTGACCGGTTCGCCGTTCTACATCCCCACCGAGTCCCGGCCGTTCGAGGGGCTGCGCCGGGCCGGCGTGAGCGCCTTCGGCGTCGGCGGCACCAACGCGCACGCGGTGCTGGAGCAGGCCCCGGCCGCCGCGCCCGTACCGCTGGACTCCGGGGACGGGCAGGAGGGTCGGGTCCTGCCGTTCGTGCTGTCGGCCCGCTCGGCCGACGCGCTGGCCGCGCTGCGCACCGCCCACGGCCTCGCGCTGCGCTCGCGCCCCGGGCGGGCGGCGGACGCCGCCCACGTGCTGGCGCGGGGCCGCAAGCGTTTCCGGCACCGCACCTTCGTCACCGCCGCCACCGCCGAGGAGGCAGCGGCCCAGCTGACCTCGGGCGCGACGACGATCAGCGGGGTGGCTCCGGAGGCCGAACTGCCGGTGGTGTTCGCCTTCGCGGGCGAGGGCGGGCAGTACGCGGGCCTGGGCCGCGCGCTGTACGAGGGCGACGCCGCCTACCGGCGCACCGTCGACGACTTGTCCGAACTCGCCCTGGACATCGCCGGTTTCGACGTCCGCGCGCTGCTCTACCCCGAGCCGGGCGACGAGGAGGTCGCCGCGGACCGGCTGAGCCGCGCCCTGTGGGCGCAGCCCGCGATGTTCGTCTCCCAGTACGCGCTCGCCACCTCGCTGATCGCGGCGGGCGTCGTCCCGCACACCATGGTCGGCCACAGCCTCGGCGAGTACGCCGCCGCCTGCGTGGCGGGGATGCTCAGCACGTCCGACGCGCTGCGGCTGGTGTCCACCCGCGGGCGGCTGATGCAGGAGGAGACGCCGGACGGCGCGATGCTGGCCGTCGGACTCGACGAGGACGAGCTGCGCGCGATCCTGCCCGCCGACCTGGACGTCGCGGGTGTCAACGCCGTGGGGCAGTGCGTGGTGTCCGGGGCGACGGGGGCGATCGACGCGTTCCAGGCGCACCTGGAGGAGACCGACCTGCGGCACACCCGGCTCGGTACCTCCAACGCCGCGCACTCGCGGCTGATGGCGGGCATCGTGGAGGAGTACCGGGCGCTGCTGGCGCGGGTGGAGTTCGGCAAGCCGTCGATGCGGATCGTCTCGACCGTCACCGGCCGCGAGATCGGGCCGGACGAGATGGCCGACCCCGAGTACTGGATCCGCCACATGCTCCAGCCGGTGCGGTTCCGCGACGCGGCCCGCACGGTGCTGGAGGACGGCCCCGTCACCGTGGTCGAGGCCGGACCGGGCCGGGCGCTCACCCGCATGTTCGAGAACTCCGGCGGCGCGGCGGAGAGTCGCCCGGTCACTCCGTGGATGCGGAACGAGTGGTCGCCGAAGAGCACGGCGGAGCTGCTCGGCGCCGTCTGGGTGCAGGGTGGGCGGATCGACTGGGACCGGCAGTTCGCCGGTCTGGAGCCGCACCGGGTGTCGCTGCCCGGCTACCCGTTCGAGCGTTCCGAGCACTGGATCGACGTCACGCAGGACCACTCCCCCGTCGAACTGCCGGGCCTGCGGCGCTCGTCCCGGATCACGGGCTGGCTGCAGGTGCCGCGCTGGACGGTCGCACCGCCGTCCGAGGCCGCTCCGGCGCCGGCCGGGCCCCGGCGCGTGCTGCTGCCGCGGCCCGCGGTCTCCGCCGCCGCCGACGCGCTGGCGTCGGCGCTGGAGGCGGCCGGGCACAGCGTCGTACCACTGCTTCCCGGCGACCGTCCCGAACTGGACCCGGCCGGCTCCCGGCTCGTCGTCCGCCCGGGCGACCACGACGACCTGCGGCTGCTGTACGAGCTCCTCGCCGCGGGTGGGTCCGGCGTCGACACGGTGCTCTTCGCCGGGCTCCCCGACCGGGGCGCGGGTCAGGGCCCGCTCGCGGGGCGCGTCACCGACGCGCTGGAGCAGGGGTTCTGGCCGCTCGTCACGGCGGTGCGCGGCGTCGCCGCCGATCGCGGCGAGCGCGGTCTGGACGTCCTGGTCGTGACCGCCGACCGCCACCAGGTGGCGGCGGACGACCCGATCGACCCGGTGGCGTCCCTGCTGACCGGCCCCTGCCGGGTGCTGCCGCAGGAGTACCCGACGGTGCGCCTGGCCGAGCTGGACCTGTCGGCGGGCTTGGAGCCGAAGGCCGCTGCCGCGCTGGTCCTGGCCGAGCTGGGCAGGCCCGTGACGGCCCGCACCGTCGCGCACCGCGCCGGGATACGCCGGCTGCTGGCCCACGAGCCGCTGCCCGCGCTGACCGCGGGGCGGCCGTGGCGGGACGGCTGCAGCTACCTGATCACCGGCGGCCTGGGCGCGATCGGCCTGGCCCTGGCCGAGGACGCGGCGGAGTCGGCCGGCGTCACCCTGGTGCTGACGCACCGTTCGGCGTGGCCCGCCGAGGACGAGTGGGAGCGCGTCGCCGAGGACCCGGCCACCTCGCCGGAGTGGCGGGAGAGGGTCGCGGTGCTGCTCCGGCTGCGCCGCGCGGGCGCGGCGGTGCACTGCGTGCGGGCCGACGCCGCCGACCGCGAGGCGATGCGCGAGGTGCGTGAGCGCTACGGGCCCTTCCACGGCGTGGTGCACGCCGCCGGTGTGCCCAGCGGGCGGCTGGCGGCGGTGCTGGACGACGAGCACGTCCGCCGGGTGATGTCGCCGAAGGTGGACGGCGCCCTGGTGCTGGACGAGGTGGTCTCCGACGCCACGACCGAGTGGACGGCCTACTGCTCCTCGATGTCCGCGGTGGTCGGCGGCCTCGGCCACACCGACTACTGCAGCGCCAACGCCTTCCTCGACGCCTTCGCGCAGTGGCGCACCGCGGCCGGGCGCCGCACCGTCTCGCTGGGCTTCGACGCCTGGACCGAGGGCGGGATGGCGGTCAAGGAGGCCACGCGCTCGCGCACCACGTCCGCCGCCGAAGAGGACGGCGAGGACTGGCGGCCCTTCGAACACCCGGTGTTCTCCGCGCGCGCCGGAGGGCCGGGTTACGGCGTCTTCCGGGGCGAGCTGCGCCGGGGCGCCGACTGGATCCTGGACGAACACCGGGTGGCCGGCCGGTCCCTGGTGCCCGGCACCGCCGTCGTCGAGTTCGTCAGGGCCGCCGCCGAGGCGCACCTGGGCACCACCGGCTTCGACATCACCGAGCTGGACCTGCTGCGTCCGCTCAGTGCCCCCGGCGCCACGCTCGCCTTCACCGTGCGCGTGGACGGGTCCGCCGGCGACGACGACGAGGTGACGGTCACCGTCTTCGGCCTCGGTCCCGACCAGCAGTGGTACCGCCAGGCCGTCGGCCGGATCGAGCCCGGCGCGCCGGGCGCCGAGCCGCAGGAGCGGCTGGAGATCCCGGCGGGCAGCGGCGAGGCGGGCAGCCTGCCGGGCTCCGACCTCATCACCTTCGGCCCGCGCTGGGACAACATCGAGCGGATCTGGCGGAGCGGCGCGGACGAGCTGCTGCTCGACTGCCGGCTCCCGTCGCGGTTCACCGACGACCTGGGCCGCTACGGGATCCACCCGGCCCTGCTGGACACGGCTGCCGGCGCGCTGGTGTCCGGTGTCAGCGACCGCGTGCACCTGCCGATGTCCTACGAGCGGATCACCGTGCACGCCCCGATGCCGGCCCGGATCGTCAGCCGCATCACCCACCGGGAGTCCGGCGAGAGCGGCTCGCTCCTCTTCGACGTACGCGTCCAGGACGGGGCAGGGCAGCCGGTCCTCGACATCCTCGGCTACTCGCTGCGCGAGGTGGACCCCGACCGGGTCGCGGCGGACCTCGGCGCCGACGCGGACGCGGTACCCGCCGCGGCGGCCAACCGCAGCCTGGTCTCCACCGAGGCGGGCGACCTGAGCGCCCTGCGCATGGTGCCCGCCGAGCGGCACGAGCCCGCCGCCGGCGAGATCGAGGTCGAGGTCAGGGCTACGGGCCTGAACTTCAAGGAGGTCCTGATCGCCGCGGGGGCTCTGGACGCCCCCGGCCCGGACCACCGCTTCGGCCTGGAGTGCGCCGGCGTCGTGACCGCCGTCGGCGAGGGCGTGAGCCGCTTCCGGGTCGGCGACGCGGTGATGGCGGTCGGCGCGTCCTGCTTCTCCGACTACGTCGTGGTCCGCGACGCGCTCGCCTGCCGCATCCCGGCCGGGATGACCTTCAGCCAGGCGGCTTCCATCCCGGTCGCCTTCACCACCGCCTACGACTGCCTGGTCAACGTCGGCGCGCTGGCGCGCGGCGAGCGGGTCCTCGTGCACGCGGCGGCCGGCGGGGTGGGCCTGGCGGCCCTGCAGATCGCCGCCCACCGCGGCGCCGAGGTGTTCGCCACGGCCGGCAACGAGACCAAGCGGAACGTGGTCGAGGGCCTGGGCGCCACCCTGGTGATGGACTCCCGCTCGCTGGACTTCGAGGCGGAGACCCTGGCCGCGGGCGGCGTCGACGTGGTGCTCAACTCGCTGGCCGGGGAGTTCATCCCGGCGGGCATGCGCACACTGCGCCCCCGGGGCCGGTTCGTCGAGATCGGCCGCCGCGACATCCTCGCCAACACCCCGCTGGACCTCGGGCTGTTCGCCTCGGGGCGCACCTTCGGCGCGTACAACCCGGAGATCGACGGGGACGCGTGGGAGCGGGCCTGGCGCTCGGTGGTCGAACTGCTCCAGCAGGGCGTGATCACCCCCCTGCCGGTGCGGACCTTCGGGGCGGACGAGGCCGACGAGGCCTTCTCGTTCATGTCCCGCGCCCACCACATCGGCAAGGTCGTCGTGATCCGGACGGGCGGCAACGAGCCGGTGACCGGTCACGGCGCCGACGCCGGCGAAGCGGCAGGGGCCGAGGGCATCACCGCGCGGCGGGGCGTCCTGGCGTTCCGCGACGCGCTGGGCGCCGGCCCCGCGCACGTCCTGGTCAGCCGGCGGGTGCCGGCCGCCACCGGCGACCAGTTCGTCGTGGCCGGCCACGTCCTCCAAGGCGGCGGCACCGGCTCCTCCGTCCACTCGCGGCCCGAACTGCCCTACCCGCTCACGCCGCTGGAGGGCGACACCGAGGAGCGGCTGGGCGCACTGTGGGGCGGTCTGCTGAGCATCGAGCAGATCGGGCGCGACGACCGCTTCCTCGACCTGGGCGGCGATTCGCTCTACGCCACGCAGCTGGTGGCCCGGATCAGGAACGCCTTCGGCGTCCGGGTCGCCCCGGCCGACATCCTCGGCGGGCTGAGCGTGCGCGAGCTGGCCGAGCTGATCGACCGCAGGCTGACGGCCGCCACCGAGGCGGGCGCATGACCGTGATCACCGGTCCCGCCGCCCCGGCGCAGCAGCGGCTGTGGCTGCTGGACCAGCTCTACCCGGACAACTGGTCGTACCACATCGAGAGTTCGCTGGACCTGACCGGCACCCTGGAGGTGCCGGTCCTGCGGCGGGCGGTCGGCGACCTGGCCGCCCGGCACGAGGCGCTGCGGACCACCTTCGCCGAGGAGGGGGGCGAGCTGGTGCTGCGGGTCGCCGACCGGGTCGTCCCCCGCTTCGAGCAGGCCGACCTGAGCGGCGAGCCGGACCCCCGGCGGGCCGC
Organism: Streptomyces sp. NBC_01335; assembly: GCF_035953295.1. Taxonomy (GTDB): domain Bacteria; phylum Actinomycetota; class Actinomycetes; order Streptomycetales; family Streptomycetaceae; genus Streptomyces. The sequence continues at coordinate 761,378 of NZ_CP108370.1, forward strand.
CCTGGAGCGGTCCGCCGCGGTACGGCGGGAGCCGATGGACCTGACGGCGGGGCCGCTCTTCCGGGTCCTGCTGTGTCGTACCGGGCCCGCCGAGCACACGCTGACCCTGTTCATCCACCACATCCTGGCGGACGGCTGGTCGCTGGGCGTCCTGTGGGAGGACCTCGGACGGCTCTACAGCCGGCGGCTGGGCCCGGGGCCGGCGCCGGAGCCGGCCGGGCTGCCCTACCGCGAGCACGCCGCGCTCCAGACCGCGCGGCAGCGCACCCCCGAGGCGCGCGCCGAGCTGGATCGGTGGCTGGAGCGGCTGCGCGGGGTCGAGCCGGACAACTCGCTGCGGGCCGACCTCGCCCGTCCGCCGGTTCCCTCCTTCCGGGGGCGGACGCTGGAGCTGGAGCTCCCGGCCGAGCTGGCCGGTGCCCTGCGGGAGGCCGCGAGGAGCACGGGCAACAGCCTGTTCATGCTGCTGGCGGCCGGATTCGCGGCGGACCTCGCGCACTACGACCGGCGGACGGAGGTGGTCGTCGCCACGCAGTCCTCCGGCCGGGCGGACCCGCGCGTGGCGCGCACGGTCGGCTTCTTCGTCGACACCCTGCCGCTGCGCTTCGAGCTGGAGGGCGATCCGACGCTCGCCCAGGTGGTCGAGCAGGCCAAGGAGGGGACGCTCGCGGCGTACGCGGCCGAGTACGTCACCTACGACCGGCTGGCGCAGGAGCTGAGCCCGTCGGGCGACCGCTCCAGGAACCCGCTGGCGCAGGTCGCCTTCCAGCTGATGAACGTGCCGATCCCGCCGGTGGTCTTCGGCGACCTGGCGGTGCGGCGCCGGTGGGACACCACCTCGGCGGCGAAGTTCGACCTCAACGTGATGCTGGTGCCCGACGGCGAGGGCCTGCTCGGACTGGTCACCTACGCGGTGGACCTGTTCGAGGAGGAGACCGTCCGGGAGATCTGGCGGACGTACCTGCACGTGCTGGGGCTGCTGGTCCGCGACCCGCAGGCCCGGCTGTGGCAGCTGCCGCTGCTGGACGGCGCACGGCAGGCCGAGGTCGCGGCCCGGTCGGTGGGCCCGGCCCTGCCGGCCGACGGCGCACCCGACCTGCTGGCGGCGCTGGAGCGCTGGTCTCGGCAGGACGGCGGGCGGACCGCCGTCACCGCGGCCGGGCGCCGGATCGGCTACGCCGAGCTGTGGTCCGGCTCGGGGGCGGTCGCGGCGGCGCTGCGCGAGGCGGGCGCGGAGCCCGGCGAGGTGGTGGCGGTGGCCTGCGCGGCGCGGGCCGACACGGTGCTCGCCGTGGTCGGCGCGTGGCGGGCGGGGGCCGGCGTCCTCGTCCTGGAGCCGGGACCGCTGTCGCCGCGCGCCGAGGGCCTGCTCGACGAGCTGAAGGTGACCACCGGTGTGCTCGGCCCCGGCGAGCCGCCGCGCGTCCCCGGGTTGCGCTGGGTCGCGACCGGCGGTGCCGCCGAGGTGCCGCCGCGGTGGGCGGCCGGCCCGGACGCCACGGCCTACGTCGTGAGCACCTCCGGTTCCACTGGCCGGCCCCGTACCGTCGCCGCGTCGATGGGCGCGTTCGCCGGCCATGTGCTGCGCGGCGCGGCCGGGCTGGACCGCGACCGGGTGGTGGTGCAGGTGCCGCCGCCGAGCTTCGACCCGGGCATGCGGGACGTCTTCACCACGCTCGCGGCCGGCGCCGAGCTGGTGATCCCCGACGGCGTGGAGGACAACCCCGTGGACGCGGTGGCGTCGGTCCTGGCCGAAGGCCGCGCCGACACCTTGCTCGCGGCGGTGCCCGGCGTCCTGGAGGCCGTCGCGCTGCAGCTGGAGCGGCAGGGCGTCCGGCCGGCGCTGCGGACCGTCCGCTGCTGCGGCGAGGCGCTGCCCCGCTCGGTCGCGGAGCTGGTGGTGCGCGTCCTGGGCTGCGTACCGCACAACGACTACGGGCCCAGCGAGGCCACCATGGTGAGCGTCTCCGGTCACACCGACCCGGACCGGGTACGCACCACGACGATGCCGATCGGCCGGCCGCTGCCGGGCGTCGGCGCCTGGGTGCTCGGACCGGCGGGGCAGCTGCTGCCGCCGTGCTTCACCGGCGAGATCCACCTGTCGGGGCCGCACCTGACGGCGGGTTACCTCGGCGATCCCGAGGCCACCGCCGAGCGGTTCGTGCACCACCCGGGCATCGCGGACGGCGAGCGGCTGCACCGTACCGGCGACCTCGGCCGGTACGCGCCGGACGGCCGGCTGCACTGGCTGGCCCGCGCCGACCGGCAGGCCAAGGTCCGCGGCATGCGCATCGACCTGGTCGAGGTCGAGACGGTGCTGAGCGGCCACCCCGCCGTGCTCGACGCGGTCGCCACCCCGCACGGCGAGGGCACCCGGGCCAGGCTCGTCGCGTACGCGGTCGCACCCGGCGCCACCGGTACCGAGCTGCGCGACCACCTGCGCGCGCGGCTGCCCCGGGGCTCGGTGCCCTCGGTGGTGGAGCTGGTCGAGGCGATCCCGCGCAGCGCCCGCGGCAAGGTGCAGTGGTCGCTGCTGCCCGAGCCGCGCCCGGTGAGGACGGGATCCGCGCCGCTCACCGAGGCGTTCGAGGCGGAGGTCGCCGAGATCTGGCGGGAGGTCCTGGGCCGCGCCGAGGTGAGCGCCGAGGACGACTTCTTCGACCTGCTCTCCGCGGAGGACGACTTCTTCGAGCTCGGCGGCCATTCGCTGGCGGCGATGCAGCTGGCCGCCCGGCTCACCGTGCCGGCCGGGCGGCCGGTGACCGTCCAGGACGTCTTCGACCACCCGACCCTGCGCGAACTCGCCGCCTTCGCACGCCCCCTGACCGATGCGCCCGACACGGACGACTGACCGGACGACGAGATGACGAATCCTGTGCCCACACCCCCTTCCGCGGACGGGGACGCCACCTTGCTGTTCTGTCTGCCGTACGCCGGCGGCAGCAGCCTGGCGTTCCGCTCCTGGACCGACGAGCTGCCCGGCTACGAGGTCGTCACCAGCGACTACCCGGGGCACCTGCTGCGCCCCGGCGAGCGGCTCGTGCGGAGCATGGACCGGATGGTCGGCCTGCTCTGCGGCGAGCTGGTGGACCGCTGGGACCGCCCGTTCGTGCTGCTGGGCTCCAGCATGGGAGCGCTGGTGGCCTTCGAACTGGCGCGGCGGGCCGAGGCGGTGGGCCGGCCGCCGGCCGCCGTGGTCCTGCTGTCGTGCGCGGCGCCCAGCCTGCTGCCGCTGCTGCCACCGGTCGCCGGACTCGGCGACGAGGCGTTCCTCGCCGCCTTCGCCGCCCGCTACGGCGGTCCGGTGCACCACCTGCTGGACGACCCGGCCTCGCGCGATCTGCTGCTGCCGATCGTGCGGGCCGACATGGAGCTGTTCGAGGACTACGCCCGGTCGTGCCCCGCACCGGTGGGCTGCGACCTGATCGTGATCGCCGGCGCCGACGACCCCGTGGTGACCCCCGACTCCGCCCGCGCCTGGGAGGACTTCTCCAAGGGCCGGGTGGACAGCCTGACCGTTCCCGGCGGCCACTTCGTCGTCGAGTCGAACACCGCCGAGGTGACGGCCGCCCTGCGTCCCCTGCTCGACCGGCGGCTCCCTGCCGCCTGAGTCCACCCGGTCGCTCGGCCCCCAGGGGCGCGCCCGGTCCGTGTTTCCCACCCCTTCCCGGGCTCCCCGAGGCGCCCGCCAGCACCAGGAGACCCCAGATGCTGAATCTCGGACCATTCAACGCCGGGATGCTCGACAAGCAGCTCCTCGCCGGCCTGACCACGGGCATGGCAGCGGTGGACAAGGCCCTCTTGGCGGCCACCGAATCCGACTACCGGCCGGTCACGGAGACTTCGCGCTACCTGCTGGACGCCGGCGGCAAGCGTTTCCGCCCGGCGCTCTCGCTGCTTGCCGCGCAGTACGGCGACCCCGGCGCCCCGGGCGTCGTGCCGACCGCCGCCGCCTGCGAGCTGACCCACCTGGCCACCCTGCACCACGACGACGTGATGGACGAGGCGCATCTGCGGCGGGGCGTACCGAGCGCCAACTCCCGCTGGGGCAACACGGTCTCGATCCTCACCGGCGACTTCCTGTTCTCCAAGGCCTCGCAGATCCTCGCGGGGTTCGGCCCCGAGGCGGTGATGATCCAGACGGTGGCCTTCGAGCGGCTGGTCACCGGCCAGATCAAGGAGACCCTCGGCCCGCGCGAGGACCATGACCCGCTCACGCACTACTTCGACGTCATCGTCGACAAGACCGGTTCGCTGATCGCCACGGCCGCGCGGTTCGGCGCGCTGATGTCCGGAGCGGACCGCGGGATCGTCTCCGACCTCACCGAGTTCGGCGAGCACATCGGTGTGGCCTTCCAGCTCGCCGACGACATCCTCGACATCACCAGCGAGAGCGAGCAGTCGGGCAAGACGCCCGGCACCGACCTGCGGGAGGGTGTGGCGACGCTGCCCGTGCTCCACCTGCGGGCCGACGCGGGCCCGCGGGACGCCCGGCTGCTGGAACTGCTGGACGGCGGCCTGGCCGACGACGACCGGCACGCCGAGGCGCTGACGCTGATGCGCGGGCACCGGGCGCTGGAGAGGGCGCGACAGGACTGCGCCGACTACGCGGACCGGGCCCGGATGCTGCTGAAGAGGCTGCCCGCCGGGCCCGCGACCGACGCCCTCAACATCCTGTGCGACCTGGCGGTGCACCGGGCGCGCTGACCGCGCGGCCGCGCGCCGCGGGGTCCGCTCAGGCCGCGGCCCCCGCCGCCCCGGCGGCGGCGCGGCGCAGATAGCCCGGGTACGCGTCGCCGTCGGCGAACCGGTGCAGCAGCGGCGCCGTCCGCCGGTCGCCCCCGGGCACGGCGGTCAGCACCCGCAGCAGGTGGAAGGCCGTGTACGGGTGGACGTCCCCGGCTTCCCCTGCGCTCCCGGCTTTCCCGGTCTCACCTGCGCCCCCGGCGCCCCCGGCGAGCAGCGCGTGCAGCCGGTCGAGGGCCGCGGGCCACGGTCCGGCGGCCGGGGGGTGCGCGGGCAGCGCGGCGAGCAGGTAGCCCGCGAAGTGGGAGGCGGACTCGGGCATCGCGCCCGCCGCTTCCGCCACCCACGGCACCGCGTGGGTGTCACCGGCGCGGCCCAGCAGGGCGAGCGCGAAGCGCAGTTCGCGCCGGCGGACCGCGCCGTCCGCCACCGCGCGGTCGAACAGCTCCCGGGGGTCGTCGCCGAGCGGGGTGAGCCCGGCCAGGACGGCGTCGCCCTCGCGCACTTCGGTCTTGTGCGGCGCCAGGGTCATCCCGCGCGCGCCGAGGACGTCCTCGATCGCCTGCCGGGCCGCGTGCAGTCTGCCGGCCTCCGGCGCGAAGACCTTGATGTCGTCCAGGTAGCGGGCGAAGCCCAGCCCCTCGCCGCGCAGCAGCCGGTCCACGGGGGCGAGGTAGAGGTTGCCGAGGATCGCGGTGGCGTCCTGGTCGTGCGGCAGGCCCCGCAGGGCCGAGCCGGCGGTGAGCCCGGTGAGGAAGTCCAGGAGCGCCTCGATCCGGTCCCCCGGCGCCCCCACGGCGGCGAGGTCGGCGGCCAGGACGGCGGTGTCGAAGTTCTCGAAGAAGGCGGACACGTCGGTGTCGAGCAGCGCCTTGCCGCCGTGGTCGCGGTGCAGGACGCGGGCGGCGCCCTCGAACCTGAGCCATTCGCGCCCGCCGGAGTGCCGGCGGCGGCCCTGCGCGTCCAGCCGGTTGCTGAACACGTGGTCGTCGAGGGCCGCGTCGATACGGACGGCCATCTCGCCGACGAGGGCCGCGTAGACGACCCGGTCGGCGAGGTCGAGCAGCGGCACCGGGCGGTGCGCGCCACCGCCCTTGGGCACCTCCGCGATCTCGAACGGCCGGGGCCGGTGCCGCCCGTCGGCCAGGTCGGCGAGCAGGCGGGCGCGTACCCGCGGCCACTGCCCGGCGAACCGCGCCGCCGCGGCGGGGTCGGGCAGCGGGTCGGCGGCGAGCTCGGAGCGGACCTGGGCCCACGCCCGGTCGAGCGCCTCCGCGGTCACGGCGGTGTCAGCGGACATGTCCGGGCACCTCCCCGCGGGCCGGCACCGGGGTGCCCCGGCCGGTCCGCTCGCGCAGCACCCGGCGCGGCACCTTCCCCATCGCGTTGCGCGGCAACTCCCCCACCACCTCCACGAACACCGGCTCGCCGGTGCTCCTCGCGCCGTCGGCCGGCAGGGAGCCGGCCAGTTCGCGTGCCAGCTCCGCACCGGTCAGGCCCGGTGCCTCGCAGAACGCCGTCCACGCCGTGCCGTTCCCCGACGGCGCGGGCCCGGCGACGACCACGCAGTCGTCGACCCGGGGGTGGCGCAGCACGGCCTCCTCGATCCCGCCCGGGTACAGGACGGCTCCGTCCGCCCACACGCAGTCGGCCGTGCGGCCCAGCACGTGCAGGGTGCCGTCAGCGCAGAGCCGGCCGACGTCGCCGATCAGGGTGAACCCGTCGGGGAACGCTTCCGTGGGGACGGACAGCGGTGTGCGCACCAGCAGTTCCCCCGCCTCGCCCTCGGGTACGTCCCCGCCTGCGGCGTCCACGACGCGCACCTCGACGTTGTAGTGCGGCCGGCCGCGGAAGCCGCCCCGTACGGCGCCCTCCCCCGGCCCCGTCCAGGCGACCGGGCCGACCTCGGTCGCACCGTAGCTCTCGTACAGCCCCACGTGCGGCAGTGCCTGCGCCAGCCACTCGCGCAGCACGAAGGGCACCGGGTCGGCGCCGACGCTCAGCACCCGCAGGGAGGTCAGATCGTGGCGGGCGAGCACAGCCGCGGGCAGGGCACGCAGCTGCCTCAACTGGGCGGGGACGGTGGCCCAGTGGGTGATGCGGCACTCCTGGATCAGCTCCGGGACACGGGCCGCGTCGAACGGCTCGTGCAGGTGGACGGTGGCGGCGGTGGCCGACGCCCGGCGCAGCTGGGCCTGGCCGGTGCCGTGGTGCAGGGGCAGCGTGAGCAGCACCTGGTCGTTGTCGCCCGCGGGCCGGCTGGCGGCGATGTCCCGCCGGTACTCCCGCTTCCTGCGCATCGCGTCCCGGTCCGTGGCGGCGGGGCGGGTGACGCTGCGGGCTGCCGCGGTGGTGCCGGAGGTATGCAGCACGAGCGGCGCGTCGGTGAAGCTGACGCGCCGGGTGCCCGCGGGGCGGGCGAGCAGCCCGGCGAGGGTGTCCGCGCCGGAGCGCAGCCACCCGGGGCCGGGGTCGACGGCGACCGGGACGAGGTCCAGCCCCTCCCACAGCGCGCCGTGCTGCCGGGTCTCGGCCGCCGGGTCGTCGAAGAGCAGCGCTCGGCTGCCGGTCTCGGCGAGCGCCTGCCGGATCCGTGCGGCGTCCGCCGCGGGGTCGAGGACGACCATGCGGCGGGCGAGCTTCGCCAGTGCCAGGCCGGCCACCGGCCACTCGGCACGCATCCGCATCCGGACCGCCACCGGGCCGGGGCCGTGCAGCAGGGCCTCCAGGGCGTCCGCCAGCCGGTCCGCCGCCGCGTCCCACTGCGCGTACGTGAGCGAGTCGTCGGGGCCGCGCCCGGCGACCGCCACACGGTCGGGGAGGACGGCCGCCCAGTGCTCCGGCCGGTTGTACGGCGCGTCAGCGGGAGGTAAGCCGGAGGTGAGCGCAGGCATTCTGCTCCCTGGTGGTGGGAACGGCGATGGATCCGCAGAGATCACGAGCTGACGCATCCTATGCGACAACCCGACAGGGCGATACTGTTACTGGCGCACTCCAGGCGATGCCTCGTCAGATCGCCCTGCCAGGCCGTGTTCTGAAGGTAGCGCCGTCCGCCCGCAGGGCGGGCCGGGCGGGACCTTCGCAACGAGCTTGAGGCCGATCACCCCCCTGTCGTACCGGTTTCGATCACTTTGAGGGCGGCTCCTGATGCTGGAATCAGTCGACCGGTTCACCACGGTCGTCCACGTGCACACCGTCGTCCGGCAGGACGGGCAGCTGCTGCTCAGCAGGCGTGCCCTCCAGCTCCCCGGCGGCGGCTGGTGGCAGCTGCCCGGCGGCCACCTGAACGAGGACGAGTCCGTCGTGGCCGGTGCGATCCGGGAGCTGGCCGAGGAGACGGGCGTCGTCGTCGAGACGCAGGACCTGGTCTTCCGCCACCTGATGCACCACCGCAACCGCGCGGGCGCCTCCCGCGTCAGCGTCTTCTTCGAGGCCACGCGCTGGTCCGGCGAGCCGCGCAACATGGAGCCGGACCGCTGCTGCCGGATCGGCTTCTTCGCCGAGGACGAGCTGCCCTCCCCGCTGCTCCCGCAGGTGGCCGGCGCCCTCACCGCACTGCGCGACGAGACCCCGTTCTCCGTCGCGGGCTGGGCCGACGAGCCGGCCCCGGTCGGCTGACGGCAGGTGGCCCTCCAGGCACCGGGCGGCGGCGCCTCCCCGGCCCGCCTCCGCCTGCCGCAGGCCGCGGTGATCGGCTTCGACCTGGACCTCACCCTGGTCGACACCCGCCCGGCGACGGCCCTGGCGCTCCGCCGGGTCAACGAAGGGCTCGGCCTCGCGATCGACGCCGACGCGGTCGCCGCACGCATCGGCCCGCCGCTGCGCGAGCTGCTGTCCCCGTGGGTGCCGGCCCGCCTGTTGCGGCCCGCCGCCGAGCTCTTCCTCGCCGCGTTCCTGGAGCTGGGTGAGGGGTCGGCCGCACCGATGCCGGGCGCGGCCGCCCTCATGGACGCGGTCCGCTCCGCCGGCGGCCGCTGCTCGGTGATCACCAGTCGGCGGGACAGCACGGCCACGGCCTGCCTGCGCTGGTCCGGCCTGCGCGCCGACTCCCTCGACTGCCGGCTCTCGGGGCCCGGCAAGGCGGACGCGATGCGCGCCCGCGCCGTCGCCGCCTACGTCGGCGACCACCCGCTCGATGTGGCCGGTGCGCTCGCCGCCGGCGTACCGGCCGTCGGCGTCACCACCGGCGCCCACAGCGCCGCCGAACTCCTGGCGGCGGGCGCGGACTTCGTCGCCCCGTCCCTGCACGCCCTCCGCCCCCTGCTCACCCCGCTGCCCTCGGGTCCCGCCGAAGGATGACTCCTCCGTTTTCGTGGGGTGTTGGGCCGCAGGATACGGGGGTTCCGGAGGGGCGAAGGCGGAACCGGCGGAGGCGACGGGGCGGTCTCCGCCGCGTCTTGGTGAGCGCCGGCAGCGGCCGACGGCCGCAGCGAGTGCGCATCAGGAGCGGCGCCGGTTGGCAGGCCCCTTCAGGGGGAATGGATGCGGGGGCCGGGGCGCGGGCCACGGCCGACGCGCGTGCGCGCGTCGTGGCGTGGACGAAGGACGCCCACCTATGACGCGCAACACCGTGAGGTGGTTCGACAGCGAGAAGGGGCTTCGGCCTTCATCTCGGCAAACGAGAGACGCGCATGTATTCGTCCACCCTGCGCGGTCATCGGCATCGGCCTCAGCAGCCTGTAGGGGAACGAGCGGTCCGGTCCGAGCGCGCGGAGTGCGCATGGGCCGCGGGCGGACCAGGACCGCACGCCCTTCCGTACCAGCGTCGGACATCGCCGCGTACGCCTGAACACTCATCACCACAGGAGGAACCCGCGCCATGAGCATTGCGCACCGCCTGCTCGGATCCGGTGACCACAGGGTCCTGGTGCTCCACGACTGGTTCGGCACCAGCGCCGGATGGGGGTCCTTCCTCGACTACCTCGACGGTGCCACCTTCAGCTACGCCTTTCTCGACTACCGCGGTTACGGCGACCGCAAGGCCGTCACCGGCGCGTACACACTCGCCGAGATCGCCGACGACGCCCTCACCCTGGCCGACGAACTCGGCTGGCAGCACTTCTCCCTCGTCGGCCACTCCATGGGCGGGAAGGCCGTTCAGCAGGTACTGGCGCAAGCGCCGCAGCGGGTACGCAAACTGATCGGGCTCGCTCCCGTCCCCGCAGGGGCGTACCCGCTGGACGCCGACGGCGAGGCGCTCTTCTACGGCGCCGCGCAGGACCGCGACAAGCGGCTGGCGATCATGGACCTGGTCACCGGTCGACGCGCGAGCCGGGTGTGGGTCGACCTGATGGTCGACCGCTCCCTCCAGCTCTCGACCCGAGAGGCGTTCGGCGGCTACGTCAAGGACTGGGTCTCCGCCGACCTGACCGAGCGGATCGCCGGCAGCCCCGTCCCGGTCAAGGTCATCGTCGGCGAGCACGATCTCGCCCTGACGGCCGAGGTGATGCGGGAAACGTGGCTCAGCCACTACCCGAACGCCGAACTCGAAGAGATCGCCAACAGCGGCCACTATCCGATGCACGAGACCCCAGTGGCACTGGCTACGGCGCTGGAGGCGTTCCTGCGCGCCTGAACCGGGCCCGGTTGCTCCTGCTACGCGCTCGGAGGACGTCGGACCTCGGCTCTCCCGGAGGTGCGGCTGCGCCCTCCAGGACGAGCTGGGGAAGGAAGCACGTGCTCCGACCGGTGCTCGAAGACGGATTCACCGACCGGCGTCGGCGTCTTCCGGAGGAGGCAGCCGAGCGCGTACATCTCGGTGCGGTGATCGACCGGCCCCCGACCACCTGTTCGGGTCCATGCTCTACAGGTCGCAGTGCCGCTTCCGGATGGCTTCCCCGAGGTTTTCGACGGCGGACAGGGCCGCACTTTCACAGCCGCCGTCGATTGCTTCCAGCGTGGCGGCCGCGGCCTCCCGGACGTGGTGGGGAAGGCCCTCGGCGGCAGTGAGCCGGTATGCCTCCTCACGGCGGGCCATGCGCTCTGCGGGGTCCACAGCGCCGGGACCGGACAGCGGAAAGGCGGAATGCCTGTATGCGTGTATCGCCAGCACCATCGTGTCCGCGACACCGTCGGCGTACCCGAGGGCAGCCGTCCGGGCCGGGCTTCCCCCCGCGCCGGCGACCATCCGACGGTGGGACAGGACCGCACCCAGAGTGCCGCCGCCTGCCAGAGAGAGGCCGCAGGTCACGGCGAGGAACGCTCCTCCCCAGACGAATCCGGTAAACGCGCCGAGAGCACTGAGCGCGACCGTCCACGCGGCGGCTGTTCTGGAGCTCATCTGCTCGGCCATGGGGTTCACCACGGCAGTATGCCAGTCAACACCGCAGCGTCGGTACGGGGTTGAGTACCCGTCTCCCGTCACAGCCCGTCTCCCGTCACAGCCAGTCTCCTGTCACGGCCCGTCTCCTGTCACGGCCCGTCTCCTGTCACGGCCCGTCTCCCGTCAAAGAACACAACGGGGGCGGATCGGCTCCGGCACAGCGGGAAGACCTCCCCCTGGGCCGTCCGCACTCCCCACCTCCCTTCGCTGCCGCTGTCGCTGCCACCCCCGGGCGAGGTTGGCAGCGGCGTCTCCCTGGCCATCGCCCGACGAACACTCCAACTCTCGGCGTCCATTCAGCGCAATGACTAGTCATGACAGGTTCATGACGGCATTCTCATGGCGACCTCATGAACCCCACGAGGTGAACGCCCACCCGGACTCCCCCTCACCCAGAGGAGATTGCCATGCGTCGCCAGGTCGCCATGTTGCTCGGCACCGTCGCCCTCTCGCTCCCGCTCGCCCTGCTGCCCGCCGCATCCGCCTCGGCCGCGCCTGCGGACAAGCCGCAGGTACTCAGCTCATGGACCCAGACGAGCGCCTCCAGCTACAACAGCTGGAACGCGGCCCGCACCAACCAGGGCGCGTGGGCCGCCTACGGCTTCGACTGGTCGACCGACTACTGCAGCACCTCGCCCGACAACCCGTTCGGCTTCCCGTTCCAGACGGCCTGCGCCCGCCACGACTTCGGCTACCGCAACTACAAGGCCGCCGGCACGTTCTCCGCCAACAAGGCGCGCCTCGACTCCGCCCTCTACGCCGACCTCAAGCGCGTCTGCGCCGCCTACTCCGGCGCGACACTGACCTCGTGCAACGCCACGGCCTGGACGTACTACCACGCGGTGGACATCTTCGGAACCGCACCGGCCGGGACGAGCACCGCCGGACTGCCCCGGTCCGCCTGACCGGTCCTCCCTCCGGAGGCTCGGGCCGTGTGGTGGCCCGAGCCTCCCGGTCCGGAGCGAGGGTCAGGTGCGGGCGCCGTCCCCGCGCTCCAGCAGCCCGGGCAGATCGGCCAGCAGCGGGGAGGACCCGCACGCGGCGGCGGTGATCAGTTCCTCCAGCGCCTCCAGGTGCGCCCGGATCGCGGCCGGCGGCAGGTACGCGGTGTCGGCGGTCAACATGACGGCGAGCGTTCCCTGTTCCTCGGTCACATGGACGCAGTAGCGGCAGCCCAGCCGTTCCTGGGTGGCGGGGAAGGAGAACCGCGTACGCGTCCGGGCCTCCCTCAGCTCGTCGGCTCCCGGCGGGGGGCCGTCCGCCGGCGGGCGCGCGAAGAACCGCTGGTCGTTGTAGCAGCAGTACGGATGCACGGGCGTGCCGCGTTCCCTGCCGATCCGCTCACGGAGCGCCTCCCACGCGACGGGGTCGTACGCGGCGGCCCGGTACCCGGCCATCGCCGCACGCCACGCCACCGGCAGCAGGTCCGTGAACCGTACGGCTCCGGTGGTGTCGAGGAGGAACGGCGCGTCCTGGGACAGCATCGCCACCAGATCCCGGTGGTCCGCGGAGGTGCGGTTGCCGACGATGGGCATCATCGCGGCCGTCTCGTGCCCGCCGTCGGCCGCGACGAGAGCCGCCATGCCGGTCATCAGTACCGTCGACCCGCTGACGCGGTGTGCGGCGGCCAGTGCGTCGGTGGCCAGGGCGAGGGCTTCCGACACCAGCCGGCCGCTCCAGAACCGGGGCGTCCGGGGGGCTGCGGCCTGCTGGGGAAACATCGTCGGAGGGATGCTGCGGTAGAAGGACTCCCAGTGGGCCAGCGCCCGCTCGCTGCGGCGCACCCCCACCGGTCCGCGCTGTTCCACGGCGAGATCCATCGGGGTGGCGCGCGGCTTCCGGCCGGCGGAGCCGCGTACGACCAACAGCCGCAGGTCGCGCACCACCTGTTCGGCGGCGTGTCCGTCGCAGGCGAGATGACACAGCACCAGCACCGCGTGCGTCACCCTGCCCTCGCTGCGCACCGCGCCGACCCGCAGCGGCCACTCCCGTTCGTAGTCGAACCGGGTGGCACTCAGCCGGTCGAGCAGATGCCGTGCGGCCGCGTCCGCGTGCTCCGGCCGTGGTTCGTCGACCACGGTCAGCGGCAGTCGGCCCGAGTCCGACAGCGACTGGTCCGGCGTCCGCTCCGTCCCCCGCAGCCTGGTCCGCAGGGCCTCGTGGCGTTCCATCAACGCCGCCACCGCGGCGGTCAGCTGCGCCAGATCGGTCGTCCGGCCGCGCTCGCCCAGGGGGAGGAGCCGGCCGATGTTGAAGTAGATGTCGTTCGGGGCGGTCCGCAGGATCGCGTTCCAGATCGCCTGTTGCCCCCAGGTCAGCGGCGCCGTCCCCGAGCGGTCCCCGGCGAAGGGGACCTCGACCACGTCGGCCGCGAGGTCCGCCGCGGGGACCTCCGGCTCACTCACGGGGCTGTCCGGCGTCCGCGGCGTCGACCCGGGCGGCCAGCGTGTCCACGGTCTCCCGGTAGAACGACGGGTCGGCGAGGTCGACCTCGACGCCGAACTCCTCCTCCAGGGCGTCGGCCAGTCTCAGCAGGCCCAGCGAGGTGACTCCCACCTCGGTCAGGGTCGCCCGGGGCGTGAGGAGTTCGGCCGTGCCGATCTGCCCGTCCATGGCCTCGCGGATCAGCACGGCGAGCCGGGCGCGCGTCCCGGTGGCGGGGGCGGCGGCGCTCACAGCTGTTCCTGCTCTGCCAGCCGGCGGCGCAGGCTCAGCGGCCTGATGTCGGGCCAGACCTCGTCGACGTGGACGACGCACTCGTCCTCCGTGCCGCTGAATCCGTCCGGCTGCCAGCCCTGCGGCGGGAGCGAGTCGGCCGGCCACAGGGCGTGCTGCTCCTCCTCGTTGACCACCACCTGGTAGCGGATGCTCGTGTTCATCTGTTCTCCTCCATGAGGTCGGTGACGCAGGCTGCGACACCGTGGACGGTGGGGCTGTCGAAGAAGACGTCGAAGGGGACCGACACGCCGAACTCCTTGCGGATACGGCCCGCGATGGAGGTGATCGTCAGTGAGTGGCCGCCCAGGTCGAACAGGTCCTCGTCGGGGCCGAGGTCGTCCAGTTCGAGCACGTCCCGCCAGATCGCCAGCACGGCGGCGACGACTCCCCGCTCCCCGCCATCGGTGACCTGCTCGTCCGTCGTGTCGCGGCTCCGCGGCGGCTCGGGCAGACGGGCCCGGTCGAGTTTCCCGTTGGGAGTGAGCGGAAGGGCGTCGAGCATCACGTACACGGCGGGCAGCGCGGCGGCCGGCAGACTCCGGGCCAGATGGGCGCGCAGGGCGTCGGGAGACGGCACCGGGCCGGCCGGTGCGGGCACGACGTAGGCCACGAGCCGGTCCTGCTCGCCGTCCGTACCGTCGCGGAGCACGGCCGAGGCCTGGGCCACCTCCGGGTGTCCGCAGAGCGCGGTCTCGACCTCGCCGAGTTCGATCCGGTGTCCGCGGATCTTGACCTGGGTGTCGGACCGGCCCGCGAACTCCAGCCTTCCGTCGGTCCGGAGGCGGGCCAGATCCCCGGTGCGGTAGAGGCGGGAGCCGGGCGGGCCGAAGGGGTCGGGCACGAACCGGCTCGCGGTGAGCCCGGCCCGCCCGCGGTACCCGTGCGCGACGCCGCTGCCTCCGATGTACAGCTCGCCGGTCGTCGCGTACGGCAGCGGACGCAGGCGCTCGTCCAGGACGTACGTACGGGTGTTGGCCAGCGGGCCGCCGACGGTGACGGGGCCGTCCGCCTCGATGTCGGCGGAGGTCGACCAGACCGTGGTCTCCGTCGGACCGTAGACGTTGACCAGCCGCCCCACGGCGCGGCGCAGCGTGGCCGCGAGGGGCGCGGGCAGCGCTTCCCCGCCGCTGAGTGCGACGAGGCCGGGGGCGTGCAGTCCGGCAGCGAGCATCAGCCGCCAGCCGCTCGGCGTGGCCTGGACATGGGTGAGCGCGTGGCGTTCGACGAGGCCGGTCAGCGCGTCGCCGTCGCGGTGCCGCCCCTCCGGCACGAGGACGACGCGACCGCCCGTGACGAGCGGGACGAAGAGCTCGACGGTGGAGATGTCGAAGGAGAGTGAGGTGAGGCCCAGCCAGCGGTCCCCGGGCCGCGCGCCGGCTGTTTCGCCCATCGCGGCCAGCAGGTTCGCCAGCGCCCCGTGGGGCACCTCGACTCCCTTGGGCGTGCCGGTGGAGCCCGAGGTGTACAGCACGTAGGCGGGGTCTTCGAGGGCCGGCGGGGCGGGCGCGGGGGGTGGGGTGCCGGGCTCGCCGAGGGGTTCCGGGGCGAGGACGCCGGGCCCGGGATCCTCGGAGACCTGGAGGGTGAGACCGGAGTCGGCGCGGATGAACGCCAGCCGCTCCTCGGGGTGGTCGGGGTCGAGCGGCAGGTAGGCCGCGCCGGCGGTGAGCACCCCGAGCACGGCGACGAGCTGGGCGGCGGACCGGGGCAGAGCGATGCCGATCAGGCTGCCGGGGCCGGCGCCCCGTTCGCGCAGCCGGTGCGCGAAACGGCGTACCGCCGCGTCGAGTCGGGCGTAGCTGATCTCGTCGTCACCGTCGACGACGGCGACGGCGTCCGGGGTGGCCGCGGCCTGGGCCGCGAACAGGGCGGGCAGGCTGATGTCGGCGTTGCCGGGCGCGGACGTGGTGTCGGTGAGCAGGAGCGCGAGCTCCTGCGGGGGGAGCAACGGCAGGCCGGCGATGGGGGTGTCCGGCGCGTCCAGCGCGCCGTCCAGCAGGGTGAGGAAGTGGGTCAGGATACGTGCGGGGGCTTCGGGGACGAAGGCGGCCGTGCGGTACTGCAGGCTGCCTTCGAGCGCGTCCGGTGAGTCGACGAGCTGGAGGTGGGCGAGGTTGCGGGCGGTACGGGCGAAGCCGATCCATTCGGTACGGACGTCCAGCGCGTCACCGAAGCCGGCCTGCGCCGAGGTGGTGCGGCGCCGGTAGCTGAGGGAGAGCGGGCACAGCGCCGTGCGCGGCGTCAGCCCACGGACGGCACGGCTCAGCGGCACCGGCCGGTGGGCGTACAGGGCGCGCAGTTCCTCCCGGACCTCGTGGGCGAACTCCTGGAACGGGGCGTGCGGTCGGGGGTGTGTGAAGAGCGGCAGCTCGTTGACGTGGAGCCCGGCCCGTCCGGGTGTGGCCGGGGCGCGGGTCGAGAGCTCGACGGCGGTGGCGGGCTCGGTGTTGCCGTAGCGCAGCAGGAGCGCGTGCCAGGTGGCGGTCAGCAGTTCGAACCGGGTGAGGCCGAGCGCGTGCGCGGTGGCGGTCAGGCGGGCGTGCCGCCGGCCGCCGAGCCGGAAGTCGGCGGCGTTGCCGGGAGCGGGTGCGACCGGGTCCACCAGGGAGTGTGCGGCCTGCCCCGGAAGGGCCGGTGCGGAGCTCTCCTGCCAGCGGCCGTCCCAGAACCGGGCCGCGGCGTCGACGGCCTGCCCGGTGAGGGCGGGCGCGGACGAAGGGGGTGTGCGCCGGTCCGTGGGCGCGGTGGCGGGGGCAGGGGCGGCAGGGTCCTGGGTCGCGGCCCGGTAGTGACGTGCCAGCCCGGACACGTACACGTCCTTGGACTCGCCGTCGAAGACGATGTGGTGGGCGACCAGCAGCAAGGTGTGGCAGCCGGGTCCGGTGGTGAAGAGGGTCGGGCGGACCAGGGCACCGTCCGGGGCGAACGCGGTGGCTGTCTCCTCCTCCTGGAGCTTCTCCAGGTCCGCGGGGGTGCAGGTGTGGTGCCGCACGGCGGGAACCGGCCCGGGGACCAGACACGGCCCGGCGGGGTCGACGCGGGCGGCGAGCACCGGGTTGTCGTGCACGAACCGGGTCCACGCGGTGTGCAGGGCCGCGAGGTCCAGCGGCCCCCGGAAGTGGAGCGCGACGCTGAGGTGATAGGCCGAACCGGTCCGCATCGCCTGTTCGGTGACCCAGACACCGTGCTGGGCCGGGTCCAGCGGGGCAGGATCGAACGGGACGGGTTCGGGCGCGGCCCGGCCGAGCGGGGCCGTGGCTGCGGAGGGTGTGGGCAGGGTCATGAGATCGCCTCGTCGTCCAGAAGCCGGTGCAGTTCGCGTTTGAGGACCTTGCCGCCCTCGTTGCGGGGCAGGGAGTCGCGGAAGAGGAACCGGGCCGGGAGCTCGTGCGCCGCCAGCCGGTCCAGCAGGAAGGAGCGCAGCCCGGGGACGTCCAGCTCGCCGTGCCGCGGTACCACCACGGCCGCCACCACACTGCCGAGCACCGGGTGCGGGATCCCGAAGGCCGCGGCATCGGCGATCTCGGGATGGGCGTGCAGGGCGTTCTCCACCTGGATCGTGGAGACCTTGTACGCCCCGGACTTCACCACATCGCGCTCCCGGTCCAGCAGGTGGAGGTAGCCGTCGTCGTCCAGCATCCCGAGGTCGCCCATCCGCACCCACCGGCCCTGGAAGACGTCCGTGCGGCTTCCCTCCGGTCCGAGGTAGGAGCGGGGCGAGGCGGGAGAGCGCAGCCAGATCTCACCGGCCTCGCCGGCGGGAACGGGGCGGCCCTCAGGGTCGGTGATCCGCAGCTGGTCGAGCGCGGCCGGCAGGCCGGGCGAGCCCGGACGGCCGGGATCGAAGAGAAGGGTGATCTGTGCGGGCGCGGCCTCGGTGGAGGTGTAGTAGTTGACGATCTGCGCACCCTCGAAGACCTGCGACAGGCGCAGCGCGACGGGCTGCGGCAGCGCCGCGGCGGTGGAGCCGACCAGCCGGACCGAGCTCAGGTCGCAGCGCGACAGGGCCGGGGAGGCCAGCAGTTCGATGGCGGTCGCCGGCACCAGGAACACGCTGCCGACCGTGTGCTCCTCGATCAGCCGGGCGAACCGCAAGGGGGTGAACTGCGGGGCCGCGACACCGGTGGCTGCCGCGTTCAGGCAGTTGACGAGCATCGTCTGGCCGGCGTTCGTCCCTATGGGAAAGCTGTGGAGGAAGGTACGGGAGTGCCGCAGCGGCCTGCGTCGTTCGTCGAGGGTGCACCCGTGGGCCAGGTTGGCGTGGGTCGCCCGAACACCCTTGGGCAGGCCGGTGGTGCCGGAGGTGTAGAGGTACTGCGCGGGCGCGCCGGGAGCGGGCAGCGTGATGTCCGGCGCCTCCTCGCCGGCCTCGGCCTCGATCAGGTCGCCCGGCGCCGCCCACACCCCCTCGGGCAGCCGTGGCGGCGGTCCGTCCGACGCGTGCAGGACGGCGACCGCCCGGCAGTCGCTCAGGACGTGCGCGGCGGCGGCCGGTGCCATGCGGTCACTGAGCGGTACGGCGACCCCGCCGGCCCGCAGAACCGCGCAGTAGGCGACGGCGTACTCCGTCCAGCGGGTACTGCCGTACCACAGCCCCACCGGCTCACCGGGGCCCAGCCCGCGCGCGAGGAGGCCTGCGGCGAGGGCGGCGGAGCGGCGCTGCCAGCTGCCGAAGTCGAGGCTGCTCCCGCCGTTGTGCAGCGCGGTGCGGCCGGGGTGGAGTGCGGCCCGGTGGGCCAGCACCTCCAGCAGGGATCCGGGAGGCGGCGCGGCGGCCGCGCGCCGGGGCGCGGTCACCGCTGTGCCCCGGCCGGCACCGGAGCGGTGTCGGCCTCCGCGGACGCTTCGCGCTTCTTCTGCGCCGCCGCCAGGGCCTGGGCACGCTCCCTGAGCCCGATGAGGTCGTCCGGCTCGGCGTCCGGCACGTCCCGGTCGAACCGGGCGAGCACCGGCCAGCGCAGGGCGAAGGCCACCAGGACCAGCATGACGAGGCAGAACAGCAGGTACATCAGGCCGATTCCGCGTCCCGGGCCGGTCCCGAGCACCCGGCCCACGCTGCCCGCCAGCACCCCGTCCTCGGCCAGCAGCGGGTCGAACAGCTTGACGCCGAGGGGCGCGATGAGACCGTGGCCGATCGGCAGTGTGGACCAGGCCACCAGCGTGTTCAGTGCGAAGACCCTGCCGTGGAACCGCTGCGGCACCTTCACCTGCACGATCGTCGAGTACACCCCGTTGACCATCGAGATGGCGCAGGCCATCCCGAAGGCTCCGGCGCCGATCACCCAGAGGTCGGCGCGCAGTCCGGTCACCGCGCTCGCCAGGGCGAACACGGCGGCCAGCGCCAGCATGCCGCGCACCCGGTGTCTGCGGGGTCCGCCCCACACCCCCATGAGCAGTCCGCCCACGACGGCTCCGGCGCCGCCCGCCATCGCCACCCCGGCCGCGTCGTCCAGGGTGCCGAAGGACAGCACCAGCGGTGTCACCAGCAGGAAGAGGGGCGAGAGGAAGAGGTTCAGTACGGCGAACCACAGCAGCATCGAGCGGAATCCGCGGTTGTGCCAGGTGTACGTGAACCCGTGTTTGATCTCCTCGACCACCGGTTCCCGGCGGCTCCACGGCAGCGTCCGGGGGAATCTGACGCACAGCAGCACGCCCACGGCGACGACATAGCTGAGGATGTCGAGGATGAGCACGCCGCGCAGCCCGATGCCCGCCATGAGCGCGACCGCTACCAGCGGTACGACGAACTGCGCTGCGCCGAAGGCGAGTTGTACGGCTCCGTTGGCGTGTCCGAGGTACTGCTTCGGGACCAGTTGCGGAACGGCCGAACTGTAGGCGAGGCGCTGGAAGGTCAGCGCCACGGACAGCACGGCGAGCAGTACGTACAGGTACCAGGTGTCCAATTGCCCGGCCAGCAGGAGGGCCAGCATGGCGACCTGGCTGAGTCCGGCGGTGAGGTCACCGGCCAGCATGACCTTGCGGCGGTCGAAGCGGTCGACCACGGCTCCGGCCAGCGGACCGATGAGAATGCCCGGCAGCATCGCGACGACGGAGTAGAGCGCGAACCGGGTCATCGACCCGGTCTCCAGCAGAATCCAGATGGGCAGGGCGAATTCGGTGAGCGCGGACCCCATGATGGAGGCGAGCTGGCCGAGCACGACCGTGAGGAAGCGGGCCATGCCCGGTTCCGGCCCGTCCGTGTCCCGCGCCGGGGCGCCGGTCCGGTCGGACGCGCTGCCGCCTCCGCGTGGGCGGCGCGGGCCGGGGGCCCCGTCCGGTTCCTGGCCGGCGGCCGGCTTCGGGTCCGCACCCTCCGGCCCGTCCGTGTCCCGTGCCGGGGCGCCCGTCCGGTCTGACGGACCGGCCGCCGACTCCGGAGGACCCGTCTCCCCGTGGAACCACCACGCCGCGTCCGGGGTCCGCTCCGGCAGCGACGCGGTGGTCTCCTCGCGCAGGGCGCGGTGCACCGTGGTGACCGCCTCGGCGACCTCCGTGGCCCGGTACTTGACGAAGAAGTGGCCGCCCTGGTCGATCACCGCGACCGCCGAGCGCTCGGCCAGCAGCAGCCACTCCCGGTAGCGCTCCTGGTAGAAGTCGGCAGCCGGATCGCGGTCACCCACCAGCGACACCAGAGGTGCGCGCAGCCGTGGTGCTCCCGCCTCCACATCGGCGATCGCGCCGGTGAAATAGTCCTCCGCGGCCTGCGAATCGCGGCGCATGTTGCCCACGATGAACGCGGTCTGTTCACGGTCGAGCTGGGAGGTGTCGACCCCCATCCCGGTGAGCCAGTTGACGTAGACCCGGTTTCCGAGCAGCGCCTCCAGGGAGGCGATCCGGCTCAGCGTCCCGAGCACGCGGCTGCGCGGTCGTGCGAAGGGGAACTGCGCTCCGGCGTAGACCGCTTCGAGTTCCCGGCCCGACGCCTCCAGCAGGCGTGCCGTCGCCACCGCCAGCGCGGTGCCGACGCCGCAGTGCCCGTACACGATCAGGGGGCCCTCGACACGTTCCTCGATCTCGGCGGCGAGCTTCCCGGCCAGCTCTCCGAACGGCAGGTGCTCCTCGGTGACGCCGACGTCGTGACCGGGTATCGCGACGGACCAGAGCTCGTGGTCGTCGGGAAGCAGGTCGGCGACGGGCTGGTAGACGACCGCGCTGCCGCCTCCGTACGGAACACAGACCACGGTGGCGCGCCGACGCGCGGCAGGGACCTGGGGGGTCAGCCGGTGCAGCAGTCTGCGGGGGCCCCGGGCGTCCTCGGGCAGTTCCGCCAGCGCCGCGAGGTCTCTGACGGTCCGGCAGGTGAAGAGGTCCATCACGCTGACCGGGCGGCCCCCGGCCTCCGGCAGCAGGGTCCGTGCCCGGGCCACGACCTGGGTGGCGAGCAGCGAGTGCCCGCCGAGGTCGAAGAAGTCCTCGTCCGCCCCGACCTCGTCCAGTCCGAGCACCTCGGCCCAGATCGCGGCGAGCACCCGCTCGACAGGACTCTCGGGTGCGAGGGCGGCTCCTGGGGCCCGGTGCAGCTCGGGCTTCGGCAGCGCCCGGCGGTCCAGCTTCCCGTTGGGGGTGAGCGGCAGGGCGGGCAGGGCGGTGAAGGAGACGGGCACCATGTAGTCGGGGAGCACGAGCTTGAGCCGTGTCCGCAGCGCCTGTGGATCGAGGCCGTCCGGTCCGTCGTCCGTGACGAGGTACGCCGCCAGCCGCTTGTCCCCCGGACTGTCCTCGCGTACGACGACGGCCGCCTCGGTCACGGCCGGCAGCGCGCGCAGGGCGGACTCGATCTCACCGGGCTCGATCCTGAGCCCGCGCAGCTTGACCTGCTGGTCGATCCGGCCGAGGTGTTCCAGCGTTCCGTCGGGGCGGCGCCTGCCCAGGTCGCCGGTCCGGTAGAGCCGTGAGCCGGGCGGGCCGTACGGGTCGGGGACGAAGCGGCTCGCGGTCAGGCCGGGCCGGCGGTGGTAACCGAGGGCGACGCCGGTCCCCCCGATGTGGATCTCGCCCGGGGCGCCGGGCGGTACCGGCCGCAGCGCTCCGTCCAGGACGTACAGCCGGATGTTGTCGATCGGGCGCCCGATCGGCACCGTGTCCAGGGTCCCCTCGCACTCCCACGAGGAGACGTCGACGGCCGCCTCGGTCGGGCCGTAGAGGTTCGCCAGCGCGCAGTCCGGCAGCAGGGCCCGGAAGGCACGTGCGGTGTCCGGCGGCAGCGCCTCGCCACTGCACACGACCCTCCGCAGCCCGGTGCACCGGCCGGCTCCCTCCTCGGCGAGGAAGAGCGGCAGCATCGAGGGGACGAAGTGGGCGACGGTGACGGGGACCGTGCGGATCAGTTCCTGGAGATAGGCGGCGTCCTTCTGGCCGCCGGGGCGGGCCAGGACGAGACGCGCCCCGGTCATCAGGGGCCAGAAGAACTCCCAGACCGACACGTCGAACCCGGCCGGAGTCTTCTGCAGAACCCGGTCGTCGGGGCCGATCGGGTAGCTCCGCTGCATCCAGAGCAGCCGGTTCACCAGGGCCCGGTGGGTGTTCGGCACTCCCTTCGGGCGGCCGGTGGAGCCGGAGGTGTAGATCAGGTACGCCGGATCGTCGGGCTGCGGCCCGGTGCCTCCGCTCATGGCGGGAGCGCTCCCACGATGCGTGTCGTCGTCCAGGTACAGCACGGCCGCGTCGCAGACCTCGGGCACGGGAAGACCGCGCTGGGTGAGCAGGACGCGCGCTCCGCTGTCGGCGAGCATGAACTGCAGCCGCTCCGCCGGGTACTCGGTGTCCAGCGGGGTGTAGCAGGCGCCGGTACGCATCACGCCGAGCAGCGCCGTGACCAGGGCGTGCGAGCGTTCGGCGCTGACGGCGACCACGTCGCCGCGGGTGACTCCGGCCGCGACGAGCCGGCCGGCGATCCGGTCGGCGGCCTCGTCGAGTGCCGCGTAGGTGAGCGTGCCCTCGTCGGCGGTCACCGCCACCGCTTCGGGGGTACGCGCGATCTGCTCGCCGATCAGGGACACCAGGGTGGCATCGGCCGGGAGCGTGACGTCGGTGGCGTTGAACTCCTCCAGCTCCAGCTCGCGTTCGGCGCCCGACAGGCCGTCCAGTTCGGACAGGGGCACGTCGGGGTGCTCGGTCACCGCGCGCAGCAGCCGGTCCAGGTGTCCCGCCATGCGGGCGACGTCCGCCTCGTCGAAGAGGTCGGTGTTGTAGTTGAAGGCTCCCCGCAGCCCGTCCGGCCACTCCATCAGGAACAGCTCGATGTCGAACCGCGTGCCGGCGGCCCGCAGGCCGTAGGTCTCCGCATCCAGTGCCCCCTTCGCGTCCCGCTGCTGTGCGGTCGCGTAGTTCTGTATGGCGAGCACGGCCTGGAACACCGGCGGCCTGGAGACGTCGCGCTCGACGCCCAGTTCGGTCACCAGCTGGGCGAACGGCAGTTCCTGGTGGGCGTAGGCCTCCAGGCAGGTCTCCCGCGTGCGCTCCAGCAGCGCGGCGAAGCCCGGATCCCCGTCGAGCCGGGCCCGCAGGGGCAGCACGTTGACGAACATGCCGACGAGGCCTTCGAGTTCGGGCTCCGGTCGGCCGGCCACCGGTGAGCCCACCGCGAAGTCGCGCTGTCCGCTGAAGCGGGCGAGGAGCACCTGGAAGGCGGCGAGCATCACCATGTGGACGGTGGCGCCGTGGGCCTTGCCGAGAGCCGTGATCCGGTCGAGCAGCCCTCGGCCCACCTGGAAGCCGTATCCGGCCCCGTCGAACGTCTGCCGGGCGGCCCGCGGCCGGGCGGTGGGCAGCACGAGGGGCTCCACGCCGGCGAGTTCCCGAGCCCAGTAGGCCACCTCAGCGGCCATCGCGTCCCCGCTCAGCCGGTCGCGTTGCCACAGCGCGAAGTCTCCGTACCTGACCGGGAGTTCGGGCAGCGGATCCGGGTCGCCCGCAGCCTGGGCCGTGTAGCAGCGCAGGATCTCGGATATCAGGATCTCACTGGACCAGCCGTCGCTGACACTGTGGTGCACCACGAGGAGCAGGATGTGCTCGTCGGGTGCGCACCGCACCAGAAGGGTCCGCAGCAGGGGGCCCTCGACGAGGTCGAAGGGCCGGGCTGCCGCCTCGTCCACCAGCCGTGCCGCGTGCGCCTCGTCGACCGCGTCGGCGACGGGCAGCGGAGCGGGCGCGGGCTCGGCGATCTCCAGGACGGGCTTGCCGTCGTCGGTCGCCGGGTACCGGGAGCGCAGGGTCTCGTGCCTGGCCACCACCATGTCCAGGGCGCGCTCCAGCGCCGCGTGGTCCAGTGGGCCGCGCAGCCGCCGGGCCACCGGGATGTTGTAGGCGGCGGTGCCCGGTGCGAACTGCTCCATGAACCAGAGGCGTTCCTGGGCGAAGGAGAGCGGGGGCACCTCCCCGTCGTTCCGCCGGGGGACGACGGGCCGGGGCGCGGTGGTGAGGCCGGTCCGCAGCCGACGGCTCAGCAGGGCGCGCTTGGCCTCGGAGAGGCCTGCGGAGGATGTGGTGGTTTCGCTCATGACGGCGAACCGGTTCCTTCCAGGGAGTCGTCACCGGCGGACAGGAGGCTCGCGGCCTCGTCGTCCGAGAGGGCATCGATTTCGGCCACCAGGGCGGCTTCCACCGCTTCGGCGAAGGCTGCGGCCGTCCGGTGGGTGAACAGGGTGCGCAGGGCGACGGTGAGGTCGACGGTCGCCCGGATCCGGGCGATCACCCTGGTGGCGAGCAACGAGTGCCCGCCGAGGTCGAAGAAGTCGTCCATCGCCCCGACCCGGTCGATGCCGAGGACCTCGCGCCAGATGTCCGCGACGAGTTCCTCCGCCTCGGTGCGCGGGGCCACGTACGCCTCGCGCAGCGCGGGGCGCTGGTCGGGTGCGGGCAGGGCGGCGCGGTCGAGCTTCCCGTTGGGCGTGAGCGGCAGCCGCTCCAGGACGAGTACGGCGTTGGGCACCAGGTGTGCGGGGAGGGACGCGGCGAGCGCGGCCCGCAGGGCGGAAGGGTCGAGGACCTCGCCGCCGGGGGCGGTGCCGGGGGCGGTGCCGGTGCCGGGGGCGGTGTCCGCCACGGCTGCGGGGTCGCCCTGGGCGGTGCCCGCGTACGCGCCCGCAGGACCGGCGGGCCCTGCGGAACCGGCGGAACCGGCGGACCGGGTGTCCGCCCCAGCATGGAGGAGGCCGGCACCGGGAGCGTGCGGGCCCTCGGCGGGAACTGCCGGGACCACGTATCCCACCAGGGCGTCCCCCCGGGCGACGACCACCGCCTCCGCGACCCCCGGCTGCCGCATCAGCGCGTTCTCGACCTCGCCCGGCTCCACCCGGTAGCCGCGCACCTTGACCTGGCCGTCCAGACGGCCGAGGAACTCCAGCGCGCCGTCGTGCCGGTGCCGGACGAGGTCACCGGTCCGGTAGCGGCGGGACCCGGGCGGTCCTTCGGGATCGGGAACGAAGACCCGGGCGGTGGCGCCGGGTCTGCCGGTGTATCCGTGACTCACCCCCGCGCCGCCGATCAGCAGTTCCCCGGGGGTGCCGGGCGGGACAAGGCCGCCCCGCGCGTCGCATACCGTCACATGGACCCCGCCGATCGGTGCGCCGATCGGCGGTCGGGTACGGCTGTCGGCCGCCGAGAGGTCGGCGGTCGTCGCGATGATCGTGGTCTCGGTGGGGCCGTAGGAGTTGACGAGCCGTACCCGGTCCCCGAACCGGGCCCGCCAGGCACCGACCGCGGTGGACCTCACCTGGTCGGCGCCCAGGATCATCAGCCGCAGCGAGTCGGGCCATGCCACCGCGTCCAGGTCGCCGACCAGTTGGTGCCAGTAAGGGGTGGGCAGGTCCATGACCGTGACGTCGGCGGTGAAGGCGTGGCCGAGCTGGTCGGGCAGGGCGGCACCGGCTTCGGCGACGACCAGGGTGGCGCCGGCGGCCAGCGCCGGGAAGAGTTCCTCGGCGCTGGTGTCGAAGCTGAGCGAGGCGCCGTGCAGGACGCGGTCGGTGTGCGTGATGCCGTAGCCCTCACGCATCCACCGGACCCGTTCGGCGAGTGCGTGGTGCGGCACGAGCACGCCTTTGGGGGTGCCGGTCGAACCCGAGGTGTAGATGACGTAGGCAGGATCGTGGGGACGGACGACAGGAAGAACGGCGGCAGGGGAACTGCCGGACCCGCCCGGAGCACCGGTCCGTTCGCCCCCGCGGGCCGTGTCCGTGTCCGTGCTCGCAGGATCGCCGAAGGCGTCCTGCCCGTCGGCGGTCAGCGTCCGCACGCCTTCCGGAACCTCGCGCGATCCTGCCCGGCCGGATGTGAGGACGATCCGGGTTCCACTGTCCTCGATCATGAAGGCGATCCGGGCCGGCGGGTAGTCGGGGTCGAGCGGCACATACGCCGCACCGGCCCTCCAGGCGGCGAGCATCGCCACGACCGCGCGCGGGCCGCGCGGCAGGAGAACCCCGACGGTGTCCCCCTGCCGAATCCCGTGGGCCGCCAGCCGCACGGCCAGCCGGCCGGCTTGCGACCAGAGGGTGGCGTAGTCGAGTGACTCGTCGCGTCCTCGCAGCGCGGTCCTGTCGGGTCCGTTGCGCACCGCCTCCTCGACGGCGGCGAGCACGGTCGGCGGTCCTGCGGCCAAGGCCGGTCCCCGGCCCCGTTCCCGGAGGGCCGCGAGCTCCGACGCGTCCGGCATCGGCAGCCGGCGGACCGGCGTGTCCGGGTCGGCCACCGCCGCCCGCAGCAGCGTCTCGAACCACCGGCCGAGCCGAGCCGCCCATGCGGCGTCGATGAGGTCCGTCCGGTAGCCGAAGACGGCGACGACGTCCTCGCCGTCCCGCCGCACGTCCAGGGTGAGGTCGAACTTGCAGGCCTCCATGCCCGGGTCGAGCTCGGTGCAGGAGAGGTCGGCGAACGGTGTGGCACGCAGCAGCCCTGCGTCCTGGGTGTGAACGGTCAACAGAGTCTGGAACAGCGGCGTCCGCCCCGGATCACGGTCCAGGCGCAGGGATTCGACCAGACGCTCGAAGGGGATCCGTTCGTGGGTGAAGGCCCCGAGGACGGTGCTGCGGGCCCGGCGCAGCAGATCGGCGAACCCGGGGTCGCCGGAGAGGTCGGAGCGCAGCACCAGCGTGCGCGAGAAGTAGCCGATGACCCGCTCGGCCTCCGGGTCGGTGCGGCCTGCGGTGGGGACGCCTATGCAGAAGTCCTCCTGCCCGGTGCAGCGGTGGAGGACCGCCTGGTAGGCGGCGAGCAGGACCATGAACGGAGTACAGCGCCGGGCACGGGCCAGCTCGTCCACCACGGGCCCGGCGCCGGTGATCACCTGCGTGTGGAAAGCGCCGTGCGTGGAGGGCTGTTCGGGTCGCGGCCGTTCGAGGGGGAGCTCAAGGGCGGGGGCGTCGGCAAGGCGCTCCTGCCAGTAGGCGAGTGCTTCGCGGGTCTGCGGTCCGTCCGCCTCCCGTGCCTCCGCGGCGGCCTGCGCGCGGTAGGGGGGCGGCAGGGGGAGACCGGTGGCGCGACCCTGCCGGTGGGCGGTGTAGTGCGCTGCCAGTTCGTCGCGGAGGATGTTGAGCGACCAGCCGTCGGCGACGATGTGGTGCAGGACCACGCACAGGACGTGCTCGCTGTCGCCCGTCCGGAAGAGGGACACCCGCAGCGGAGGCCCTTGCCCCAGGTCGAAGCCACGGTTGGTGCGCTCGGCCAGCAACGCTTCCAGCCGGTGGTTCCCGGCCCTCAGGTCAAGGTGCTCGATGGCCACCGGAGCGGGCGCGGCGACCACCACGGCGGGGGCGCCGTCCTCGTCCGGAAAGCGCATGCGCAGCGACTCGTGCCGGGCCACCACCTCGTCGAACGCGGCCCCGAGGGCCGACTGCGCCAGATCACCGGTCAGCCGCAGCACGAGGGGGATGTTGTACGAGGGGTCGTCCGGCTCCAGCTGGTGCAGAAACCACAGCCGTCTCTGCCCATGGGTCATGTCCGGACACAGAACTGGAACACTCATCGGGCTCCCCCGGGCGCGCACGCCGCAGGGCGTGATGAGCGGATGCTTGAGATCGAGCAGAACGAACGATGAGCGGGATCCAGGCGGTACGAAGGCACTGGGTCGTGTCGTCGAACCGCCGTCTGCCGGGCGGCCTTGGCACGCACGGCCCGGCCTCCGGCCGAACGACGGTACTTTGACGACACGCCCTGGATCCGGCGACGTTGAAGCCGACGAGATCAAGCCAAACTTGGCTTCAGATGTTTCGATGTTATGAACAGCACACGTGCGAGTCAATACAACTTCCTTATTCACGAACGGAATTGGGCACTCCAGTCCGCTGCTCGCTCCCGGCCGCGAGAGGGCCGGATCAACGCGTCCGCAGCCGCCGACGTGATCGAACGCGCAGGTGAGGGCCCGCGTCCTCCGCGCCGGGGCGGAGTCCTGCCGCACCGCCCGGGCCCGACGATGCCGCGGAAGTCGCATCCGTACGGGCGCTTGAGGAGCTCACCCCTGCGCAGGCAGCAGCCGTGCGGCGTGCGGCACGCCGCACCCGGAGCGGTAACCGGGCGTTCCAGGGCGAAGAGGGCGGGGAGTTTTCGGCGAACCGTCGCGGGTGAGCGGGATGGCCACGCGGTTCCGTACGGCGACGCGGGAGCTGCCGGGTGGCGCGGTCGTCGATGTCGCATGCAGTCGCTCTTCAGCCATGGCTCGATTCGAAGGGCCCGATAACGGCTGGCACGTGATGCCGGTGCGGTGGTCAAATCGGCACCGGAGTCGCCCCGTCGGCCATACGCGCACTCCCGGGGGCCGGGTGCCTCGCTTGAGGCGACGGAGCGGGAGCCCGTCCGCAGAGCGCGGGCCCGTTCGCTTCGTCGAGTGCCAGAAGCAGCACGCAACACGCAGCACGCAGCACGCAGCAACAAAGGGGGATGAACAGCCGAATGAAGAGACCCACGGTCATGGTCTGCGCCGCTGTCGTGTGTGCCCTGCTCGGTCTGCAGGCGAGTGGCGGCAGCGCGAGCGCCCACGTGCGCGGCGAGCCGGTGGCGGTCGCTCCGGCCGGGGGCGCCGCGGGCGGAGTCACCGAACTTCCCCAGGTCAGCGACGTGGCTCCCGAGAGCGCCGACGCGGCAGACGGCGGGGCACGCGTGGCCACCGTTCGGGCAGTTGCCGGGAGGGGCCCCCGTCACGACTACAACCGTGACGGCCGGAGCGACATGGTGTCCTGGTACGACTACTCGGACGGCAGCGACGCCATGCACACCTTCGCAGCCGGCCCCGACGGCGGCCTGTCCGCGCCCCTCAAGGCGTGGGAGACGACCGAGGGCAACTACTGGGCCGAGCACATGAAGTACGTCACCGGTGACTTCAACGGCGACGGGACGGGTGATGTCGCCGCCTTCTACGGCTACGACGACGGCAAGGTCTCCCTGTTCACCTGGCTCGGCAAGGGGGACGGGAGATTCGGCACCCGCCTCACCTCCTGGACGGCGGACCCTGGCAACTGGACCTTCGACGCCATCACCGCCGAGGCCGGGGACTTCGACGGTGACGGCCGCGACGACATCGCCGCCTGGTACGACTACAGCAACGGCGACGACAAGCTGTTCACGTTCCTCGCCCGGACCGACGGCGGTTTCGGCAGTCCCTTCTCGTCCTTCGCGCGCACCGCAGCCGACGGGTGGGAGGTCGGCCGCATGAAGTTCGCCACCGGCGACTACGACGGCGACGGCCGCGACGACCTGGGTGTGCTGTACGGCTATGCCTCCGGCACCGTGACGCTGATGTCCTTCACGGGCGGACCCGGTGGCGGATTCGCCGAGCCGGTCCGCGGCTGGGAGTCCACCACCGGCTGGACGTTCAGCCGGGCGACCGTGCATTCCGGTGACTTCGACGGTGATGGTCGTGACTCCATCGCCGCCTGGTACGACTACGCCGACGGGCACGACGCTCTGATCGGCTTCGACCTCGACACCGAAGGCAGGTTCGGCCATCGCCGCGAACTCCTGAACAGGCCGGCGGGCTGGTACGAACGGTCCCGTATGAAGATCGTCACCGGCGACTACAACGGTGACGGCCGCGACGACCTCGCCACGGTCTACGGCTACACCGACCTCCGGTCGGGCACGGTGAAGACCATCACCTTCACCGCCCAGTCGGACGGAACCCTCGCCGGTGACCTGCACGGCTGGGAAACCGAGACAGGCTGGACCTTCGACAGGATGCGTCCGATCGAGCGCCACTCGGAAGGTCTGCCGGTCTGCCCGACGATCTTCGGGCACGGCGGCTATCCGACGGGTGCCAACGCGTGGGAGCGGGACCAGGTTCGCCAGCCGAACCACCCCACAGGGCTTGCCCAGCAGAAGAGCTGGGGAGCGGCCGGCGTGGAGGCCGACCTTCAGCTCACCAAGGACGGCACCAAGGGTGTGATGTGGCACAACACGTCGACCCGAGGCCTGACGGGGCCGAATGCCGACGCGAACGCGATCTGGTGGGCCACCGGAGCCGACCAGCTCAAGGGCCGGACCATCGACCAAGGCCCGTACAAGGGCGAGACTGTGTACACCTTCCGGGAATGGCTCGACAGCGCCAAGAGCCAGAACATGGCCGCCCTCGTGGAACTCAAGGGAGAAGCCGGGCAGTCACTCCTCAACAATGACGCCTCGATCCGCGAGACCGCGTGGAACGAGGTCATCGCCCCCATCAAGGAACGGATCGCCTCCCAGCAGATCATGATCTACACGGGGAGCGACAACGTCGGCCTGAAGGCCGAACTCGAGAAGCGGATCGAGGCGGCGGGCCTCGGTGCCACGCTCAGGAACCACCCGCGCTGGGTCGACGGGATCGGCTGGGAGGAGCCGGCCCCTGCCGCCTCCGGCAACTACGCGACCTGGCTGAACAGGCTGAACCGGTACGGCCTGCCGACCACCTCGGTGCCGATGGCCACCACCTGGCCGAAGGAACTGAAATCCTGGCTGAGCGGCAGGTGCGTCTGACGCCCGGACCGAGCACGACGGTGCGCCCGCTCCGCGTACTCGGTCCGTCCGCCCTTGAGGGCTGACAGCCCTCAAGGGCGGGCCGTTCACGATGAGGGTGTCGCCACGGCCTCCGCGGTCCCCTCGGGCACGGCGGAGGTCGGCGTCCCCCCCGCCGCACGAGCCTTCCCCGTCAGCGCGGCGTCGCGGCCGCCGCTCCCTGCACCGGGGCCCGGCCCGGCGCCTGCCGCACCGGCCCGGTGGACTG
This sequence comes from Streptomyces sp. NBC_01335, assembly GCF_035953295.1. GTDB lineage: Bacteria > Actinomycetota > Actinomycetes > Streptomycetales > Streptomycetaceae > Streptomyces. Next base: position 792,349 of record NZ_CP108370.1, read on the forward strand.
CCGGATCACCAGGCGGGGTCTGATCAGCAGCGAGCGGCCCGCGCCCGGTTCGGCCTCGATCCGGGCGCGGAGCTGCTGGAAAGTCTCGGCGGCCATCTCCGGCAGCGGCTGGCGCACCGTGGTCAGGGGCGGCTCGAAGAGGTCGGCGAGAAGGATGTCGTCGAAGCCGACCACCGAGACGTCGGGGCCGGCCGTGAGTCCGGCGTCCTTGACACCCCGGCAGATTCCGATGGCGCACATGTCGTTGATGGCGACGAAGGCGGTGGGTGGCCGAGGACCGGAGAGGAGTTCGCGGGCGGCGTTGCGGCCGAGTTCGGCGGCGTCCTTGTCGCCGAACTCGGTCATGGCTGCGCCCGGCCAGACGACGGCGTCGGCCGGGTCGAGGCCCGCTTCCTCCAGTGCGGCGCGGAATCCGCGCAGTCGCTCGCGGCGGTTGACGCTGCCGACCGATCCGGAGACGAACGCGAGCCTGCGGTGGCCGAGTTCGAGCAGATGGCGGGTGGCGATCTCCGCGCCCATGGCGTTGTCGACGCTGATGCTGGCGAGCGACGGCGGGTCGCCGGCCTGTGCGGTGCGGTCGAACGCCACCATCTTGAGCCCGCGGCTGAGCAGCGGCGTCACGTGGTCCAGGGAGGGCAACGAGGAGCAGAGCACCACCCCGCTGACCCCGTCGGCGAGCAGTTCCTCGCCGTACTTCAGTTCGCGGGCGGGGTCGCGCTCGCTGTTGCAGAGCAGGACGTGGTACCCCTCCGCGAGCGCGATGGCCTCCAACTCCCGGGCCAGTGAACCCCAGAAGGGGTTGGCGACGGACGGCACGATGAGACCGATGACCTTGATGCGGCCGGTGCGGAGCATCCTCGCCGCCCGGTTGGGCCGGTAGCTGAGGCGTTCGATGGCCTGCTCGACCCGGGCGAGCGTGGCCGGCTGCATCCGGTTGGTGCGGCCGTTGAGCACGTTGGAGACCGTACTGGCGGAGACCCCGGCGGCCTCCGCGACCTGATGGATCGTAACCCCGTTCATGCCACCTCCGGTTCGGAACACACGACTGTTTTAGTGTATCGATTTAGTGAAGTCACCATACCTGCCAGGGCGTTAACTTCCCTGAAAACTTCTTGTGTTCCATGTGTTGACGTTCTTCCGCAGCCGTTCCTAGCATCAGTGCATCGATTTACCAGCACTTCCCAGCCACTGCTGGGTGTCCCCCACTGGATCGATCCACAGACGTGACCTCAAGAGGGGTGCCCCATGGAACTCACAAGACGGTCGATGCTCGCCGCCATCGGCGCCGGCGGAGCCGCCGCCCTGACCGGGTGCGGCACCGGCACCGGATCGGTCTCCGCCGGATCGGCCGACGGCCCGGCAGAGGGCGAGATCACGCTTCTCACCCCCATATACGAAGGCAGCAACGGCAAGACGCTCCTGGAGAAGGAGATTCTCGGCGGCTTCCGGAAGAAGTACCCGGACGTCAAGGTGAACGTGGACTACACCACGTACACCCAGCTCAACGAGAAGATCACCACGGGGCTGGCGGGCGGTCTGCTGCCCGACGTGCTGATGATGGGCGTCGGCTGGATACCGCCGTTCGCTTCGAAGAACGCCATCGCCGAACTGCCCGAGCGGCTGGCGAGCGCCCACCAGTACGAGGAGCGGGTGCTGGACCCGTCGCGGTACGAGGGCAAGTTGTACGCCCTCCCGGTCGTGCTGGACACCCGCATCGTGGTCTACCGCAAGGACCACTTCGCCGAGGCGGGCATCAAGAAGACGCCCGCAACCTGGGCGGAGCTGCGGGCCGTCGCCAAGCAGCTCACCACGGGCGACCGGGTCGGCTTCGATCCGTTCTCGATCGAACTGCGGCAGTGCTGGGAGACCTTCCTGTTCGCCAACGGCGGCCAGTTGTTCAGCGCGGACGGCAAGAAGGCGCTGTTCACCGGCGACCGGGGCGTCGAGGCCCTGCAGTTCTTCAAGGACCTGATCGCCGACGGCTCCGCCGATTACGCGAAGAAGACGGACGTCGGCGCCCCGTCGAACGTGCAGACCGGCAAGGCGTCGATGATGATGACGAGCAGCGCCCTGTGGGTCCAGGTCGCCCAGCAGAACCCGGAGCTGATCGAGGGCGACAAGCTGGGCTCGTTCGTCCTCGCCAACCGTCGGCCCGCGATGCTCCAGGGCGGCACGCTCGTCACCCAGTCGGCGCGCTCGAAGCACCCCGCCGCCGCCCGCGCGCTGGTGGAGTACCTGGCGACCCCGGAGTCCATCCTCGGCGCGGCGAAGCAGCGAGGTTCCGTCCCCGGCCTGCGCGACCTGGACGACACCGGCTACGTCAAGGAGAACCAGTTCGTCGACCTCTCGCTCCAGAACCTGGAGCACGCCGTCTCCGAAGGCGGCACCGCCGCCTGGATGGAGATCCGCGAGAAGATCAAGCCGACCCTGGAGCCCGCGATCGTGGGCGGCCAGTCCGCGAAGGACGCCATCGCGGAGCTCGGCCGGCTCGCCGAGGCCGCCATCGGCCGGATGTGAGGTCGTCACCGTGTCACTGACATCCGTACTCAAGTCCCCGCCCGCGCGGCCGCCTTCGGGCGAACCGGCGCCGGCGTCCGTGCGCACCCGGCGCAACGGAGCGGGTCCGGGACGCCGCCGGCGCCGGGCGGGCATGCTCATGGTGGCGCCGGCGCTGCTGCACGCCGCGCTCTGGATCGGCCTGCCGGTCCTCGCCTCGGTCGCACTGGCCTTCACCAAGTACGACGTGCTCACCGCACCCGAGTTCGTGGGGTTCGACAACTTCCGCGACATGCTGGACGACACGGTCTTCCGCCAGTCGATCGTGAACACCGTCGTCTACACGTTCTTCACCGTGCCGTTCGGCATGGTGCTCGGGCTGCTGATGGCACTGGCGCTCAACACGGGGCTGCGGGCCCGCGGCATCTTCCGCACCGCGGTGTTCCTGCCGCAGGTGACGGCGACCGTGGCCATCGCCCTGGTCTGGCTGTGGATCTACAACCCCGGCAACGGACTCTTCAACGCTCTGCTGTCGTTCGTCGGCGTGCAGGGCCCGGCCTGGTTGTCCTCGACCGCCTGGGCGATGCCCTCGGTGATCCTGGTCGGCGTCTGGCAGGGCATCGGCATGAAGATGCTCATCTACCTGGCCGCGCTCCAGTCCCTGCCGAAGGAACTGTACGAGGCAGCTTCGGTGGACGGCGCGTCCCGGGTGCGGCAGTTCTTCTCCATCACCCTGCCGCTGCTGAAGCCGGCCACCTTCTTCGTGCTCATCACCTCGATGATCACGGCCTTCCAGTCCTTCGACCAGATCTACATCCTCACCGACGGCGGTCCGGCCAACAGCACCACGATGATGACGTACGAGATCTACAAGTCGGCCTTCCGGGAGTTCCGCGTCGGATACGCCTGCGCGCAGTCCCTGGTGCTCTTCGTGCTGCTGATGGGCTTCACCCTGGTCAACCGAAGGATCATGGGAGGCACCCGTGGCAACGACTGATCCCACCCTCACCGCCCCGGCGGCGGTCACGGCCAAGGCCCCCGCACCGCGCGCCCGGCGCGCCCCGCTCTCCCCCGGCCGGATCGTGCTCTACCTGACACTGTCGGTGATCTCGCTGCTGATGGTGGTGCCGTTCGTCTGGATGGTGCTGACCTCGCTCAAGACGCCGGTCGAGATCGCCTCGCAGGATTCTGGACTGCTCCCGCAGCACTGGGAGTTCGGCAACTACGTCGATGCGCTGAAGGCCGCTCCGTTCGCCACCTACGCCCGCAACAGTTTCATCATCGCGATCAGCCACACGGTGATCAACGTGCTGGTGGCGTCCATGGCCGGATACGCACTGGCCCGGATCAGGTTCCGGGGCAGCGAGGTCATCTTCTACCTCTTCGTCGCGGCGCTGATGATCCCGACGTACACCAAGGTGCTGCCCGAGTTCCTGATCGTCCGCTTCATGCCGCTCGCCGGGGGCAACGACCTCTTCGGCCAGGGGGGCAGCGGATGGCTGGACAGTTGGTGGGCGCTGATCGTGCCGGGTGCGGTGACGCCGTTCGCCGTGTTCCTCTTCCGGCAGTTCTACCTGGACCTGCCGGTGGAGCTGGAGGAGGCGGCCCGTCTCGACGGGCTCGGCGAGTTCCGGATCTACGCCCGGATCATGACGCCGCAGGTCAAGCCGGCACTCACCACGGTGGCGCTGCTGACCTTCGAGTCGTCGTGGAACAACTTCCTCTGGCCGCTGCTGGTGACCCACACCGACAGTCTCCGGGTCATCCAGGTCGGGCTCTCCGTCTTCAAGACGGAGAACGGCACCCAGTGGCACTTCCTCATGGCGGGCACCACTCTGGCCACCCTTCCCATGGTCGTTCTCTTCCTGATCGGCCAGCGCTACTTCGTCCAGGGCTTCGCGACCGCCGGTCTCAAGTGACGGCGCTCGACGGCGAGTCCGCCTGACCACGGTTCCCCGCCACCGCATCCGGCCGGGGACCGGACCCGGCCTCCACATGGCCGGCAACGAAAGGGCACTACCCATGTCTGCTGATCTCAACGGTTCCTTCGCTCTGGTGACAGGCTCCGGCCACGGCATCGGCCGGGCCATCGCCGTCGGACTCGCCGAGGCCGGCGCCGATGTCGCCGTCCACTACCACTCCTCCGGCGAGGAGGCGGCGAAGACCGTCGCCGCCATCGAGGCGCTGGGCCGCCGGGCCAAGGCGTTCAAGGCCGACGTCACCGTCTCCGCCGACGTGGACCGTCTGGTGGAGGAGGCCGTCTCCTTCCTCGGCGGTCTGGACGTCCTGGTCTGCAACGCCGGCCACCTGATCGGCCGGGCCACCGTCGAGGAGATGTCCGACGCACACTTCGACCAGGTCGTCTCCGTCAACCTGACGTCGGCGTTCCGCACCGTGCGGGCCGCGCTGCCGTACCTGAAGCAGTCGTCGGCCGGCCGCATCGTCACCATGTCCTCGCTGGCCGCGCACAACGGCGGCGGGCCGGGCTCGGTCGCGTACGCCGCATCGAAGGCGGGGGTCCGCGGCTTCACCAAGGGACTGGCCAAGGAGCTGGGCTCCACCGGGATCACCGTGAACAGCGTCGCCCCCGGCTTCATCCGGGGCACCGCCTTCCACGACACGTTCACCGCTCCCGCCGCCCAGGAGGCGATGGCGGCGGGCATCCCGGTGGGCCGGGCCGGCACGCCGGAGGACGTGGCGTCGGCCGTCGTCCACCTGGCCTCGCCCGCCTCCGGGTTCCTCACCGGGACCACGGTGGACATCGACGGTGGCGTGTGGCCGCGTTGATGCGGATGGCGCGGGAGCGCGGCGGCTGGTGGCACGCGTACGTCTGTCCGGTGCACGGGGTGGAGCTGGACCACGCCGATCTGCTCTCCGGGGTCTTCCCGGCGGGCGGCGCCCGGTGCGCGCACGGCTGCCGGGTGGACGACGAGGCGGTGCGCGGCGCCTGGACGGTGCTGTCGCACCAGGCGTGGGCGAGGCACCTGCGGGTGCTCGCCCATCGCGGCGGGCGCGCGGAGGCGGTGGCGGGTCTGACGGAGCTCGGCGCACTGTACGCGGAGTTGGCGGCGGAGGGGCACGGTGAGGCCCAGGCGTGGATGCTGCGTGGCCGGATGTTCCACCAGGCGCTGACGGACGCCATCTGGGCGGTGAACATCGGCCATGCCGTGATCACCCTCGCCGAGGAGGGCACGGAGGACCTGGCGCCGCTGGGCCCGTTCCTGGACGAGCTGGAGCGGGCGGCGTCGGACGCCCGTGACGTGCTGACCGGCCGGGGACAGCTCGCCTCGAACTACACGGCGTGGCTCAACGCGGCGGGCGTCGCCGCCGGCCGGGCGGCCTCGGCCGTCCGTGGCCGCGAGTGGGACGGCGCCAAGAACTGGCTGGAGGGCGACCAGGGGCTGTACGCGCATCTGCGGGTGGCGGTCGCCGAGGACGGCTGGGAGTGGGAGGGCAGCACCTACTACCACGGGTTCGTGCTGCGGGCGGCGCTGCTGGCGCTGCGCGGGACGGCCCCGGCAAAGCTGCCGCGGGACGTGGTGGACGTGCTGGCCGGGATGACGGACGTGCTGGCGGTCATCGCCACGCCGGGCGGCATCCTGCCGGCGCTGCACGACGGCCCGTACGCCCGTCACCCACTGGCTTTGGAGTGGCTGGAACTGGTCGCTCTGGCCCAGCAGTTGGTGCCGGCGGAGTCGTTGGAGGCGGTGGCGGCGCAGGCTCGGCGCGAGCTGGGCGCGGCCGACGACGGGCTGGACGGTCTGCTCGGCGGCTGGTTCACCGGGCCGCCGCTCGCCCGGCGCGCCCCGGCGGCCCCGGTCACGGTGTTCGGCGCGGCCGGCTACGGCGTGCTGCGGGGAGCGGGGATCCACGCGCTGCTGGACTTCGGTCCGCACGGCGGCTCGCACGGCCACCGGGACAAGCTGTCGCTGTATCTCTACGGCGACATCACGCCGTGGCAGCCCGACCCCGGTCAAGTCCCTTACGCCCACACCGTGTTCCGGGATCACTACGCCTCCACGGCGGCCCACCCGGCGTTCGGCGCGGACGGTGCGGAGCAGGCGGAGTGCGCCGGCGTGCTGCTCGAAGCGGACGCGTCGTCGGTGACGGCCGAGGTGACGACGGCGTACGAGGGGGTGCGCGCGGTGCGCCGGGTGGCCCTCGGCGGCTGCTACCTGGTGGACCTGCTGACCGTGACCGGCGAGCGCCCACGCCGGTTCGCGGCGCACCTGCGGCCCGGCACCTCGCTGGACGTGCAGGCGCAGGCGGGCGGTCCGGTGCGCACCACGTGGTACGGCCAGGAGACGCTGCACGGATGGCACACCCACGCTGCGGACGTTCCGGTGCGGCCGGCCGCCCGGCCGGGCCCGGGTCCGGCGGATGATCCCCAACGGGTGTGCACACAGGTGGACTTCACCGCCGAGACGGAGCGGGTCGTGTTCGCGTCGGTGTACCAGGCGGCGACCGCGGGCCCTGCCGTGACCGATGTACGGCTGGACGGCGAGGAGCTGACGGTGGAGCTGGCGGACGGCACGGCGGCGCGTTTCAGGACGGGGGGCTGACCGGTGCTGCTCTCGGCGACCCCGCCGCCCGGACCGCGCCCGGCGAAGGAGGCCCGGTTGCTGGAGGAGGCGGTCCGCCATCGCGGGCTGACTCCGCCGGTCACCCATCCGCGGGCCAGCATCACCTGGCTGGGCCCGGCGGCCTCCAACCCCGCGCTCGCGTACCGGGTGAGCGGCGATCCGGCCCATCTGGCGGAGTGCGTCCGCTGGACGGAGGCGGCGGTCCGGCTGCCGCACTGGGGCCGGGCGCACCTCCCCGACCACGATCTGGACGCCGGCTGGCTGCTGCACCACCTCTCCCTCGTGCTGCGCTGGACGGAAAGTGAACTCCCGGAAGAGACAGCCCTGTCGCTGCGGCACAAGCTGCTGCTCCAGGGGCGGCGGCTGTACGAGTTCGCGGTGGCCTCGGAGGGCGGCTGGTGGTCGTCCTCGTACTGGCAGAACCACAACTGGATCTGCTACACGGGCCTGGCCACGGCCGGTTACGTGCTCGGCGAGCAGGAGTGGACGGAGCGCGCCCGGGAGAACCTCGGCACGGTCCTCGATCTGATGCCGGCCGACGGTTCGCACGCCGAGGGTGTCGTGTACTGGCGGTACGGGGTGCCGTTCCTCGCGATCCACCTGGACCTGCTCCAGGAGGCCGAGGGCGTGGACTGGTGGGACCGCGGCGGTTTCATGGCGCACACCTTCGACTACCGGCTGCACCAGACGGCGCCCGGTTTCGCGTTCAACGTGGACCACGGTGACTGTCACGACCGGCGCAGCGGTCACAGCGCCGCGCTGTACTACCGGCTCGCCGCGCAGTACGGCATCCCGCAGGCGCAGTTCATGGGCGATCTCGCCTCGGGGCCGCTGCTGCGCGCGGAGGCGGCCGGGAGCGGGGTGCGGCCCGGCATTCTGCCGGAGGCGTACCTCGAACACCTCTGGTACGACCCGTCGGTGGCGGCGGCGCGGCCCACCGCGACGCGGGCGTTCTTCCCCGACCTGGGACTGCTGGCGGCCAGGACGAGCTGGGACGACGACGCCACGCTGGTGTCGTTCAAGGCCAGTCCGGGCGGCGGCCACGGGGCGTGGGAAACCAGTGCGAAGCACCGTGCGGAACGGGGGCACGAGACACTCGACCAGGGGCACCACCACCCCGATTCGGGATCGTTCGTGCTGGTGTCGCAGGGTGCGTTCCTCGCCGTCGACGAGGGATACAGCAACCGGAAGAAGGCCGCGCACCACAATCTGCTGCTGGTCGACGGGCAGGGGTACGCGGACGAGGACCGGTACCACGTCTACAAGGACATCCCGTTCGAGCGGCAGGCCCGGCAGCGGGACGTGCTGGTGGGCGAGGAGGACGGCTGGGCGCACGCCACGGCGGAGATCGCCGCGATGTACGCCCCGGAACTCGGGGTGCGGCGGCTGGACCGGACGCTGGTGTTCACCCCGTCCGGCCGGCTGGTGCTGCTGGACCTGGCGGAGGCCGACGCCCCGCGCGCGTGGACGTTCCTGCTGCAGACCGACCACCCTACCGAGGAACTCGCGGACGGTGACCGGCTGATCCGCTCGGGCGGGGCGGTCGCGCACGTGCGGCGGTTCGCGCCGCGGACGGTTTCGGTCACCGAGGGCGTCACCGAGGTGACGGCCAACCCCACCTCCAGCACCCCGGAGCTGGCGCTGAGCCGGACGCTCCACACGCTGCGCGTGACGACCGGCCGGGCACGGGAGGGACTGTTCCTCACGACGGTCGAGCCGGGCGGACGCGGTGCGGCGGAGCCGGTGACGTGCGAGGCGGGGCACGGAGTGGTGTTCGGCGGCGGCGAGGAGAGCGTGTACCTGTCCCCCGTGTCCCGCCGGATCCGCTCGGCGGACGTCGTCGCGGACGCGGCGGCCGTGCTGCTCGCCGCGGGCAGGCCTCCCCACGTCGTCGCGGCCACCCGGGTGGAGGTGGGCGGCCGGGTACTGCTGGACGCCACCCACCCGTTCACCGGAACGCTCGCCACTCCTGGCGTGCCCACCATCGCAGAGGCGGACCGCGCATGAGCACCACCACGTCCACGGCGCCCGAGCCGGCCCCCACCACGGCGGGGTGGCCGACGCTGCTGCGGCGACTGGAGTTCGTCGCCCATCCCGCGCAGGCCGGGGCCGCGTTCGCGCTGCTGGCACTCGGGGTGGTGACCTGGCTCCCTGCCCTGGCGGCGATGGCGTACGGGCTGCAGCGGTGGCGGGTGGAGGGCGACAGCGCCTGCTTCACCCGGACGCTCCGCGCCTTCCCGCGCTACTGGCGGACGCTGTGGCCGCACGGTCTGGCGTCCACCGCGGCGGCGGGCGTGCTGGCCGCCAACGTCGTCCATCTGCTGGGGCGTCCGGAACCCTGGACGTTCGTGGTCCTGGCCGCTCAGGTGGGCATCGCGGCCGTCCTCGCCGTCCACCACGTGGCGCTCGCCGCCGAAGCGGGCCGGGCCCCCGGCGGAACCGTCCGTTCCTGGTCCACGGGGGCGCTGGCGCTCGGCTTCGGTTCGCCGGCCCGGGGCACCGCGCTGCTCGGCGCGGTGGTCTCCGCCGCGCTGCTCTCCCTCGTCGTACCGCTGGGTCCTCTGCTGTTCGGCCCCAGCGTTCCCGTTCTGCTCGCTCTGTCGTTCGCCGATCCCAGGAGGCACACCCCATGAGCCGTGCACCACGCACCTTCCTCGCCGCCGCGCTCGTCGCGTGCTCCGCGCCGCTGGCCCTCCCCGCCGCCGCCCAGGCGGCCCCGGCCGCCGCGGGGGCGACCGCGTACTACGTCTCGCCGTCCGGCAGCGACGCCAATTCCGGCACGTCGGCGGGCTCCCCGTTCGCCACCATCCAGAAGGCCGTGGACCTGGCGCCGGCGGGGGCGGTGGTGAACCTGGCGGCGGGCACGTACCTGCAGGACGTGGTGACCGCGCGCGCCGGGGTGACGATCACCGGCCCGTCGAACGCCGTGGTGAAGGGGGCGGGCGACTCTCGGATCATCCAGGTGCGGCACGACTCCACGACGCTGAGCGGCTTCACCGTGGACGGACGGTTCGCCTCGGCCGACGACGTGGCGAGCTACCGCCTCAAGCTCATCTATGTCATGAGCATGACTCCCGGGAACGGGGTGGGCGCACTGCACATCACCGGGATGACGCTGAAGAACGCCGCCGACGAGTGCCTGCGGCTGCGCTATCTGGTGACCGGCGCGGAGGTGAACGACAACACCATCACGGACTGCGGGGTCGCCGACTTCAAGTACGGCGGCGGCGGCAAGAACGGCGAGGGCATCTATCTGGGCACCGCCCCCGAGCAGCAGGGCGCCAACGGCGCGCCCGACGCCGCGGCCGACGTCAGCCGGAACAACCGCATCCACCACAACACCATCGCCACCCGCGGCAACGAGTGCGTGGACGTGAAGGAGAACTCGACCAACAACTACGTCGAGTACAACGACTGCGGCGAGCAGAAGGACTCCAGCTCCGGCGGGCTCGACGCACGCGGCAGCGGCAACATCTTCCGGTACAACACGATCCACGACAACACCGGCGCGGGCATCCGCCTGGGCGGCGACACCGCCACCGACGGGACCGGCACCAGCGTCTACGGCAACACCATCACGGACAACGCGGGCGGCGGCATCAAGTTCATGCGCACCCCGCAGGGGCCGGTCTGCACCAACACCATGAGCGGCAACACCGGTGGCGACGCGATCGGCACCTACGGCGCCGAGTACGCCCCCACCGGCGCGTGCCCCCAGTGACCGGGCGGGAGCCCGCGAGACGGGCGGTGCTCACAGCGGGAGCGGCTGCCGCCGCCGGTGCGACCACGGTGGCGTTCGCACCGGGTGCGGCGGCGGCCGGCGGCACCGCGGGCGCACGCTGGACCGCCTCGTGGGCGACGGCGCAGACCGCGCCCACGCCCACCGACCCGGTCGCGTACACCGGGCTCACCGACGGGGTGTGCACCTCGGTGGTGCGGCTGTCGGCCGGCGGCCGGGTGCGGCTACGGTACGCCCACGCGTTCGGCACGGTCCCGGTTCTGGTGGGCCCGGTGACGGCCGGCGGGCGGCCGGTGACGTTCGGCGGGCTGCGCCGGGAGTGGCTGGCCGCGGGCGGATCGCTGACCAGCGACCCGGTCGAGGGACTCACGGCCTCCGACGGATCACGGCTCACGGTCGGGACCCGGCTGCCGGGACCGACCGGCCCGCTCTCCTTCCACCGCAACACCCACGCCTCGCACACCGTCAACGGGGAGCGCACCACCTCGGTGTTCCTGCTGACCGGCGTGGAGACGACGGGGACACGCGGCCCGGTGATCGCAGTGCTCGGCGACTCCGTCACCGAGGGCGTCGGTACCCCCGACGACGCCGACCTGCGCTGGCCCGACCAGCTCGCCCGCCGGCTGCCCGGCTCCGCCGTCGCCAACCTCGGCATCAGCGGCAACCGGCTGCTGCTGGACGACGCCCGCTTCGGTACCGGCGGGCAGGCCCGATTCGACCGGGACGTGCTGTCACTCCCGGGGCTGCGGACCGTCCTGCTGCAACTGGGCGTCAACGACCTCCAGCAGCCGCCGAGCCAGACCGACCCGGCCCGGCTGCTCGCCGCCTACCGGCAAACAGCGCTGCGCGCCCGGAACGCCGGGCTGCGGATCGTCGGCGCCACCATCACCCCGTTCGAGGGGTGGATCCGCTGGACCCCGGAGCTCGAAACGGTCCGGCAGACGGTCAACGCGGCACTGCGCACCGGCCGGGTCTTCGACGCCGTCGCCGACTTCGACCGGGCGCTGCGCGACCCGTCCCGCCCGTCCCGCATCCTGCCCGCCCACGACAGCGGCGACGGCCTGCACCCCGATCCCTCCGGTCACGCCGCGCTCGCCGCCGCCGTCGACCGCCGACACCTCCTGTGAGGACCCGCATGGAACGAACCACCACCCGCCGCACGGTCCTGGCCGGTGCGGCAGCCGCCGGCGCGGCCCTCGCCCTGCCGATCGGCCCGGCCGCATCCGCGCGGGCGGCCGAGGGCGACGCCGCGGCACTGCGCGTGCGCTGGCACACCCTGCTCACCGGCGGCCCCGGCCTCGACCTCGCCGACGAACGGATCGCCGCGGCCGTGGCGAGGACCGGCCGAGCTGCGACCACCGCCGCGACGGGACTCGACCCCACCGCGACCGACGGGCTGTTCCCCGACCTGACCAGCACCACCCTCTCCAACCACGTCACCACCTCCTTCAAGCGGCTGGCGACGGCCGCGACCGCGTGGGCGGTGCCGGGCACCCCGCAGTACGGCGACACGGCGCTGCGCGACCTGCTGCTGGGCGGCGTCGACTGGATGCTGACGAACCGTTACGGCCAAGCGCACACCCGGTTCGACAACGACTGGGACTGGGAGATCGGCGCCCCGCTCGCCCTCAACGACACCGCCGTGCTGCTGTACGACGTGCTGGGCGCCGACCGCCTCGGCCGGATCACCGACGCGGTCCACCACTACACACCGGACCCCAACCTGTGGCGCGCCGACCGGCAGATCGCCACCGGCGCCAACCGGGTCTGGGTGTCGACGGTGGCCGCCGTCAACGCCGTGCTCCGCGACGACGGCGACGCGCTGGCCGGCGTACGCGACGCCCTGTCGGACGTCGAGGGCGCGGGCGCCAACAGCGTGCTGGCGTACAACGACACGAGTGCGGCGGCCGAGGGGACCGGGGAGGGCTTCTACTCCGACGGCTCGTTCCTCCAGCACTACAAACACCCCTACAGCGGCGGGTACGGCAAGGAGCTGCTCAACAGCCTCTCCCGGCTGCTCAACCTGCTGGCCGGCACCGCGTGGACGGTCACCGACCCGGATCTGGACCATGTGCGCGGGTGGGTCGACGAAGGGTTCGACCCACTGATGGCACGCGGCGACGTGATGGCGTCGGTCTGCGGCCGGGAGATCGCCCGCCCCAGCAAGCAGGGGCACGTCTCGGCCCAGACCGTGATCGAGGCGGTACTGCGGTTGATCCCCGGCTTCCCCGGCGAGACCGGCGACCGGTTCACCTCGCTGGTCAAGCAGTGGATCGCGGAGGACACCTACCGCGACTTCCTGGCCGTGACCGACCTCGCGTCACTGGTCGCCGCACAGCGGGTGCTGGCCTCCCCCGTCCCGGCGCGCGGACCGCTGCTGACGCACAAACAGCACCCCCGGATGGACAAGGCGGCCCACCATCGCCCCGCGTTCTCACTGGGCGTCTCGGCGTACTCCAGCCGCATCTACAACTACGAGTCGATCCAGAACGAGAACCTGCACGGCTGGCACCTGTCGGACGGCATGGTGCTGCTGTACACCGGTGACCTCGGCCACTACAGCGAGGACTACTGGCCGACGGTCGACGCGACCCGGCTGCCGGGCACCACGGTGACGGCCGGGGCACCCGCCGACGCGGCGGGGCAGCGGACCACCAGCACGGCGGACTGGGCGGGCGGCACGGTACTGCAGGGCACCACGCTCGGCGCGTACGGCATGGAACTGCGGGCGTACGGGAGTTCGCTGCGGGCGCTGAAGAGCTGGTTCTGCCTGGACGACGTGATCGCGTACGTCGGCTCGGGCATCTCCGCCGACGCCGGCGCCGTCGAGACGGTGGTGGAGAACCGCAAGCTGGCCGACCCGGCGGCACCGCTCCTGATCGACGGGGTCGCCGCCCCCACCACCACCGGCTGGGAGGCGTCGCCGGAGGGGGTGCGCTGGGTGCACCTGGCCGGCACCGGCGGCTGGGTCTTTCCCGCCGGCACCGCGCTGCGCGCCCTGCGCGAGGAGCGGACCGCGACCTGGCGGGAGATCAACCTGAAGTACGGCACCGACACCCCGGTCACCCGCCCGTACCTGACGCTCTGGCAGGACCACGGAGAGGCCCCGGAAGACGCCGGGTACTTCTACCTCCAGGCACCGGCCGCCTCCGCCGCGCGCACCCAGCAGTGGGCCGCCGCCCCGCCGCTCGCACTCGTCGAGGGCTCCACCGCCGTGCACGCGGTGCGCCGGCTCACCGACGGACTGCTGGCCGCCAACTTCTGGACGGCGGGCACCGCCCAGGAGCTGACCGCCGACGGCCCCGTCTCGGCGCTGGTGCGCCCCGACGGACCCACCGTGAAGATCGCGCTTTCCGACCCGACCCAGCTCCGGTCGTCGGTGACCGTCGAGCTGACCGGCACCGCCCGGACCGTGGCCCGCGCCGACCCCGGGGTGTCCGTGACCCCCACGGCGACCGGTGTCCGGATCACCGCCGACACCGCCGGCCTGCACGGCGCGACCCTCGACCTCACTCTGAACCGGAGCTAGGACCTTGCTGTTCGACATGCCGCTGGACCGACTGCGCGAATACCGTCCCGAGCCGGAGGAACCGGCCGACTTCGATGCCTTCTGGGGCAAGACCCTCGCCGAGACCGTCCGCCACGACCTGGCCGCCGAGTTCGTCCCGTACGACGCCGGGTTCGCCACCGTCGACGTGTTCGACGTGACGTTCCGTGGGTGGGGCGGCCAGCCGGTGAAGGCGTGGCTGCTGCTGCCGAAGGTCCGCTCGGGGCCGCTGCCCGCCGTGGTGCAGTACATCGGGTACAACGGCGGCCGGGGCATCCCGTACGCCTGGCTGACCTGGAGCGCTTTCGGCTACGCGCACCTGGTGATGGACAACCGGGGGCAGGGGGGCGGCGGGAAGAACACCGCCGACACCCCCGACATCGGCCCCGACGGACACGGCTCCTCCTCCCCCGGCTTCCTCACCCGCGGCATCGAGGATCCGTACCGCCACTACTACCGTCGGCTCATCACCGACGCCGTGCGGGCCGTCGACGCCGCCAAGGCGCACGAGGCGGTGGACCCGGACCGAATCGCGGTGCTCGGCGGCAGCCAGGGCGGTGGTCTGGCGCTCGCCGTCGCCGGGCTCAGGGACGACCTGGTGGCGGCCGTCGCCGACGTGCCGTTCCTCTGCCACTACCGGCGCGCCTCGCAGATCACCGACGCCGGGCCGTACGCGGAGATCGCCCGGTGGCTGTCCGGGCACCGGTTCCGGATCGAGGAGGCGATGGAGACGCTTTCGTACGTCGACGGCGTCAACTTCGCGGCCCGTGCGACGGCCCCGGCATGGTTCTCGGTGGGGCTGATGGACAAGATCTGCCCCTCCTCGACGGTCTTCGCCGCGTACCACCGCTATGCGGGCCCGGCGCGCATCGAGGTATTCCCGTACAACGGCCACGAGGGCGGCGCGGAGTACGACCTGCCGCGCAAGCTGACGGCGCTGCGCGGCGAGTTCGGCCAGTAGGGGGCGGGGTTCACCGGCCCAGCGCCGCCGTCGCGGCGTTGTGGCCGGGAACTCAGCTGACCCCGCCACCGCGCACGCCTCTGCCCAGAAGGTGCCTACGAACGCCCGGCGCGGGGCCACCTCGTGGCCGAACCCGAGGGCTGTCCCGTAATCCGTGGTCGCACACCCACCAGGGATTACGGGACAGCCCTTGGATGCGACTTGGCGCGCGGTAAACGTTCAAGACTTGAAGCTTGTGCATCTTCTTGACGGTTCACCGTTGTCACTCAACACTGCCTTGATGAATCCAGCACCTCGCTCATCCGTAGATTGAGAGCGTTTTCAAGAGGGTGATTCAAAGGTCTGCAGAGTTGTCAAGGCGATGCACTGCACAGTGTCGAGACCGTCTGCACCCTGTCTTCCGCGTTGCTCCGGTGTTCACTTCACGAAACCAGGTGAAAGGACTCCCACCCATGCGCACTACCGTCCCGCCCGGCCGCATGAGATCCCTGCCAGGTCCGAAGCACCGCGTCATCGCTCTGCTGAGTGCGCTCCTACTCGCGCTCGTCGGGCTGCTCGGCCTCGATCAGAGCGCCGCTCCCGCCTCGGCAGCCGCGCCTGACTACACCCAGAGCGTCACTCAACTGAGCTCCACGCAAGCTCAGATCTCGTTCACACCGACCACGTCCGCGGTCTACGTCGATGTGCACTACCTGGTCAACAGCGCCAACCAACAGAACGTCCGTATGACCAACAATGCGGGCACGTGGACCCAGACCGTCGGCTCGCTCGCCAACGGAACGGTCCTGGAGTACTGGTTCACCTACGAGAAGAGCGGGCCGCAGTACGACACGCCCCACTTCACGTACACCCAGGGCGGCGGTGGAACCGGCACTGTTGCCACACCCACCTTCACTCCCGCAGCGGGCACCTACGCATCGGCCCAGAGCGTGACGCTCGCCGACGCGACCGCGGGCGCGAGCATCCGCTACACGCGTGACGGCTCCACCCCCACCGCGGCGTCCACTCTGTACAGCGCGCCGATCAGTGTCACGGCCACTGCCACCATCAAGGCCATCGCCATCAAGTCCGGACTCGCCGACTCCGCCGTCGCCAGTGCGACTTACACGATCGGCGCATCGGCGAGCTGCCCCACCCAGTCGGACACGCCGAACTTCGGCCCGAACGTCCACATCTACGACCCGAGCATGTCCAGTGCCACCATTCAGGCGCAGCTCGACGCGCAGTTCGCCCAGATGAAGGACACCGCCTCCGCGCAGTTCAGCGAGAACCGGGTGGCACAGCTCTTCAAGCCGGGTACGTACGCCGTCGACGACAATGTCGGCTACTACACCTCGGTGGCGGGTCTCGGGCAGAATCCGGGCGACGTGACAATCAACGGACACGTCACCGTGGACGCCTTCAACGCCTCGGACGCGGGCAACGCGACGCAGAACTTCTGGCGCTCGGCCGAGAATCTGGCCATCAATCCGGTGGGCGGGAACCGTTGGGCCGTGGCCCAGGCGGCCCCGTTCCGCCGGATCGACGTCCGCGGCGACCTGCAGCTCTACCCGGCCAGTTACGGCTGGGCGAGCGGCGGCTACATCGCCGACACCAAAGTCAGCGGCCAGGCGGCGTCCATCTCGCAGCAGCAGTGGTACACCCGGGACAGTAACGTGGGCAGCTGGGCCGGCGGCGTGTGGAACATGGTCTTCTCCGGCACCGCCGGTGCTCCCGCGAACACCTTCCCCAACCCGCCCGAAACCACCTTGGCCACCACCCCGGTCTCCCGTGACGTGCCGTATCTGTACGTCGACGGCGCCGGAAAATACCGAGTGTTCCTGCCGTCGCTGCGCACCAACGCATCGGGGGCGAGCTGGGCGAACGGCAGCACTCCCGGCACCTCTCAGCCGATGAGCCAGTTCTACGTGGTCAAGGCCGGCGACACTGCCGCGACCATCAACAACGCCCTTTCTCAGGGCTGCAACCTGTTCGTCACGCCGGGCGTCTACCACCTGAACCAGACGCTGAACATCACCCGGCCCAACACGGTCGTCTTCGGCATCGGCTACCCGACCTTCGTCCCGGACAACGGCGTCAACGCGATCCAGGTCGCCGACGTGGACGGAGTCCGCCTCAAGGGCCTGCTGATCGACGCCGGAACCACCAACTCGGCGGCGCTGCTGACCATCGGCCCGTCCGGATCGTCCGCGAGCCACGCGGGCAACCCGACGACCATCCAGGACGTGTTCTTCCGGATCGGTGGCCAGATCGCCGGCAAGGCGACGACCAGCCTGATCGTCAACAGCAACAACGCGATCATCGACCATATCTGGGCCTGGCGGGCCGACCACGGCAATGCGGGAACCTTCGGCTGGACGACCAACACGGCGGACACCGGCGTGATCGTCAACGGCAGCAGCGTTCTGGCGACCGGTCTCTTCGTCGAGCACTACCAGAAGCACGAGGTTGTCTGGAACGGCCAGAACGGCAAGACGATCTTCTTCCAGAACGAGATGCCGTACGACGTGCCCAATCAGGGCGCGTGGATGAGCGCGGCAGGGGTCAACGGATATGCCGCTTACAAGGTGGGCGCGGGCGTCACCACCCACGAGGCATGGGGACTCGGCAGCTACTGCTACTTCAACGTCAACCCCGCGGTGAACAGCTACCACGCCTTCGAAGTGCCCAACACTCCCGGCGTGAAGTTCCACAACGCTCTGACGGTCTCACTCGGCGGCGTGGGCACCATCACCCACGTCATCAACGACGCGGGGGCGGTGACCGCCTCGAACACCACTCCCAGCAATGTGGTCGCCTACCCTTGAGGCAATGACCTGACGTGAAAAGTGGGCCGGGGCTCCTCGCGGTTGCGAGGGGCTCCGGTGTTTGCAGGATGCGACGCCACCGGGAGCCAGGCGCTGGTTGTCGTCGTGGACGGCAAGGTGCTGCGCGGACACCGGCCGGTTGGGGCGCGGGGTGAGTGATCCGTGCACGATGAGTGACAACCGAATTGCAGCCGAATTGCCTGCGGCTTCTCGGGAAATTGCCTCACACGTAGCTCTACATGAGAAACGACAATCGCACCTGCCGGTCCGCGTTGTCGACGTTCGTGTCCACCAGGCACACCGACTGCCAGGTCCCCAGCTCCAGGCGGCCCGCGATCACCGGCAGGGTGGCGTGGGGCGGGACGAGGGCGGGGAGGACGTGGTCGCGGCCGTGGCCGGGGGTGCCGTGGCGGTGCTGCCAGCGGTCGTCGGCGGGGAGCAGGGTGTGCAGGGTCGCGAGCAGGTCGTCGTCGCTGCCGGCTCCGGTCTCCAGGACGGCGATCCCGGCCGTCGCGTGGGGAACGAAGATGTTGAGCAGGCCGTCCCGGCCGGCGGCGGCACGGGACAGGAACTGCTCGCAGTCGCCGGTCAGGTCGGTGACCGTCTCCGTCCGCCCGGTGGTGAGGTGCAGGACGTGCGTGGTGAAGGAATCAGGCATGCCGCCATCTTCCCGCCCCGGCCGCGGGACGCCCAGTCCGGAACGCCCGGTCCGAGGCACCCACGGCGAGCAGGCCCTGCGGAGGAAGGTGAAGCCCGCCCGGGAAGAGGCGCCGCGCTTCCGGAGTTGGTAGAAGCGTGAACGATTCTGGGGCGGTGCGGGAAGCGGACGTGGTGGTGATCGGCGCGGGGCAGGCCGGGCTGGCCGCCGCGTACCACCTGGCGCGGGCCGGTGGCGAGCCGGACCGCGACTTCGTGGTTCTCGACCACGCACCGCGTCCGGGTGGCGCCTGGCAGTTCCGCTGGCCCTCGCTGACGTACGGCAAGGTACACGGGATGCACTCGCTGCCGGGCATGGAGCTGACCGGCGCCGACCCGGATCGGCCCTCCTCCGAGGTGATCGGCGCGTACTTCGACGCGTACGAGCGCGACTTCGGGCTCCGGGTGCACCGGCCGGTGGATGTCAGGGCGGTCAGGGAAGCGGCCGGAGGGGGGAGCGGAGGGCGGCTGCTGGTCGAGACGTCCGAGGGGACGTACGCGACGCGGGCGCTGATCAACGCGACCGGCACGTGGGACCGGCCGTTCTGGCCCCGTTATCCGGGGCAGGAGACGTTCCTCGGGCGGCAGCTCCACACGGCCGGCTACCCGGGACCGGACGAGTTCGCCGGGCTGCGGGTGGTGGTGGTCGGCGGTGGCGCCTCCGGTACGCAGCATCTGATGGAGATCGCCGACGTCGCGGCGGCCACGTACTGGGTGACCCGGCGCGAACCCGTCTTCCGCGAGGGCCCGTTCGGGGCCGAACAGGGGCGCGCCGCCGTCGCGTTGGTGGAGGAGCGGGTACGCCAAGGGCTGGCGCCCCGGAGTGTGGTGAGCGTGACCGGTCTGCCCCTCAACGAGGCCGTCCGCGAGGCGCGGGCGCGCGGGATACTCGACCGGCTGCCGATGTTCGACCGCATCACCCCGACGGGGGTGACCTGGAACGACGGACGGATCGCCCCGATCGACGCCGACGTGATCCTCTGGGCGACCGGATTCCGGCCCGCCGTCGACCACTTGGCTCCGTTGAGGCTGCGGGAGCCCGGCGGCGGTATTCGGGTGGAGGACACGCGGGCGGTGCGGGACGGGCGCGTCCATCTGGTCGGCTACGGCCCTTCCGCCAGCACCATCGGCGCCAACCGCGCCGGGCGTAGCGCGGTGCGCTCGGTCATGCGGCTGCTGGCGGAGACCTCCGCCGCGTCGGTGGCCGCCCGTGTGCCGGCACCATCCCCGGCCTGAACCGTCCGAGCGGTCCGAACGGTCCCGAGCGGCCCGCGCTCCGCGTCCCTGCGTCCCTGCGTCCCTGCGTCAGAAACGGCCTACGGCCGCGTTCTTCCGGTTCCGGTTGAACTCGGCGACGTTGTGGCGGTGCGCCTCGTAGTCCTCGCTGAAGCGGGTGTCCCCCGGCCCGACCGTCACGAAGTACAGCCACGAGCCCGCCGTGGGGCCGATGGCGGCCCTCATCGCCTGTTCGCCGGGGTTGCCGATCGGAGTGGGAGGGAGACCCTTGCGGCGGTAGGTGTTGTAGGGGCTGTCGATCCGGGTGTCCTCGGTGGTGGTGTCCAGCGTGGAGCGCCTGAGAGCGTAGTTGAGCGTCGAATCCATCTGCAGCGGCATGTCCTGGTGCAGGCGGTTGTAGACGACCCGGCCCACCTTCCCCATGTCGGAGGCGGTGTCCGCTTCCGCCTGGATGACGCTGGCGAGCGTCACCGTCTGGTAGACGGAGATGTGGTGGTGCAGTGCTCCGTCGGTGATCCGGTCGCCGCCGAACCTCTGGGACGCCGTGTCCACCATGTAGCGGAGCAGACTCCGGGGGGTCGTGCCGGGGCGGACGGGGTAGGTCGCGGGGAACAGGTACCCCTCCGGATTGCCGTGCGCGGCTTCGGGCAGGGGAAGGTGCGCCCCGGGCACGGCCTTCTCGGTGGTGCCCGGGGGGACGCCGAGCGCTTGGTCGACGGCCGCGTAGATCTGCTTCGCCCGCCATCCCTCGGGGATCACCAGGGACGCGGTCTCCTCGGCCCCCGCCTCGGGTGCGCCCCGCGGTACCAGCAGGGGGGCCGCGACCGTGGCGGCGGCCACGAGCGCACCCCCGAGGAGCAGCAGTACCTTGCCCCGCCGCGTGGGGCGCAGCCTCCGGCGGTAGTGGAGGGCATCGGGCTCGTTCACCATGCGGGCACGCACCATGCGGGCACGATAACCGTACAAATGCGTCGGATCTGCGGGAACGACGCTCGACACCCAGGAACCCTGCGGCCGGGTGACGAGCGGGCACATCCCGACGAGAAAACCCCATGAGAAAACCCGACGAGAA
Organism: Streptomyces sp. NBC_01335; assembly: GCF_035953295.1. Classification (GTDB taxonomy): domain Bacteria; phylum Actinomycetota; class Actinomycetes; order Streptomycetales; family Streptomycetaceae; genus Streptomyces. The sequence goes on from NZ_CP108370.1 coordinate 813,486, forward strand.
AACCCGACGAGAAGAACCGGCGAGGAAAACCGGACCGGGAATGCCGGCAGGGGGATCCCGGAGCAGCCAGGGCCCGAGGCAGCCGGTCCGCCGGCCGTCACCCCGCGGCGGGCTCCAGGCGGGTGTCCCGGCGGATGAGCGCGGCGTAGCGGCCGTCCTGCGCGAGGAGCTCCTCGTGCGTGCCCCGCTCGACCGTGCGGCCGCCCTCCAGTACGACGATCTGGTCCGCGTCCCGGATGGTGGAGAGGCGGTGGGCGATGGTGAGCGTGGTGCGACCGGCCGAGAGCGCGTCGATCGCCTCCTGCACGGCGTGTTCCGTACGGGTGTCGAGGGCGCTGGTCGCCTCGTCGAGCACCAGGATCGGGGGGTCGCGCAGGATCGTACGGGCGATGGCGAGGCGCTGTTTCTCACCGCCGGAGAAGCGGTGGCCGCGCTCGCCGACGAGGGTGTCGTACCCGTCGGGGAGCGAGGCGATGTGGTCGTGGATCTGTGCGGCGCGCGCCGCCGCCTCGATCTCCTCGTCGGTGGCGTCGGGCTTGGCGAACCGGAGGTTCTCGGCGACCGAGGCGTGGAAGAGGTAGGTCTCCTGCGAGACCACGCCGACCGCCCTCGCGAGGGAGTCGAAGTCGAGGTCCCGGACGTCGACCCCGTCGATCGTCACCCGGCCGGATGTGACGTCGTACAGCCGGGGTACGAGGTAGCTCAGCGTGGACTTGCCGGACCCGGTGGGGCCGACCACCGCCAGGCTGCCGCCCGCGGGCACCTTCACGTCGATGTCGTCGAGGGTGGGTCCGCTCTTCTCGTCGTAGCCGAAGCCGACGTGCTCGAAGGCGACCTCTCCGCGGATGCGGTCCAGGCTGACGGGGCTCGCGGGCTCGGTGATGTCGACCTTGAGATCCAGGTACTCGAAGATGCGCTGGAAGAGCGCCAGGGAGGTCTGCATCTGGACGCCGGTCGCGAGCAGGCTCACCGCGGGCCGGAAGAGCCCCTGCTGGAGCGAGACGAAGGCGACGAGCGTGCCGATGGAGACGGCCGTGCTGCCGGAGTTCAGGGTCAGGCCGGCGGCCCAGTAGATGACGGCGGGCATGGCGGCCATGACGATGCCGATCGTCGACATCCGCCAGCGTCCCGCCATGTTGGCGCGGACTTCGAGGTCGACGAGTTGTTCCGACTCCTCGGCGAAGCCCTTGACCAGCGAGTCCGAGCGTCCCATCGTGCGGCCGAGCAGGATGCCGCTGACGGAGAGGGACTCGGTGACGGTCGCCGCCATCGCGGCCATCTGCCGCTGCCGCTGCGTGGTGATCTTCTTCCGCTCCCGTCCGACGCGGCGGCTGATCCAGACGAAGACGGGCAGCAGGAGCAGCGAGACGAGGGTGAGCCGCCAGTCGAGCGCGACCATCGCGACGACGGTGGCGACGACGGCGGTGAGGTTCGAGACCAGGGAGGTGGCGGTGGAGGTGACGGTCGCCTGCATCCCGCCGATGTCGTTGGCGATGCGGGACTGCACCTCGCCGCTGCGGGTCCTGGTGAAGAAGGCCAGCGGCATCCGCTGGAGCTGGGTGTAGACGCCGGTGCGCAGGTCGTGCATGACGCGCTGGCCGACCGTGGTGGAGATCAGGGTCTGGAGGACCCCGAAGACGCTGTTCATCACGGCGGTGGCGATCATCCCGAGCGCCAGCAGGGTGAGCAGGCCGGTGCGCCCCTGCGGTATGGCGGTGTCGAGGATCTCGCGGAGCAGGAAGGGGGAGGCGACCGACACCAGGGAGGAGGCGCCGACCAGCAGCCCGACCAGCGCGAGACGGCCGCGGTAGGGGAGGAAGAGGCGGAGGATGCGGCGCACCTCGGGGGGCGGCTGCGTGCCGTCCTTGGGTGGGGGCGTCCAGGTGGGTCCGTCGGGTTTCATGTGCTCCTTCATGGGGGCTGCGGCACTGCGGAGGGCCGGGCGGCCCGCGCGGTGTCCTGGCGGGCGGGCCCGCGGGAGCACTGCGCACCGGTACACGTCGGGACAGCGGTCCGGCCCCGCCCGTCCCCCGGAGGGGGTCGGGCGATCCGAACCGTGAAGAGCGTACCTCACTGTTACCTACACTCACAATGAACCTGGTCCTGATATTGTTCCGGCATGGACTCCCCCGATTCCGACGGCCACCTCGCCGAACAGCTCCTGCGGCTCACCCGCCGGCTCCACCGCATCCAGAGCCGCCAGCTGGAGCCGATCGGCATCACGCCCGCGCAGTTCCGTCTGCTGCGCGCGGTCGCGCAGTACGACGCCCCGCCCCGGATGGCCGATCTCGCGCAGCGGCTGGACGTCGTCCCGCGCGCGGTGACCAGCCTGGTGGACGGCCTGGAGACGGGCGAGCGGGTGCGCAGGGCCCCCGATCCGGCGAACCGGCGCGTGGTGCGCATCGAGATCACCGACAAGGGGCGGGCCACGCTCGGAGAGATGCGCGACGCGCGCCGAGCCGCCGCGGAGGAGATCCTGGCTCCGTTGACCGCCGAACAGCGCGAGGTGCTCGGCGGGCTGCTGGCCGCCCTGGTCGACGGACTGCCGGGGCGCCACTGCTGAGCCGCCGCACCCGGCCGCGGGAGGACCGCGTCCGGCCGCCCGAGGGGATGCCGAGATGCCGCAGACGCCACAGCCGCCGCAGTCGCAGTCGCCGCAGAAGCGACCGTTGCCCACGTTGCCGCTGCTGGAGCCGAAGCCGGAAGCCCTCCGTCCGGGCCGGGCGCGCGAGGCGGCCCCCGACCGCGTGTCCGACCGGAGCGCGGCGGGCACCCCGGAGCCGCTGCGCTCGGAGCTGGTCGCCCTGCTGGGCGCGGGGAAGGTGTTCTGGAAGGTCTCCGACCTGGTGAAGTACGCCTCCGACGCCAGTCCGTACCGCTTCCTGCCCCGGGTCGTGGTCGTCGCCGAGGACGTCGACGACGTCTCGGCGGTGCTGTCGTACGCGCACGGCAGGGGCCGGAACGTCGTCTTCCGGGCCGCCGGCACCAGCCTGAACGGCCAGGCCCAGGGCGAGGACATCCTCGTCGACGTGCGCCGGCACTGGAGCGGGGTGACGGTGCTGGACGGCGGCGCGCGGGCCAGGATCCGCCCCGGCACCACCATCGCCCGGGCCAACGCCACCCTCGCCCGGTACGGCCGGGTGCTCGGCCCCGACCCGGCCAGCGCGATCGCCTGCACGGTCGGCGGAGTCGTCGCCAACAACGCCTCCGGGATGACCGCCGGCACCACCCGGAACTCCTACCGGACGGTCTCCTCGCTCTCCTTCGTCCTGCCGGGCGGCACGATGGTCGACACGGCCGACCCGGCCGCCGGCGAACTCCTCGCGCACGCGGAGCCCGGCCTCTGCGAGGGCCTGATGGCGCTGAAGGCGGAGATCGAGGCGGACGCGGCGCTGACCGCCCGCATCCGCGCCAAGTACGAGATCAAGAACACCAACGGCTACCGCCTGGACGCGTTCCTGGACGGCGCGACGCCGGTGGAGATCCTGCGCGGGCTGATGGTCGGTTCCGAGGGCACCTTCGGTTTCCTCTCGGAGGTCGTCTTCGACACGCTGCCGCTCGACCGGCGGACCTCCACGGCGCTCCTCTTCTTTCCCTCGCTGACCGCCGCTGCCGCCGCCGTGCCGCTGTTCAACGCGGCCGGCGCCCTCGCCGTGGAACTGATGGACGGCAACACCCTGCGCGCCTCGGTCAGCGTGCGGGGCGTACCGGCCGACTGGGCCGCTCTCCCCCGGGAGACGGCGGCCCTGCTCGTCGAGTTCCGGGCCCCGGACGAGGCGGGGCAGGAGGCGTACGAGCGGGCGGCGGCCGAGGTGGTGGCGGGGCTCTCCCTCGTCGCTCCGGCCGCGTCGGTCACCAACGCGTTCACCCGGGACGCGGGGACGATCAACGGGTACTGGAAGGCCCGCAAGGCGTTCGTCACCGCCGTCGGGGGCTCGCGCCCCTCGGGCACGACGCTGATCACGGAGGACTTCGCGGTCCCGCCGTCCCGGCTGGCGGAGGCCTGCGAGGCCCTGCTGGAGCTCCAGGCGCGCCACGGCTTCGACGCGGCGGTGGCGGGTCACGCGGCCCACGGCAACCTCCACTTCCTCCTGGCGTTCGACGCGGGCGTCGCCGCCGACGTCGAGCGGTACGCCGCGTTCATGGACGCGTTCTGCACGCTGGTGGTCGACCGGTTCGACGGTTCGCTGAAGGCCGAGCACGCCACCGGCCGCAACATCGCCCCCTTCCTGGAGCGCGAATGGGGCCCGCGGGCGACGGAGCTGATGTGGCGGACGAAGCGGCTGATCGATCCGGACGGGGTGCTCGCCCCCCGCGTGGTCCTCGACCGTGATCCCCGCGCGCATCTGCGCGGCCTGAAGACGATCCCCTCCGTGGAGGCGGTCGCGGACCCGTGCATCGAGTGCGGTTTCTGCGAACCCACCTGCCCCAGCCAGGACCTCACCACCACGCCGCGCCAGCGGATCGTGCTGCGGCGGGAGATGCTGCGCCAGCCGGACGGCTCCCCCGTCGAGGACGCGCTGCTCGACGCGTACGGCTACGACGCGGTCGACACCTGTGCGGGCGACTCCACCTGCATGCTGGCGTGCCCGGTCGGCATCGACACCGGCGCGATGATGAAGGGCTTCCGCTCGCTGCGGCATTCGCCCCGCGAGGAACGGATCGCGACGCTCACCGCGCGGCATTTCCGGTTGGTGGAGTCGGCCGCCCGGCTCGCCGTGGCCGCGGCGGACCGGCTCGGCGACCGGGTGCGGGACCCGCTGCTGACGGCGGTGACCCGGCTCGCCCGTAAGGCGGTCCGCCCCGACCTGGTGCCCGAGTGGCTGCCGGAGATCCCGCCGGCGGCCTCTCGCAGGCTCCCGCCCACCGTGCGCCCCGGGGCGCACGCGGTCTACTTCCCGGCGTGCGTGAACCGTATCTTCGCCGGCCCCGAGGGGGACCTGGAGCCGTCTCTGGCGCACTCCGTCGTCGCCCTCTCCGCCCGCGCGGGCAGGCCGGTGTGGATCCCGGACGACACCGCCGGGACCTGCTGCGCGACGATCTGGCACTCCAAGGGGTACGACGCGGCCAACGCCGTGATGGCCAACCGGATCGTGGAGGCGGCGTGGGGCTGGACCGGCGGCGGCGCCCTGCCGCTGGTGGTCGACGCCACCTCGTGCACCCTCGGCATCGCGCGGGAGGTCGTCCCGTACCTCACCGAGGACAACCGCGCCCTGCACCGGGAACTGACGGTGGTGGACTCCCTCGTCTGGGCGGCCGACGAACTGCTCCCCCGTCTCACGGTGGAGCGCAGGGCCGAGTCGGCCGTCGTCCACCCGACGTGCTCGATGGAGCATCTGGACGTGGTGGACCGGCTGCGTACGCTCGCCGGGGCGTGCGCCCAGGAGGTGTTCCTGCCGGACGACGCGAAGTGCTGCGGGTTCGCCGGCGACCGCGGGATGCTGCACAAGGAGCTGACCGATTCGGCGACGGCCAAGGAGGCAGCCGAGGTCGACTCCCGTGACCACGACGCCCATCTCTCGGCCAACCGGATGTGCGAGATCGGCATGACCCGGGCCACCGGGCACCCCTACCGCTCCGTCATGACGGAGTTGGAACGGGCGACGCGCCCGTCCGGCTGACGCGCCCTGGCCGGGTTGTCGAAGGTCCGGCCATGCGGCTTTGAGGAGAAATGCCGCCGATCCACGGAAAATCATTTGCCCGGAACGGCAGGAAAGGCAAACCTTAGGGCTGGCCCGTCATCCCTGGTGGGTGTGCGACGACAGCTACGGCACCTCGCCGCGTTGTCGGAACATCCGCATACATCCAGTATGCGGACGCTCCTCCGCCCTGCGATGCACCGCATCTGACGCCGCACACTGGTCCACCACGGATGACGGGCCAGCCCTTTGCTGTTTGCCCTTCACCACTTCGGTCAAGGCCGTCCCGGCTGGACGGCCTGTGGCCCGTCGCCGGTGGACTCCGTCCTTCCGATGCTTGGGACCTCATGCAGATTCGTGATCTTCCGTACCGGGACCCCGGCGATCCTGATGTCCGGTCCGGCCCTCGCTTCCTCCTCTGGATCGGCCGCAACCAGCTCAAGGGCCAGCTCAAGGCGCTCTCCTGGGGACTGTTCCACCAACTGGCCCTCGCCGGGCTGCCACTGGCGACCGGACTCGCGGTCCAGGCCGTCATCGACCGTTCCGGCGACCGGCTCGTGCTCTCCGGGGGCATGATCCTGCTCCTCGGCATCGCCATCGCGCTCGGCGACACCATGCTCCACCGCGCCGCCGTCACCAACTGGATCACCGCCGCCGCCCGGGTGCAGCAACTCCTCGCGCGGCGGACCGCCGAACTCGGTTCGGCGCTGACGCGGCGGGTGGCCGCGGGCGAGGTGGTCTCCGTGTCGACCGCCGACGTCGAGAAGATCGGGTGGTTCGTCGAGGCGCTCTCCCGGTTCGTCGCCGCCGCGGCGGCCCTCGTGCTGATCTGCGTCGGACTGGTGGTCTACCTGCCGTCGCTGGGCGTCCTGGTGGCGCTCTCCGTACCCGTACTCGCCCTGGCGGTGCTGCCGTTGCTGCCCCGGGCGACCAAGCGGGCCGATCTCCAGCGGGAGAAGGCCGGCAAGGCCACCGAGCTGGCGTCGGACACCGTCGCGGGGCTGCGGGTGCTGCGCGGCATCGGCGGCGAGGACCTGTTCCTCGACCGCTACCGCCGCGCCTCCCAGGAGGTCCGCCGCGCGGCCGTGCACAACGCCCGTATGTGGTCGCTGATCTCGGCGGTCCAGGTGCTGCTGCCCGGCGCGCTGCTGATCGCGCTGGTCGGGTACGGGGCCGGGCTCGCCCGGGACGGCGAGATCCGGGTGGGGCAGCTGGTCACCGTGTTCAACTCGGCGGTGCTGCTGCTGTACCCGATGCGCCAGTTCACCGAGATCGCCATGGCCTACTCCTTCTCCCGCCCCTCCGCGCGGCGCGCGGTCCGGGTGCTGGCGTTGCGCCGGGATGCCCGTCCCCCCGCCGTGGATGCCGGCGCGGCCATCCCCTCCGGCGATCTGTACGACCCGGTCACCGGGCTGCTGGCCCCCGAGGGCCTCCTCACCGCGGTGGTCTGCGGCGACCCCGACGAGGCCGGCCGGCTGGCCGAACGCCTCGGCGGCCACGCTCCGGCCGACGCGGCGCCGGGCGAGAAGCCGGACAGCGCGTCGGGCGAGAAGCCGGACAGCGCGTCGGACGGGAACGTGCTGCCACCGGCCCCGCCGTCGGTGCTGCTGGGCGGGGTCGCGCTGGACGAGCTGCCGCTGGAGCGGGCGCGTACCGCCGTCCTGGTCCAGGACAAGGAACCGGTGCTGCTCTCCGGCACGCTGCGGGAGTTGCTCGACGTACCGGCGTCGGGAGCGGTACACGCCGAGGACGCGCTGGCGGCGGCCCAGTGCGCCGACGTGCTGGCCGCGCTCGCCCAGGCGTCCGTCGACGCGGACGGCGACCCGATGGGGACCCACATCACCGAGCGCGGCCGTTCGCTCTCCGGCGGACAGCGGCAGCGGCTCGCGCTGGCCCGTTCCCTGGTCACCGACCCCGATGTCCTCGTCCTCGACGAGCCGACCTCGGCCGTCGACTCCCACACGGAGGCCCGTGTCGGCGCCGGGATCAAGGAACTGCGCCGGGGCCGGACGACCGTGACGTTCTCCTCGTCGCCTCTGCTGCTGGACCTCGCCGACCGGGTCGTGCTGGTCCACGGCGGGACGGTCGTCGCGGCCGGGGAACACCGCGAACTCCTGCTCACCGAACCGCTCTACCGCTCGGTCGTCACCCGGGAGACCGAGGAGGAGACGGCGGCGACGGCGGGCGTACGGACCGGGCCCGCGCACGGGTCCGGGACGGACAGCGCCGTCGACGAGCTGAACAGCCTCCGGGAAGCCGGAGAGATCGAGGAGAGGGCATGATCGGCCTCGCACCACCGACGTACGACCCGGCCGCACCGACGACGTCCACCACTCTGCCGGTGGGATCGGCCGCGACCGTGCGCGCCTACGTCCGGGACCTGCTGCGACGTCACCGCACTGCTTTCGCCGTGCTCGTCGCCGCCAACGCGGTCGCGGTGATCGCCTCCGTCGTCGGTCCGTACCTGCTCGGCGGGCTGGTGGAGGACCTCGCGGACGGGGCCGCCGACCTGCACCTGGAACGCACGGTGGTGATCTTCGTGGTCGCCCTGGTGGTCCAGACGTTCTTCACCCGGACGATGGGGCTGCGCAGCGCGATGCTCGGCGAGGAGATGCTCGCCGACCTGCGCGAGGACTTCCTCGTGCGGGCGGTTGGTCTGCCCCCGGGGGTTCTGGAGCGCGCGGGCACGGGTGATCTGCTCTCCCGGATCACCACGGACGTCGACCGGTTGGCGAACGCCATGCGCGAGGCCGTGCCGCAGCTCGCCATCGGGGTGGTCTGGTCCGGACTGCTGATCGGCGCGCTCACGGTGACCGCTCCGCCGCTGGCGCTCGCGGTCCTGGTGGCGCTGCCGCTGCTGCTCACGGGCTGCCGCTGGTACTTCCGGCGCGCCCCATCCGCGTACCGCTCGGAGTCCGCCGGGTACGCGGCGGTGGCGGCGATGCTCGCGGAGACCGTGGACGCGGGGCGGACCGTGGAGGCCCACCGGCTCGGCGCGCGCCGGGTGGCGCTGTCGGAGCGGCGCGTCCTGGAGTGGATCCGATGGGAGCGGTACACCCTCTTCCTGCGCTCGGTGCTGTTCCCGGTCATCAACCTGACGTACGTGACGGTTCTCGGCAGCGTGCTGATGCTGGGCGGCTGGTTCGTGCTGGAGGGGTGGCTCACCGTCGGGCAGTTGACGACGGGCGCGCTGCTGGCGCAGATGCTGGTCGATCCCCTGGGGCTGATCCTGCGCTGGTACGACGAGTTGCAGGTGGCCCAGGTGTCGCTGGCGCGGCTGGTGGGCGTACGCGACATCGAGCCGGAAGCCGGCGACGAGTCGGTCCGCCCCGAGGGCCGGGAGGTCCGGGCGGACGAGGTGCGCTTCGGTTACCGCTCCGGGGTGGACGTGCTGCACGAGGTGTCGCTGAACGTGGCCCCGGGCACCCGGCTCGCGCTGGTCGGCCCGTCGGGGGCGGGCAAATCCACGCTGGGCCGTCTGCTGGCGGGCATCTACGCGCCGAGGACGGGTGAGCTGACGCTGGGCGGCGCGGAGCTGTCCCGGATGCCGGCGGAGCGCGTGCGCGAGCACGTCGCGCTCGTCAACCAGGAGCACCACGTGTTCGTCGGTTCGCTCCGCGACAACCTTCTGCTGGCGCGGAGCGGCGCCGAGGACGCCGAACTGTGGGCGTCGCTGGCGGCGGTGGACGCGGACGGCTGGGCGAGGGCGATGGCGGACGGCCTGGACACCGAGGTGGGTTCGGGCGGCCTGGCACTGACTCCGGCGCAGGCCCAGCAGATCGCGCTGGCGCGGCTGGTGCTGGCCGATCCGCACACCCTGGTGCTCGACGAGGCGACCTCGCTGCTGGACCCCCGTGCGGCCCGGCATCTGGAGCGCTCGCTCGCCCGGGTGCTCGAGGGCCGGACGGTCGTGGCCATCGCGCACCGGCTGCACACCGCGCACGACGCGGACGTGATCGCGGTCGTGGAGGAGGGCCGGATCAGCGAACTCGGCAGCCACGACGAGCTGGTCGCGGCGGGCGGCGCGTACGCGGCGCTCTGGCGGTCCTGGCACGGGTGAGCGAGGGCCCCCTGCCGGGCCGCGTCGGAGGCCGGGCCTTCGACGCGGCCCGCCGCCCGCCCCGCCGCCCGCCCCGCCCGCCTCACACCTCTCGCCCCCGGCGTGTGCGCGGGGAGTAACCGCCCGTGCCTCCGGCGCGTCACCGTCCGGAAATTCGGCCTTCCTACGGTGCTGTTCTCGGGATCACCGCCTTGGCGGAGGGTCCCGCCCGGTAAGGCACGCTCCGCGGGGTGGGGGTTCGGTGGCATCTGGCTCGGACGACGGCAGCGTCCGTACGGTCTGTTCGTACTGCGGCGTCGGCTGCGGGATCGTGCTCGACCTGGTACGGGACCCGGCCGACGGCCGCCGCCGGGTGGCCAGGGCCTCCGGGGACAAGGCGCACCCCGCCAACGCGGGCAGGCTCTGCACCAAGGGGGCGACCAGCGCGGACCTGATGGCGGCGCCCGGCCGGATGGGCAGGGCGCTGGTGCGGGCCGAGCGGGGCGCCGAGCCGGTCGAGACGGACGTGGACGAGGCCGTCGCCTCGGTGGCGGGGCGGCTGAGGGCGATCCTGGACGAGCACGGTCCCGACGCGCTCTCCTTCTACGTCTCCGGGCAGATGTCCCTGGAGGCGCAGTACCTGGCGAACAAGCTGGCCAAGGGTTTCGTCCGTACCAACCGGATCGAGTCCAACTCCCGGCTCTGCATGGCCTCCGCGGGCACCGGCTACAAGCTGTCGCTCGGCGCCGACGGCCCGCCCGGCTCGTACCAGGACTTCGACCGCGCCGACGCGTTCTTCGTCATCGGTGCCAACATGGCCGACTGCCACCCCATTCTCTTCCTGCGCATGATGGACCGGGTGAAGGCGTCCGGCGCCAAGCTGATCGTCGTGGACCCGCGCCGCAACGCCACCGCCGACAAGGCCGACCTCTTCCTGCGGATCCGGCCCGGAACCGATCTCGCCCTGCTGAACGGCCTGTTGCACCTGCTGGTCGCGAACGGGCACACCGACGAGGAGTTCATCGCCAGGTTCACCGAGGGCTGGGAGGAGATGCCCGCCTTCCTCGCGGACTGGCCGCCGGACAGGGTCGCCGGGATCACGGGCATCCCGGAGGAGGACATCCGGCTGGCCGCGCGGTGGATCGGTGAAGCCGGCGAGTGGATGAGCTGCTGGACCATGGGACTGAACCAGTCGACCCACGGGACGTGGAACACCAACGCGCTGGTCAACCTGCACCTCGCCACCGGCGCGATATGCCGCCCCGGCTCCGGCCCGTTCTCGCTGACCGGGCAGCCCAACGCCATGGGCGGGCGGGAGATGGGGTACATGGGCCCCGGGCTGCCCGGTCAGCGGTCGGTGCTGGTCGACGCCGAGCGCGCCTTCGTCGAGAGGCTGTGGCGGATTCCCGAGGGCTCGCTCCGTACCGAAGTCGGGCACGGCACGGTGGAGATGTTCGAGCAACTGGCCGCCGGTGAGATCAAGGCGTGCTGGATCATCTGCACCAACCCGGTCGCCTCGGTGGCCAACCGCAAGACCGTCATCGCAGGTCTGGAGGCGGCCGAACTGGTCATCACCCAGGACGTGTTCGCCGAGACCGAGACCAACGCCTACGCGGACGTGGTGCTGCCCGCGACGCTGTGGGCGGAGTCCGACGGGGTCATGGTCAACTCGGAGCGGAACCTCACGCTCGTCCAGGGCGTCGTCGACCCGCCCGGACAGGCTCTGCCCGACTGGGAGTTGATCGCCAGGGTGGCCCGCGCGATGGGTTTCGCCGAGGGGTTCGCGTACTCCTCGGCCGAGGAGGTGTTCGAGGAGCTGAAGCAGGCCTGGAACCCGGCGACGGGCTGGGACCTGCGCGGGGTGAGTTACGAGCGGCTGCGCGCCACCCCCGTCCAGTGGCCGGCGCCGGCCGCGGACGGGCCGGACCGCAACCCGGTGCGTTACCTCAACGACGGTGTCAGCCAGGCTTTGTTGGTACGGGAGGACGGTACCCGGCCCCGCCTGGTCTTCCCCACCGCGAGCGGACGCGCCCGCTTCTTCGCCCGTCCGCACCTGTCGGCGGCCGAACTCCCGGACGACGACTTCCCGTTCCTCCTGAACACGGGCCGGTTGCAGCACCAGTGGCACACGCTGACCAAGACCGGCAAGGTCGCCAAGCTGACCAAGCTGAATCCCGGGCCGTTCGTGGAGGTCCACCCCGAGGACGCGCGGTCCCTCGGGGTGACGGGGGGCGACCATCTGGAGGTCACCTCCCGTCGCGGGCGCGCCGTCCTGCCCGTGGTGGTCACCGACCGGGTCATGCCGGGCACCGTGTTCGCGCCCTTCCACTGGAACGATCTGTTCGGCGAGTACCTCAGCGTCAACGCCGTCACCAACGACGCCGTCGATCCGCTCTCCTTCCAGCCCGAGTTCAAGGTCTGCGCCGTCACCCTCGCCCGGACGGCGGCCCCCGTCCCGGCGGGCCGCCCGAGCATCGAACCGGAGACCACACCCGTGACCACGCTCCCCGCGCCCGTACCGGTCGCCGCCGCGGCCGCCCCGGCCCACTCCCCCGTCCAGGCGCTCGCCGCCCTGCTCGGGCTGCCGGACCTCGTTCCGCCCCCGCTGGCGGAGCCGGAGCGCCGTTATCTCTCCGGTTACCTCTCCGGGCTCGCCGCCGCCCCGCCCGCCGGGGGCGTTCCGGTCCTGCCGCCGGACGCGCCGTTCGACACCGGCCACGCCCTCTGGGTCGACGGCGTCCTCGCGGGGATGTTCTCCCGCACCGCACCACCGGCCGACGCCGCAGCGTCAGCGGGCACCGCGGTGCCGGCCGGCACCGCGACTCCTGCCGGCACTCCCGACCCGTCCGCGGCTCCCGTCGCCGGCACCGTCGCGACGTCCCGCCGCCTGGTCGTCCTGTGGGCCTCCCAGACCGGCAACGCCGAGGAGTTCGCCCAGAGTGCCGCCGCCCGCCTCGCCCTGGCGGGGCGTACCGCCGAGCTCCTCCCCATGGCGGAGGCGACACCGGCCCACCTCACCGCCGGGACCGACGTCCTCCTGGTCACCAGCACCTTCGGCGACGGCGAAGCCCCGGACAACGGAGCCGGGTTCTGGCAGGACCTGGCCGTGGAGGAGGCCGTCCGGCTGGAGGGGGTCCGGTACGCGGTCCTCGCCCTGGGCGATTCCTCGTACGACGACTTCTGCGGCCACGGCCGCCGGCTGGACGAGCGGTTCGCCGCCCTCGGGGCCGCCCGCCTCGTCCCGCGCGCCGACTGCGAACCCGACTTCGGGGAGCGGGCCGAGCAGTGGCTCGGCCAGGTGCTCACCGCCCTGGCCGCGTCCACGTCGGCCGGCCCCGGCACCGCGCACCCCGTCGCCCCCGCGCACCCCGTCGCCCCCGCCACGCCGGTGCCCGTACCGGCGGGCTACACCAGGACGTCCCCGTTCGCCACCCTGCTGGTCGGCAACAGGCTGCTGAGCCTGCCCGGTTCCGGCAAGGAGGTGCGCCAGTTCTCCTTCGACACCCGGGACGGGGAACTCGCCTACGACGCCGGGGACGCCCTCGGCGTCTGGCCGGCCAACAGCGCGGGGCTCGCGTCCGAATGGCTGACCCTCACCGGGCTCGACCCCGACGAGCCGGTCGACCTCGGCGACGCCGGGCCGCTCGCGCTGGCGGAGGCGCTGCGCACCCGGTTGGACATCTCCCGTGTCAGCACCGGGCTGTTGAGGTTCCTGACGGAACGCACCGACAGCCACGAACTGAAGCGGCTGCTGCGCCCCGACAACAAGGACGCCCTCGCCAAGTGGAGTTGGGGTCGCCAGGCGGCCGACGTCGTCGCCGAGTTCCCGGTCCGCGCGTCGGCGGCCGAGTGGGCCGGGGCGCTCAAGCGCCTCCAGCCCCGCCTGTACTCCATCTCCTCCAGCCCGCTGGCCCACCCCGGGGAGGTCCGCCTCACCGTCTCCGTGGTCCGCTGGGCCAACCGTCTCGGCCGCGACCGCAAGGGCGTCTGCTCCACCTATCTCGCCGACCACGCCGACGACGGGCCGGTGCAGGTGTTCGTGCAGCGCTCTCCGCACTTCCGCCCGCCCGCGGACCCGTCCACCCCCATGATCATGGTCGGCCCGGGCACCGGGGTGGCGCCCTTCATCGGCTTCCTGGAGGAACGGCGGGCGCGCGGCCACTCCGGCGCCAACTGGCTCTTCTTCGGCGAGCAGCGCCGGGCCACCGACTTCTACCACCGCCAGGACCTGGAGGCGCATCTGGCGTCCGGCCACCTCGACCGCCTGGACCTCGCCTTCTCCCGCGACCAGCGCAACAAGGTCTACGTCCAGGACCGGATGCGCGAGCACGGCCCCCGCCTGTGGCAGTGGCTCAGGGACGGTGCGCACTTCTACGTGTGCGGGGACGCCGGACGCATGGCCAAGGACGTCGACCGGGCGCTCCGGGACATCGTCGCCGCCCACGGCTCCATGGACACCGACGAGGCCGCCGCCTGGGTCAGGCGCCTGGCGGCGGAGAAGCGGTACGTCCGCGACGTGTACTGACGGCCGCAGGGCGGGTGCCGGGAGCGGCCGGACTGGTCGTCGGCCCGGTCGTTGGCCCGTTCGGGTAGCGCCCGGTTCCGGTGGCCCGTCGGGCCCGTGGGCCCGGTCCTGCGGGCCGGGAGGCGCGTTCAGGGGTCTGCGGTGAGGATGTGAGGTGACCCGCCCGGACTTCGGGGCAGGTGAGACACGACCGCGTAAGCCTGAGAAGGGACGCACACCGTGGCACCACCCAGGATTCTCGTCGTCGGCGCCGGCTTCGCCGGGGTCGAGTGCGTGCGCCGTCTGGAGCGTCGGCTCTCGCCGGGAGAAGCGCAGATCACGCTCGTCACCCCGTTCTCGTACCAGCTCTACCTGCCGCTTCTGCCGCAGGTCGCCTCCGGCGTGCTCACCCCCCAGTCGGTGGCCGTCTCGCTGCGGCGCAGCAGCCGTCACCGCACCCGGATCGTGCCGGGCGGGGCGATCGGCGTGGACACCAAGGCGAAGATCTGCGTGATCCGCAAGATCACGGACGAGATCGTGAACGAGCCGTACGACTACATCGTGCTCGCCGCCGGAAGTGTGACCCGGACGTTCGACATCCCCGGTCTGCTGGACCACGCCCGGGGCATGAAGACGCTCGCCGAGGCCGCGTACGTACGGGACCACGTCATCGAGCAGCTCGACGTCGCGGACGCCAGCCAGGACGAGGCGGAGCGCGCCTCGCGGCTCCAGTTCGTCGTGGTGGGCGGCGGGTACGCCGGGACCGAGACGGCTGCCTGTCTGCAGCGGCTGACGACCAACGCCGTCAAGCACTACCCGCGGCTGGACCCGAAGCTGATCAAGTGGCACCTGATCGACATCGCGCCGAAGCTCATGCCGGAGCTGGGCGACAAGCTCGGTGTCAGCGCCATGAAGATCCTGCGCAAGCGCGGCATCGAGGTGTCGCTGGGCGTGTCGATCGCTAAGGCGGGCCGGGAGGAGGTCACCTTCACGGACGGCCGGGTGCTGCCCTGCCGCACCCTGATCTGGACGGCGGGGGTGGCCGCGAGCCCGCTGATCGCCACGCTGGGCGCGGAGACCGTACGCGGCCGGCTGGCGGTGAATCCGGAGATGGCGCTGCCGGGCGCCGACGGGGTGTTCGCGCTGGGCGACGCGGCGGCGGTGCCCGATCTCGCGAAGGGCGACGGGGCGGTCTGCCCGCCGACCGCGCAGCACGCGATGCGCCAGGGCCGGGTGGTGGCCGACAACGTCCTCGCGTCCCTGCGCGGCGGCACCCTCCAGCCGTACGTCCACAAGGACCTGGGGCTGGTCGTGGACCTCGGTGGCCGGGACGCGGTCTCCAAGCCGCTCGGGATCGAGCTGCAGGGCATCCCCGCGCAGGCGGTGGCGCGCGGCTACCACTGGTCGGCGCTGCGGACGAACGTCGCGAAGACCCGGGTGCTCACCAACTGGCTGCTGAACGCGGTCGCCGGTGACGACTTCGTCCGTACCGGTTTCCAGGCGCGCAAGCCGGCGACGCTGCGGGACTTCGAGTACACGGACGCCTATCTGAGCCCCGAGGAACTCGTGGCGCGTACGGAGTCCGCCGCGAAGCGGAAGTGACGTCACGACGCTGTGGGAGGGCGTCGCCCGGGAGTTCTCCGGGCGGCGCCCTCCGGTGTGCAGCGGCGCCCTCGGGCGTGTACGGGCTCAGCTCTGCCGGGAGAGCACGGTGGCGACGGTGTCCGCCTCCTCCGGGCGCTTGTCCTCGCGGTAGCGCAGGACCCGGGCGAAGCGCAGGGTGACGCCCGCCGGGTAGCGGGTGGAGCGCTGGAGGCCGTCGTAGGCGATCTCCACGACGAGTTCCGGGCGGACGGTCACCACATGCCCGTCGTCGCCGGTGGAGAGCGCGAGCAGGCGTTCGGTCTGCCAGGCGAGGAGCTGGTCGGTGAGCCCCTTGAAGGTCTTGCCGAGCATGACCGGGGCGCCGTCCGGGCCCAGCGCGGCGAGGTGCAGGTTGGAGAGCTTCCCGGTGCGCCGGCCGCTGCCCCACTCGACGGCCGTCACCAGGAGGTCGAGGGTGTGCACGGGCTTGACCTTCAACCAGGACGCGCCCCGGCGGCCCGCGCTGTAGGGGGCGGCGAGGTCCTTGACGACCACGCCTTCGTGGCCGCGCTCCAGGGTCGCGGCGAAGAAGGCGTCGGCGGCGTCCCGGGCCCCGGTGTCCGACGCGTGCTCGGCCGGGCCGGTCACCAGGGTGCGGCGTACCCGCATCTCCTCGGGGACCAGCCGGGCGAGGGCCGCGTGCCGTTCGGCGAGCGCCCGGTCGAGAAGGTCCTCGTCGTCCACGAGCAGGACGTCGAAGAAGACCGGGACCACCGGGAGTTCCGCGGCGGCCCGTGCCACGTCGCGCCGCGAGCCCACCCGGGCGGCGATCTCCTGGAACGGGCGCGGCCGGCCGTCCGGGCCGAGCGCGATCACCTCGCCGTCGAGGATGAAGCGCTCGCCGGGGAAGCCGGCGACGGCGGTGACCAGGTCGGGGAGCCGGTCGGTGATGTCGTCCAGGGTGCGGGTGAAGGCGCGTACGCCGTTGTGGTCCCGGTGCACCTGAACGCGGATGCCGTCGAGCTTCTCCTCGACCGCGCAGCCCCCGAGCTTGTCGATCGCCTCGCCGACCGAGCCGGCGGAGTGCGCGAGCATCGGGTGGACCGGACGGCCCACGGTGAGCCGGAAGCGGGCGAGCGCTCCGGTGCCGTCCGCGAGCAGGGCGACCGCCACGTCCCTCAGCGAGCCGGCGAGCATGACGGCCCGGCGTACCTCGGCTCCCGCCGCGCCGGACGCACGGGCCAGCGCGTCCACGGCGATGGCGTCCAGGGCTCCCTGGCGCAGCTCGCCCAGGAGCAGGGCGCGGAGGAAGTGCTGTTCGTCGGCGGTGGCCGCGCCCAGCAGCGCGCGCAGCCGCTCGGCGCGGGCGGCCCGGGAGCCGGGGCCCGTCAGCGCTCCGATCGCGGTCAGCTCGGCGTCGGTGTGCGCGACGGTGAGGATGGGTTCGGCGGCGGGTTCCGCCGGGGTGCCGAGGGTGGACCAGCCGATGCCGAGCCGCCCCTGCGGCAGCCGCCCGGCGAGGTACGGGATGGCGACGGGGACGTCCTCGGGGGCCGCGTCCCGGAAGAGGCCGGCCAGGAGCTCGACCTTCCGGTTCCGGGAGGGGGCCCCGGCGACCTGGAGCGAGACCTGGGCGAGCCGGATGAGCAGCATGGGCCCATGGTCCTACGGGGACGCGTGTGCCGCCCGGAGAGGAGTTCCGGCTCCGGGCGGCACACGGTCCACGGCTCGGTTCGGATCACCGCCAGATGACGTGATGGCGTGATGGCGTGATGGCGTGATGGCGTGATGGCGTGATGGCGTGATGGCGGTCGGATGATGCCGAGACGGTCAGATGATGTTGAGGGCGCCCGCGGCGCCGATTCCGCCGAGCACCATGAACACGGGCATCAGCACCTTCAGCTCCACCCAGCTGCCGGCCCGGAACCGCATGGCCTTCGGCGGGCCCAGCGCGTACCAGCGCTTGCGGCCGAGGGGGATCGGCCAGAGGATCGGGCAGCCCGAGACGGTCAGCGCGTCGCCGATGTCGTGGACGAGGGCGCCGAGGACGATGGGCAGCCCGAGCCACATGTACTCCTGGCCGGGTGCGTCGAAGAACCAGTTCGAGCCGTGGCCGGGCTGGTCCAGCACGCCGGCGAGGATCCAGGCGCTGGTCGCCCCGAGCATCCAGACGAGTACGTCGCTGGAGACGCGGGCGGCCCGCCAGAGCAGGCCCTCGACGGCGAGCACCAGGTGGACGAAGAGGATGGCGAGGACCGCCCAGCGTCCCCCGAGGATCGCGGCGCCCGAGGCCGCCGCTCCGATGAGGACGGCCCACAGCCAGGTGTGGGTCAGGGTCCGGTGGCCGCCGTTGCGCCGGGGGTCGCCGGGGCCGCGGGTGGCCTTGTACACGGAGTGGGAGATCTTGTCGACGACCTCGCAGAGCCCCTTGGACACCGGTCCGAAGGCGCGGGAGATGGTGGCCGACTTGTGGTCGAGGTCGGGGGCGAGCGCGGCGCCCGCCGTGATCAGCGCGCCGACGACCAGGACGGGCCAGGGCATGGTGTGCCCCGCGGCAGCGGCCGCCGCGCCCACCCCGAGCCAGGCCGCCGCCCCGGACAGTGAGTGTGCCGGTCCCATCATGGTGTTTTCCGCCCCCAGAACTTGGTGCGGCCGACGCCGTTGCGGCGCGGCCGAGTTGAGTGGGAAGCCTACCGCCCGTGATCTTCGTACGGCCGTCCGGTTCCCTCATCCGGACGGAAGGCAGGCAAGATGGGGGGCGTGACCCTTATCGATCAGCTGCCCACGACCGCGGACCCGGACGCTCTCTTCGAGGCTTTCTCCTCGTGGACCGAGAGTCAGGGAATCGACCTCTACCCCGCTCAGGAGGAGGCGCTGATCGAGGTGGTCTCCGGGGCGAACGTCATTTTGTCCACGCCGACCGGCTCGGGCAAGAGCCTGGTCGCGGCGGGTGCGCACTTCACGGCGCTGGCGCAGGACAAGGTCACCTTCTACACCGCTCCGATCAAGGCGCTGGTCTCGGAGAAGTTCTTCGACCTGTGCAAGCTCTTCGGCACGGAGAACGTCGGGATGCTGACGGGCGACGCCTCGGTCAACGCCGACGCGCCCGTCATCTGCTGCACGGCGGAGGTGCTGGCCTCGATCGCGCTGCGCGACGGCAAGTACGCCGACATCGGCCAGGTCGTGATGGACGAGTTCCACTTCTACGCGGAGCCCGACCGCGGCTGGGCGTGGCAGATCCCGCTGCTGGAGCTGCCGCAGGCCCAGTTCGTCCTGATGTCGGCGACCCTCGGCGATGTCGCGATGTTCGAGAAGGACCTCACCCGGCGGACCGGCCGGCCGACCTCCGTGGTGCGTTCGGCGACGCGTCCGGTGCCGCTCAGCTACGAGTACCGCCTCACGCCGATCACCGAGACGCTGACCGAACTGCTGGACACCCGGCAGTCCCCCGTCTACATCGTGCACTTCACGCAGGCCGCCGCCGTGGAGCGGGCGCAGTCGCTGATGAGCATCAACATGTGCAGCAAGGAGGAGAAGGAGAAGATCGCCGACCTGATCGGCAACTTCCGCTTCACCACCAAGTTCGGCCAGAACCTCTCCCGGTACGTACGCCACGGCATCGGGGTCCACCACGCCGGGATGCTGCCCAAGTACCGCCGCCTGGTGGAGAAGCTCGCGCAGGCGGGCCTGCTGAAGGTGATCTGCGGTACGGACACCCTCGGCGTCGGGGTCAACGTCCCGATCCGCACGGTGCTGTTCACGGCGCTCACCAAGTACGACGGCACCCGGGTGCGGACACTGCGGGCGCGTGAGTTCCACCAGATCGCGGGGCGGGCCGGGCGGGCCGGGTTCGACACGGCCGGGTTCGTCGTGGCGCAGGCCCCCGAGCACGTCATCGAGAACGAGAAGAACGTCAAGAAGGCGGGCGACGACCCGAAGAAGAAGCGCAAGGTCGTCCGCAAGAAGGCCCCGGAGGGCTTCGTCGCCTGGTCGGAGACGACCTTCGACAAGCTGATCCAGTCCGATCCCGAGCCGCTCACCTCGCGCTTCCGGGTCACCCACACCATGCTGCTGTCGGTCATCGCCCGTCCGGGCAACGCCTTCAAGGCGATGCGCCACCTGCTGGAGGACAACCACGAGCCGCGCAGGGCCCAGTTGCGGCACATCCGGCGGGCCATCGCCATCTACCGCTCACTGCTCGACGGCGGTGTGGTGGAGCAGCTCGCGGAGCCGGACGCCGAGGGCCGGATCGTCCGGCTGACCGTGGACCTCCAGCAGGACTTCGCGCTGAACCAGCCGCTCTCCACCTTCGCGCTCGCCGCGTTCGACCTGCTGGACGCCGAATCCCCGTCGTACGCGCTGGACATGGTCTCCGTCGTCGAGTCGACGCTCGACGACCCGCGCCAGATCCTCGCCGCCCAGCAGAACAAGGCGCGCGGCGAGGCGGTCGGGCAGATGAAGGCGGACGGCGTCGAGTACGAGGAGCGCATGGAGCGGCTCCAGGAGGTCACGTACCCGAAGCCCCTGGGCGAGCTGCTGTGGCACGCCTACGACGTGTACCGCAAGAGCCACCCGTGGGTCGGGGACCACCCGGTGTCGCCCAAGTCGGTGATCCGGGACATGTACGAACGCGCCATGACATTCACGGAGTTCACCTCCAACTACGAGCTCGCCCGGACCGAGGGCATCGTGCTGCGCTACCTCGCGAGCGCGTACAAGGCGCTGGAGCACACGATTCCGGACGACCTCAAGTCCGAGGATCTTCAGGACCTGATCGCCTGGCTCGGCGAGATGGTGCGCCAGGTGGACTCCAGTCTGCTGGACGAGTGGGAGCAGCTCGCCAACCCGGAGGTGGAGACCGCCGAGCAGGCGCAGGAGAAGGCCGACGAGGTCAAGCCGGTCACCGCGAACGCCCGCGCCTTCCGGGTGCTGGTGCGCAACGCGATGTTCCGCCGGGTCGAGCTGGCCGCGCTGGACCGGGTCCGGGATCTCGGCGAGCTGGACGCGGACTCCGGCTGGGACGAGGACCGCTGGGGCGAGGCGATGGACGCCTACTGGGACGAGTTCGAGGAGCTGGGTACGGGCCCCGACGCGCGTGGCCCCAAGCTGCTCAAGATCGAGGAGGACCCGGCGCACGGGGTGTGGCGGGTGTGGCAGGCTTTCGCCGACCCGAACGGTGACCACGAC
Source organism: Streptomyces sp. NBC_01335 (assembly GCF_035953295.1). GTDB lineage: Bacteria > Actinomycetota > Actinomycetes > Streptomycetales > Streptomycetaceae > Streptomyces. The sequence continues at coordinate 834,439 of NZ_CP108370.1, forward strand.
TGGGGTATCCGCGCAGAAGTGGATCTCGCGGCTTCCGACGAAGAAGGCCGCGCGGTCGTGCGCGTCACCGACGTGGGTCAGCTGTGAGCCCGGCCGCGACGGTGACGGCGGGGCGGCGAGAGTGGAGAAGAAGCGCATGACGAACCCCGCCGAGCTCCTGGTCGACCTGCTCGACCTGGAACGGATCGAGGTCAACATCTTCCGTGGCCGGAGCCCCGAGGAGTCCCTCCAGCGGGTCTTCGGCGGCCAGGTCGCGGGCCAGGCGCTGGTCGCTGCCGGCCGGACCACCGACGGCGACCGGCCGGTGCACTCGCTGCACGCCTACTTCCTGCGCCCCGGGCGACCGGGCGTGCCGATCGTGTACCAGGTGGAGCGGGTGCGCGACGGCCGCTCCTTCACGACGCGGCGGGTCACGGCGGTGCAGGAGGGCCGGACGATCTTCAACCTGACGGCCTCCTTCCACCGGCCCGAGGAAGCGGCCTTCGAGCACCAGCTGCCGCCCGCCCGCATCGTCCCGGACCCCGAGGAACTGCCGACGGTCGCCGACGAGGTGCGCGAGCACCTGGGCGGGCTGCCCGAGGCGCTGGAGCGGATGGCCCGTCGCCAGCCGTTCGACATCCGGTACGTGGACCGGCTGCGCTGGACGCGCGAGGAGGTCACCGAGGCGGAGCCGCGCAGCGCGGTGTGGATGCGCGCGGTCGGCCCGCTGGGCGACGACCCGCTGGTGCACACCTGCGCGCTGACGTACGCGAGCGACATGACGCTGCTGGACGCCGTCCGCCTCCCGGTGGAGCCATTGTGGGGCCCGCGCGGCTTCGACATGGCCTCCCTGGACCACGCCATGTGGTTCCACCGCCCCTTCCGGGCCGACGAGTGGTTCCTGTACGACCAGGAGTCGCCGATCGCCACGGGGGGCCGGGGTCTGGCCCGCGGCCGGATCTACGACCGGGAGGGCAACCTGCTGGTCTCGGTGGTGCAGGAGGGGCTGTTCCGGCGCCTGGGGGCGTAGACCGCCTGCCGCCCTGACGGGGTGGCGCATCGGGCGGCGCGCGCAGAGGTTGACGCCCCATCAGGAAATCACCTCATCGGGGCACGTCTCACTCGTGTGCGCACCAGGACCACACGGATGGGCGACTGTGCTCGGCGCCCGGCCGGACCAAGATCGATCGCATGAGATCCTCCTTGATCCGTCGCACCTGCGCCGCGTCCCTGATGCTCGCGGCGGCCGTGGCCCCCGCCGTGGCGGCACAGTCCGACACCACCCCCGCGCAGCCGTCCGCCGCACGGCCCGCCGCCGCACCGCCCGCCGGGGCGCACGCCCGGCTGCTGGGCGAGAAGATCGTCCCGCGCGGGCTCTCCTTCGAGAACACGACGGTGGGCGGGCTGTCCGGCATCGACCGCAACCCCTGCACCGGCGAGTACGTCCTGATCAGTGACGACCGCTCCGTCCAGCAGCCCGCCCGCTTCTACACCGCCGCCATCGAGGTGGACGGAGCCGGGGTCCACTCCGTCGACTTCACCTCCACCCACCCGTTTCTCCAGCCGGACGGCTCGGTCTATCCGCCGGCGAGCGTCAACGACGGCAAGGCCGTCGACCCGGAGGAGATCCGGGTCGACCCGCGCACCTGCCGCTACTGGTGGGCGCAGGAGGGCGACCGCCCGACGTCCGCCACCGCACCGGTGATCCAGCCGTCGATCCAGTTCGCCTCCCCCGCGGGCGCGTACCTGGGTCAGCTGCGGCTGCCGCCCAACTACGTGATCACCCTGGAGGACCGGGGACTGCGGCGGAACAAGGCGGTGGAGGCGATCACCTTCGGGTCCGGGGACCGCGTCCTCACCAGCGCCGTCGAGGGCCCGCTCCTCCAGGACGGCCCGGAGCCCGACCTGGAGAACGGCGCGCTGGTCCGCGTCACCCAGCAGAGCCGGGGCGGGGACGTGCTCGCGCAGTACGCGTACCCGATCGAGAAGATCTTCGCCGCCTCCGACCCGACCAGCCCGTGGCCCCCGGACACCGGCGTCCCGTCGATCCTCGCCTTCCCCGACGACCCGAGCCGCTACCTGGTGCTCGAACGCTCCTGGGTGGCCGGATCGGACTACAAGATCCGCCTGTACGACGCCACCACCCGGGGCGCGACCGACGTACAGCGCGTCGACTCCCTGACCGGGCGGCGGGTCGTACCGATGCGCAAGAAGCTGGTCGCGGACTTCGACGACCTCAACCTCTCCACGGTCGACAACACCGAGGGGATGACCTGGGGCCCGGTCCTGCGGGGCGGTGAGCGCACCCTGCTGCTGGTCAGTGACGACAACTTCGCGAGCGACGCGGTGACGCAGATCGTGGCGCTCGGTATCCGCTGACCTCGCCGACGCGGACGCACGAGGGGTGCGCCTGTCGCATCCTTCGTCACCGCCGGAGCCGGGTCCGGCATCCCGACGACTGCTCCGGGCCCGGGGCGGCCCGTCCCACGCGTCCGGCCCGCACCCGCTCCGCGCGGGCGTGTTCCGTCCGCGCCGCCCGCCGTCAGCGGGCCTGGGGCCATCCTCCGCGTCCGGCCACGTCCAGTACCAGCGCGGCGATGTTCCACGCGTCGTCGTCGCCCCGGTGGTGACGGCCCTCCAGCGGCAGTCCGGCGATCTCCAGCGCCTGCGCCATGCCGGGTCTCCGCCGCAGTCCCCGGTCCTCGGTGAACGTGGCCTTGGCGTTGGTGTGGTGGTGGCCGAAGGGGTACGGGACACCGAACGCGCGAGCCTGGCCGAGGAACATCCTGCGGTCGTAGTCGCCCCAACTCGCCCAAGGCCTCGCCCCACTGCGGTGCTCGGCCGTCAGCAGGCGGCACGCCTCGGCGAAGGAGACCCCCGAGTCGACCTCCGCCGGGGTGAGGCCGGTGAGTTCGGTGCAGAACGCCGAAACGGCCGAGCGCCGTGGCCTCACCAGCACCCGGTGCCTGGCCAGCCGCTCGCCCGCCCTCAGGTCCACGACGGTGAGGCCGATCTCCACGATCTCGCTCACCTGCCCGGCCGGGGCCTCCCCCTCCCAGCACGTCGACTCGACATCCACCACATTGAGCAGCTCGTCCCCGAAGTCCATGGCGCGAGGGTACGGGCGGCCGGCGACACACGTACATCCGGTTTCCGGGGGCCGGGGTGGCCACGACGGACCGTTCCCCGGTCCGCTCACAGCCCCGGCAGAGGCTCCTGGTCGGCCTCCCGGCGGCGGGCGCGGGTGTCCGGCGGGGCGGGGTGGAGCTTCGCGTCGCAGGTGGGGCCGAGACCGCTCCGGCGGGAGCCCGTGCCGGTGAGAGGGCGTCCGCAGAGTCGGCAGCGCACGAGCGGGCGTTCCGGGCCGCCGTCCGGAGCCGGGGCCCGGCCGGCCGGGGCCGGCGAAGTGCCGGGGAAAAGCTCGGGTGACTCCATGGGGGGGATTCTTCCAGGAGCCGGTGACAGTGGCCTGGAACCGGGGCCCGGGTCCCCGTCCGCGGGCGCCCGCCCGGATTGCCGTCCAAGGAGCGTACGGCCTTACTGGAGTGACCCACGCACCGGATACGCGCGGGCGGCCGCGCACGGAGAATCCGGCGGGGCCACGGAGTGAGAGGTACGCGATGGACCTGATCCACGTCCGCGCGGTGAGCCCGCCCGACCTGACCGACCGGGTCGTGGCACTGCTCGCCGACGATCCGTGCGTCCTCAATCTGATCGTGCAGCCGGGGGCGGCCCGTAATCCGGACGGCGACGCGATCGCCTGCGACGTGACGACGGGCGGCGCCAACGAGGTGCTCCGGGAGCTGCGGGAGATCCGTCTGGACCAGCTCGGCTCCATCGTCGTGGAACCGGTGGACATGGCGTTCTCGGGACGGGCCGACGGGGGCGGGGGCGAGGAGCAGGGTCCGCTCGCGCGGGCCCCGGTCTGGGAGCAGGTGGAGGCGCGTATCCGCGCCGAGGCCCGGTATCCGCCGAGCTTCTATCTGTACCTGGTCGTCGCCGGTCTGATCGGCTCGGTGGGCATCGTCACCAACTCGCAGATCCTGATCGTGGGAGCGATGGTCGTCGGCCCCGAGTACGGGGCGATCGTCAGCATCGCGCTGGGCATCGACCGGGGCGACCGGGTCACGATCCGAAGAGGGCTGAAGGCGCTCGGCGCGGGGCTGCTGCTGACCGTGCTGGTCACCTTCCTCTTCAGCCTGGTGATCCGGGGCTTCGGCTTCCAGTCGAAGGCGTTCGAGGCGGGGCTGCGTCCGGTGTCCGACCTGATCAACACCCCCAACTTCTTCTCGGTGGCGGTGGCGACGCTGGCGGGCGTCGTCGGCATCGTGTCGCTCACCGAGGCGCGGACGAGCGCGCTGCTCGGGGTGTTCATCTCGGTCACGACCATTCCGGCCGCCGCCGCCATCGCCGTCTCCGTCGCCTTCACCAGCTGGCAGGAGGCGTGGGGGTCGCTGATCCAGCTCCTGGTGAACATCGTGGTCCTGATCCTCGTCGGTACGGGCACCCTGCGGTGCCAGCGGGCGATCTGGAGGCGGGTCGCCCGGAAGCGTGAGGGTCCTGCCGGTGTGGCGGGGCACGGCTGACCGTCCGCGTCCCCGACTGACGGGGCAGTGCACGGCGGGCAGTACACCTCGCCTCTGGGCGTGCCGGACCGCGCGGTGCCGGGGATCATCGAAGGGACTCGGCGAAGGGACCCGGCGAAGGCATTCGTCGAAGTCGGGGGGCGCGTCAGCACCTCACGCCTCGGGAAAGTCAGGAGAGCCCGCCATGCCCCAGGACCGCCGTCCAGCCCCGCGCACCAGGCCTCGCGCCACCCCCGCCGAGCGGGCCGCCGCGGGCAAGGCCGTACGCCGGAGGGTCCCCCGGTCGGCCCACGCGGCCTTCGAGCCCGCCGCGCGCCGGTTCGATCCGTTGACGGTCCTGGAGACCCAGTCGGCGGCGCGCGTGCCGGAGCTGGTCCCTCTCCGGTACAGCCGGATGACCGAGTCGCCGTTCCGCTTCTACCGGGGTGCCGCCGCGATCATGGCGGCGGACCTGGCCGGTACGCCGGACTCCGGGATCACGGCGCAGCTGTGCGGTGACGCGCATCTGCTGAACTTCAGGCTGCTGGCCTCGCCGGAGCGCAATCTCGTCTTCGACATCAACGACTTCGACGAGACGCTGCCCGGCCCGTGGGAGTGGGACGTGAAACGGCTCGCGGCGAGTCTCGTCATCGCCGCGCGGGCGAACGGGTTCTCGGACCGTGAGCGCGCGCACCTGGTCCAGGCATCCGTGCGGTCGTACCGGGAGTCGATGGCCCGGTTCGCCGCGATGCGCAATCTGGAGGTCTGGTACGCGAAGATCGACGAGGCGCAGCTGCGGGCCGTCGCGACGACGCAGCTCGCCGAGCGCGGCCGCAAGAACCTCGACCGCGCCCTGCTGAAGGCCCGTACCCGGGACAGCCGGCAGGTCCTCGCGAAGCTCACCGAGTGGTCAGGCGGCCGGCGTCGGATCCAGTCGGACCCGCCTCTGGTCGTACCGCTCGCGGAGCTGGTGCCGGAGGCGGAGGCCGTCGAGACGCAGGAGTGGTTCCGGGTCCTCCTGCGGCGGTACGGCCGCAGCCTCCCCTCCGACCGCCGGGCGCTGCTCTCCGGCTTCCGGCTGGCGGACGTGGCCCGCAAGGTGGTCGGTGTGGGAAGCGTCGGTACGCGCTGCTGGATTCTGCTCCTCCTGGGCCGCGACGACGACGATCCGCTCTTCCTCCAGGCCAAGGAGGCCGACACCTCGGTCCTCGCCGACCACGTCGGGACGAGCCACTACCGCAACCAGGGCGAACGCGTCGTGGCGGGGCAGCGGATGATGCAGGCGACGAGCGACATCTTCCTCGGCTGGGAGCGGGCGGAGGGTTTCGACGGCCGGCGCCGCGACTTCTACATCCGTCAGCTGCGCGACTGGAAGGGGATCGCGGAGCCGGAACGGATGGTGCCCAAGGGGATGACGCTCTTCGGCGAGGTCTGCGGGGCGACCCTGGCCCGCGCCCACGCCAGGTCGGGCGACCGGATCGCCATCGCGGGATATCTGGGGCGGAGCGACGCCTTCGACCGGGCCGTCGGCGCGTTCGCGGAGGCGTACGCGGACCGCAACGAGCGGGACCACGAAGCGCTCGTCGCGGCGGTGCGCGCCGGACGGCTGCCCGCCGCGGACCCCTCGGCAACCCGGTGAGCACATGCGTGCGCCCCGACTGCCTCGACCGGCCGTCGGGGCGCACGCACGGGTGCACCGTCCTCAGGTGGTTCGCTCGGTACGCGCGCACAGAGCCCAGATGACGAAGATGTTGATGGCGATGAGGATGATCGACCAGAACGGGTAGTACGGCAGCCAGAGGAAGTTGGCGAGCGCACCCAGACCTGCCAGCACCACACCGACGAGCCGGGCCCACAGCGCGCCGGTGAACAGGGCGCATCCGGCCAGGACGATGACGATGCCCAGGATGAGATGGACCCAGCCCCAGCCCGTGAGGTCCCACTGGAAGATGTAGTTGCGGGTGGTGACGAACACGTCGTCCTTGGCGATGGCGGCGATGCCTTCGAAGATCGCCATCGCTCCGCCGAAGATCATCAGAACGCCCGCGAACGCGGTCCATCCGGACTGGAACGCGGTGGTCTTCCGGGTGGTTCTGGCCATGGTCGGCCTCCTTGCGGTACCCGTAGCCCCTGAGCGGCCCGAGCGGCGGGCCGGCGACGGTGCCTCCTGCAAGCCTGGCACGCGGCCACCCGATCGGCATACGGACGGCATAAAGGCACGGAGACGCCCCACCCGTTCCCACTTACGGGATATGATCCCGGATATGAGAGAAGACAGCGAGGCGGAGTCCGCGGACCGGCGGCTGGCCGCCCGGCTCACCTCTCTCCGGGCCGAGCACGGCTGGTCCCTGGACGAGCTGTCAGGCCTGACCGGCCTGAGCAGATCCACCCTGTCGCGGGTGGAACGGGGCGAGCTGAGCCCGACCGCGGCGTCGCTGGGCCGGCTGTGCGCGGCGTACGGGCGGACGATGTCGCGCCTGCTGATGGAGGTCGAGTCGGAGCCGCCCCTCCTCGTGCCCGCCCGGTCCCAGCAGGTCTGGTACGACGCGTCCGTCGGCTTCACCCGCCGGTCGGTGTCGCCGCCGCACCCGGGGCTGCGCGGCGAGATCGTCGAGGGCACCCTCGACGCGGGCGCGACGATCTCCTACGAGAACCCCCCGGTCCCCGGCATGGAACAGCACCTGTGGGTACGGGAAGGAATGGTCGGGATCACCGTCGACGGGACCACGCACACCCTGGGCGCCGGCGACTGCCTGCGGTTCCGGCTGCTCGGCCCCTCCCGCTTCCACTGCCCGGGGCCGGAACGGACCCGCTACGTCCTGATGATCGTGATGCCGTGAAAGGAACCCTTCCCATGACCGAGATCGTCCCCGTGTCCGGCCCCGAACTCGTCACGTACGCGGACGAACTGGCCGCCCTCCTGGTGGACACCGTGCACAGCGGCGCGTCGGTCGGCTTTCTCGTCCCGCTCGACCGGGGCGACGCGGCCGACTGGTGGCGGGAGCGCGCGCGGGCCGTGGAGGAGGGCCGCCTGCGGGTGTGGATCGCCCGGGACGGCGAGCGGGTGGCGGGCACCGTCAGCCTCGTACCCGCCCCGCTGCCGAACGCCCGCCATCGCGCCGAGGTCGCGAAGCTGATGGTCCGCCCGTCCGGCCGGGGGCGCGGGCTCGGCCGGGCGCTGCTGACGGCCGTGGACGAGTGGGCGGCCTCGGCGGGCCTGTCGCTGCTGGTGCTGGACACCGAGACCGGGAGCGTGGCCGAGCGGCTCTACCGGGCGACGGGCTGGACGGAGTGCGGCTCGGTGCCGGGCTACGCGCAGGACGCGGCCGGGGCCCTCAAGGCCACGACCTACTACTACAAGGTCCCCGGGAAGGCCGAGGCGGACGCCGGCCCGGACGGCGCCGGGGTCACAATGGGCCCCGACGCCTCCTGACCGGGCGGCACTCTTGACGCGAGGAGTTACCGATGACGCTGCACGACATCCCCCTGCACACCCTGACCGGCGAGCCGACGACGCTGGGCGCCTGGAGCGGCAAGGCGGTGCTGCTGGTGAACGTCGCGTCCAAGTGCGGCCTCACCCCCCAGTACGAAGGCCTGGAGCGCCTGCAGAACACCTACGGCGAGCGGGGGTTCACCGTCCTGGGTGTGCCGTGCAACCAGTTCGCCGGGCAGGAGCCGGGCACCGCCGAGGAGATCCAGACCTTCTGCTCGACGAATTACGGGGTCAGCTTCCCGCTGCTGGCGAAGACCGACGTCAACGGTGACGGCCGGCACCCGCTCTACGCGGAGCTGACAAAGCTGGCGGACGCCGACGGCGAGGCCGGGGACGTCCAGTGGAACTTCGAGAAGTTCCTGATCTCCCCCGCCGGTGAGCCGGTCGCCCGCATCCGCCCGCGCACCGAGCCGGAGGCGCCCGAGGTCGTGGCCGCGATCGAGGCGCAGCTGCCCGCCTGACGGCCGCCGCCGAAACGGCCGGGGCGCCGGGGGTACGTACCCCCGGCGCCCCGGCCGTTTCGGCGGGTCAGCGGATCGGCATGCCGGAGAGGGTGCGGGCGATCACCAGGCGCTGGATCTCGCTGGTGCCCTCGAAGATGGTGTAGATCGCCGCGTCACGGTGCATCCGCTCGACCGGGTACTCACGGGTGAAGCCGTTGCCCCCGAGGATCTGGACGGCCTGGGCGGTGACCTGCTTGGCGGTCTCGCTGGCGTAGAGCTTCGACATCGAGCCCTCGGCGGAGGTGAAGGGCTTGTTGGTGGTGGCCATCCAGGAGGCGCGCCAGACCAGCAGCCGGGCCGCGTCGATCCGGGTGCGCATGTCGGCGAGCTGGAAGGCGATGCCCTGGTTGTCGATGATCGGGCGGCCGAACTGGGTACGCGTCTTGGCGTAGTCGAGGGCGACCTCGTACGCGGCGCGGGCGGTGCCGACCGCCATGGCGCCGACGGCCGGGCGGGACGCCTCGAAGGTGGCCATCGCGGCGTTCTTCACCCGCTCCCCGCCGGACTTGGCCCGCTCGCGGGCGCGGGCGAGGCGCTCGTCGAGCTTCTCCTTGCCGCCGAGGAGGCAGTGGCCGGGGACGCGGACGTCCTCCAGGACCACCTCGGCGGTGTGGGAGGCCCGGATGCCGTGCTTCTTGAACTTCTGGCCCTGGGAGAGGCCCGGGGTGTTCGGCGGCACGATGAAGGAGGCGTGGCCCTTCGAGCCGAGTTCGGCGTCGACGACGGCCACCACGACGTGGACGTTGGCGATGCCGCCGTTGGTAGCCCAGGTCTTGGTGCCGTTGAGCACCCACTCGTCCTTGGCCGCGTCGTAGACGGCCCGGGTGCGCATCGAGGCGACGTCGGAACCGGCGTCGGGTTCGGACGAGCAGAAGGCGGCGAGCTTGACGTCGTCGGCGTCGCCGTACATCTGCGGGATCCAGGTGCCGATCTGCTCCTCGGTGCCGTTGGCCAGCACGCCCACGGCCGCCAGGCCCGTACCGACGATCGACAGGGCGATGCCCGCGTCGCCCCAGAAGAGCTCCTCCATCGCCACCGGGATGCCGAGGCCGGTGGGGTCGAAGAACTGCTGGGCGTAGAAGTCGAGCGAGTAGATGCCGACCTTGGCGGCTTCCTGGATGACGGGCCAGGGAGTCTCCTCACGCTCGTCCCACTCCGACGCCGCCGGCCGGATCACATCGGCTGCGAAACCGTGGAGCCAGTCGCGCACCTGCTTCTGGTCGTCGTTGAGCTCAAGCGTGAACTCTGCCATGTTCCCCTCCATGCACTGCCCGACATCGCGTTACTTACGGTAACAGCAGTCTGTTACCGGCAAGTAGCCGCTGTCAACCGCACCCGGACCGATCGGCGCCCTGTCGGAGCGGGGTGTTACGTTTCCCGGGCGCGCGCAAAGCGCCAGGCCAGAGGTGTCAGGGGTGGGGAAAGGGCGACAGATGGAGACCGCACGACAGGCCGACCGGCAGCGGACGGCGGCCGAGCAGCGGCGCAGGGAACTGCTGGAGGCAGCCGACCGGGTCGTACTCAGGGACGGCCCCAGGGCCTCCATGAACGCCATCGCCGCCGAGGCGGGCATCACCAAGCCGATCCTCTACCGCCACTTCGGCGACAAGGGCGGCCTCTACCGCGCCCTCGCACAGCGCCACACCGACGCCCTGCTCAGCAACCTGCGCGCGGCGCTCGACGCCCCGGCCGAACGCCGCCGGCGGGTCGAGAACACCCTCGACACCTACCTCGCGGCCATCGAGACCCGCCCGCAGGTCTACCGCTTCCTCATGCACCCGTCGGACGACACCCCTGCCCCCGAGCAGGGGTTCGACACGGGCCGCCACTCCGTACCCCTGCTGCGGCGCCTGGGCGAGGAGCTCGGCCAGGTGATCGCGGAGCGCGTGGACCTCGGCACGGACGGCGAGGAGACGGCCCGGATCTGGGGACACGGCATCGTCGGGATGATGCACGCGGCGGGCGACTGGTGGCTCGGCGACCGGCCCGTCCCGCGCGAACGGCTGGTACGCAACCTCGCCGACCTGCTCTGGGGCCGGCTCGCCGAGGTCGGCGACCGGCCGGGCGCACCCGGCTTCTGAGGGCCCCTACGGCGGCTGCGGCTGTTCAGGGCATGGTTCAGCCCTGGGCGGCCCAGGGAGCCCGGCGGGCCTTGCGCAGCGCCCGCGCCCGGCGCAGTCCGGTCAGCCGGTCGGTGTAGACCGTGCCGTCCAGGTGGTCGCACTCGTGCTGGAGGCAGCGCGCGAACCAACCCGTACCGGTGATCTCCACCTCGTCGCCGGTGACGTTGCGCCCGCGTACCACCGCCCGGTCGAAGCGCGGGGTGCCGGCCTCGATGCCCGGCAGCGACAGACACCCCTCCGGGCCGCGTACGGTGATGCCGTCCGCCTCCACCAGCCGGGGGTTGACCACGTGGCCGAGGTGGCGGACGTCCTCGTCGTCCGGGCAGTCGTATACGAACACCCTCAGCGGCACACCGATCTGGTTGGCCGCAAGGCCGACCCCGCGGGCCGCGTACATGGTGGCGAACATGTCCTCCACCAGCCGGGCGAGGGAGGGACCGAAATCGGTGACGTCCTCGCAGCCGTGGTGGAGGACGGGGTCCCCGAGGGTGCTCACGGTACGAATGATTCCGGAACTGCCGGGGATCGGGCGGTTTCGCATGGCCGTAAGGGTACGGTCCGCCTTGACCGCCCCGTTCCGTGGTGCCGCGGTGCGGCCGTCGCTCCGGACATCGATAGGCTGGGCGTGGACCGATGCAAGGAGGATCTAGGACGATGGCAGGCAACACGGAGCCGTTGTCGCCGCGGGCCAAGCTGGCCGTGACGGCGGGCAAGGCCGCGGCGGCGGTGTCGCGCGCGGCGGGGCGTGGCAGCGGATCGGTGATCGGCGGCCGGGTGGCGCTCAAGCTCGACCCCGACCTGCTGGGGCGGCTGGCGCAGCACCTGGACGTGATCCTCGTGTCGGCGACGAACGGCAAGACGACCACCACCCGGCTGATCGCCGAGGCGCTGCGGGCCGCCGGGCCCGTCGTCTCGAACGCGCTCGGCGCGAACATGCCCGCGGGCATCACCTCGGCGCTGGCCGGCGGATCGGACGCCCGGTTCGGCGTGATCGAGGTCGACGAGAAGTACCTCGCCGGAGTGGCGCGCGACACGACGCCCAAGGCGATCGCGCTGCTCAACCTCTCCCGCGACCAGCTCGACCGCGCCGCGGAGACCCGCATGCTGGCGGAGCACTGGCGCGAGGGACTGGCGGGCTCGAAGGCCGTCATCATCGCCAACGCGGACGACCCGCTGATCGTCTGGGCGGCCTCGTCCTCCCAGAACGTCGTGTGGGTGGCGGCCGGCCAGGCGTGGAAGGACGACGCCTGGTCCTGCCCCTCCTGCGGCGGTGTGATGCAGCGCCCCGGGGACGACTGGTTCTGCGGTCAGTGCGGTTTCCGCCGTCCGGCGCCGAGCTGGGCGCTCAACGGCGACTACGTGCTCGACCCGCACGGCTCCGCGTGGCCGATCCACCTGCAGCTGCCCGGTCGCGCGAACAAGGCGAACGCGACGTCGTCGGCCGCCGTGGCCGCCGTCTTCGGCGTGCCCCCGCAGGTGGCCCTGGAGCGGATGTACCAGGTGCAGGCCGTCGCGGGCCGCTACGACGTGGTCTCGTTCCACAACCGCGACCTGCGGCTGCTGCTGGCGAAGAACCCGGCCGGCTGGCTGGAGACCTTCTCGCTCATCGACCCGCCGCCGACGCCGGTGATCCTCTCCGTGAACGCGCGCGGCGCGGACGGCACGGACACCTCGTGGCTGTGGGACGTCGACTACACGCAGCTGTCCGGTCACCCGATCTTCGTGCTCGGGGACCGCAAGATGGACCTCGCCGTCCGGCTCGAAGTGGCCGGTCTGGACTTCCGTGTCTGCGAGACCCTGGACGAGGCCGTCCAGCTGGCCCCGCCCGGCCGCATCGAGGTCATCGCCAACTACACCGCCTTCCAGGATCTGCGCCGTCGTGTCGGCAACTGATCCCCGCCAGGGCCTCCGGAGAGGACGAAGCATGAGCAACAACGGTCTGCGTCTGGTCTGGGTCTACCCCGACCTCCTCAGCACCTACGGCGACCAGGGCAACGCCCTCGTCGTCGAGCGGCGGGCACGGCAGCGCGGTCTCGACGTCCAGCGGGTCGACGTACGCAGCGACCAGCCGATCCCCACGTCCGGTGACATCTATCTCATCGGCGGCGGTGAGGACCGGCCGCAGCGGCTGGCGGCGGAGCGCCTGCGCCGCGACGGCGGGCTGAGCCGGGCCGCGTCGAACGGCGCGATCATCTTCTCGGTCTGCGCGGGTTACCAGATCCTGGGCCACGAGTTCATCAACGACCTCGGGGAGCGCGAGCCCGGGCTCGGGCTGCTCGACGTGGTGACGACCCGCGGCGAGGGCGCGCGGTGCGTCGGTGACGTACTCGGCGACATCGACCCGAACCTCGGTCTGCCGCCGCTCACCGGTTTCGAGAACCACCAGGGCATCACCCACCTCGGTCCGACGGCGCGTCCGTTCGCCCGGGTCCGGGTGGGCCGCGGCAACGGCACCGGGGACGGCACCGAAGGCGCGTACAGCGACACCGTGTTCGGGACGTACATGCACGGTCCGGTGCTGGCGCGCAATCCGCTGATCGCCGATCTGCTGCTGAAGCTGGCTCTCGACGTCAACGCGCTGCCGCCGGTGAACGACCACTGGTACGAGGCGCTGAGGTCGGAGCGCATCGCCGCGACGACCCAGCCGGCCTGATGTATCCGCCTAGTTTCAGCTGAGGTATGCACCTTGTTTCGCCTGAGGCGATTCCGGCTCAGCTGAGCGGAGTCCAGCAGGCGGACAGTGGGTTCGGTCCCGCCACCCTGCGCCGGTAGGGTGGCGGGTATTCAGCCGGACGACGCGGTCCGGTCGTCGGCCCACGTTGCAAAGGTTCCTCGGGCAATGCGCATTGGTGTCCTCACGTCCGGCGGCGACTGCCCCGGCCTCAACGCAGTCATCCGCTCCGTCGTGCACCGGGCGGTTGTCGACCACGGCGACGAGGTCATCGGCTTCCACGACGGCTGGCGCGGCCTGCTGGAGTGCGACTACCGCAAGCTCGACCTGGACGCGGTCGGCGGCATCCTCGCCCTCGGCGGCACCATCCTCGGCTCGTCCCGGGTCCAGCCCGCGCACCTGCGCGACGGCGTGGAGCGCGCCAAGGGGCACGTCGCCGACCTGGGTCTGGACGCGATCATCCCGATCGGCGGCGAGGGCACGCTGAAGGCGGCCAACCTCCTCTCGGAGGCGGGGCTGCCGATCGTCGGCGTACCGAAGACCATCGACAACGACATCGCCTCCACCGACGTCACCTTCGGCTTCGACACCGCGGTGGGTGTGGCCACCGAGGCGCTGGACCGGCTGAAGACGACCGCCGAATCGCACCAGCGGGTGCTGATCGTGGAGGTCATGGGCCGTCACACCGGCTGGATCGCCCTGCACTCGGGCATGGCGGCCGGTGCGCACGCCATCGTGGTGCCGGAGCGTCCGTTCCACATCGACGAGCTGACCAGGGTCGTCGGGGAGCGCTTCTCGGCCGGCAAGAAGTTCGCCATCGTGGTGGTCGCCGAGGGCGCCAAGCCGCAGGACGGCACGATGGACTTCGCCACCGGTTCCCAGGACATCTACGGGCACGAGCGTTTCGCGGGGATAGCGTCCCAGCTCTCGGTCGAGCTGGAGCGGCGCCTCGGTAAGGAGGCCCGCCCGGTCATTCTCGGTCACGTGCAGCGCGGTGGTACCCCGACGGCGTACGACCGTGTGCTCGCCACCCGGTTCGGCTGGCACGCGGTGGAGGCCGCGCACCGCGGCGAGTTCGGCATGATGACGGCGCTGCAGGGCACGGACATCACGATGGTGCCGCTGACCTCTGCGGTGGAGACCCTCAAGACCGTTCCGGCGGAGCGGTACGCCGAGGTGGAGTGCGTCCTCTAGGGCGTATGTCGAAAGTGGCGCCGTCCGCCCGGAGGGCGTGCCGGGCGTCGCCGGACAGGCGGGACTTTCGGCACACGGCCTGGACGCCTCCCCTCACCCCGCTCCGGCTTTCGGCGAGGAGCGGCCATGACACCCCGGGACTGCCCCCGGCCGCGAGTGCGGTCGGGGGCAGTCCTAGTCTGGACCGGACAACCGGCACGAATCGGGGACGTCCCCCAGCAGGAGTGAACAGATGGATCACGGCGGGCACGGCATGAACATGGATCTGCCGCCGTTCACACTGGGCCGCGGGCTCGCGTTGTCGGCGGACCCGTTCTTCCTGGTCGGCTGCCTCGCGGCGCTGGCCCTGTACGGCTGGGCCGTGGTGCGGCTGCGGCGGCGCGGGGACGCGTGGCCGGTCAACCGGATCGTCTTCTTCGTCGTAGGGGTGCTCAGCATCGCCCTGGTGATGTGCACCCGGCTGAACGACTACGGCATGGTCATGTTCAGCGTGCACATGATCCAGCACATGGTGATCAGCATGCTCTCGCCGATCCTGCTGCTGCTCGGCGCGCCGGTGACCCTGGCGCTGCGGGCGCTGCCGGTGGCGCGGCGGCGGGGCGGGAAGGGTCCGCGCGAGCTGCTGCTGATGCTGCTGCACAGCCGCTACATGAAGATCATCACGCATCCGGTCTTCACCATCCCGCTGTTCATCGCGAGCCTCTACGCCCTGTACTTCACCCCGCTCTTCGACTTCCTCATGGGATCGGAGCCGGGGCATCTGGCGATGATGGTGCACTTCCTCGCGGTCGGGCTGGTCTTCTTCTGGCCGATCATGGGGATCGACCCCGGGCCGCACCGGCCGGGCTACGTGATGCGGATGCTGGAGCTGTTCGCGGGGATGCCGTTCCACGCGTTCTTCGGCATCGCGCTGATGATGGCGTCCCAGCCGATGGTGGAGTCGTACAAGCACCCTCCGGCCTCGCTGGGCGTCGACGCGCTGAGCGACCAGAGCTGGGCGGGCGGTATCGCCTGGGCCTTCAGCGAGGTGCCGTCGGTGCTGGTGCTGATCGCGCTGGTCTTCCAGTGGTACCGCTCCGACCAGCGGCTCGCGAAGCGCGAGGACCGGGCGGCGGACCGGGACGGCGACCAGGAGCTGGCGGCGTACAACGCGTATCTCGCCTCTTTGCAGACGCGCGGACGGTAGCGCGGCACCCGCCTGCGGGGCGACCATGGACCCAACGGCCGCGCGGCCGACGAGGAGCGTGCGCGCATGTCCGGATCGACGAAGTCCATGGGAGTCATCACCGTCGCGGCCCTGGTGGCGGTGACGGCGTACACGGTGGCGCTGGGGAGCAACGGCTGGCTCTGGTTCGGCTGGGTGGTGCTGGGGCTGTGCACGCTCGGCATGCTCGCCGTGCGGGACGCCTGACGGGGGCGGGCGGGGCGCCCGCCCAGGGCGTGTCTGACCATGCGCGTCGGATCAGCGGGCGGTGTCCGGTGCGGTGCCTCGCAAGGCGGAGGACCGCCCGAGTACGGGACGTACTCTGGCGGTCCGACAACGCCGCGAGGTGCCATGCCGGGCGCCGACCGCCCGGCGGGAATGGTCAGACACGGCCTAAGGTCATGTGGCACGGCGGACGTTCCCTGACGGGTGTCCGGTACGAAGCAGCCCGAGGCCGATCCGGCAGAACGAGGTTCACCCTCCGTGTTCTACTACGTACTCAAGTACGCCGTGCTCGGTCCGCTGCTGCGGCTGCTCTTCCGGCCGCGCATCGAGGGTCTCGACCACATCCCCGCCGAGGGGGCCGCGATCGTCGCGGGCAATCACCTGTCCTTCTCGGACCACTTCCTGATGCCTGCCATGCTGAAGCGCCGCATCACCTTCCTGGCGAAGGCCGAGTACTTCACCGGCCCCGGGATCAAGGGGAAGCTGACGGCCGCGTTCTTCCACAGCATCGGTCAGATCCCGGTGGACAGGTCGGGCAAGGAGGCGGGTGCGGCGGCCATCCGTGAGGGGCTCGGGGTCCTCGCCGAGGGCGAGCTGCTCGGCATCTACCCGGAGGGCACCCGCTCCCACGACGGGCGCCTCTACAAGGGCAAGGTGGGGGTCGCGGTGATGGCCATCCGGGCCGGGGTCCCGGTGGTCCCCTGCGCGATGGTCGGCACCTTCGAGATCCAGCCGCCCGGGCAGAAGGTACCCAGCATCCGGCGGGTCACGATCCGCTTCGGGGAACCACTGGACTTCTCCCGGTATGCCGGGATGGACGGCCAGAAGGCGGCGATCCGGGCTGTGACGGACGAGATCATGTACGCGATCCTGAATCTGTCCGGGCAGGAGTACGTGGACGAGTACGCGGCGAAGGTGAAGGCCGCCGGTGCGGGCGCCGCGAAACGGCCCCGGCCGGGACGCTGAGGCCCGGGGACGCTGAGGCTCCGGGGGTTTCGTTCGGACCCGGGGGCGCGGGTGGCCGGAGGTGTGTCCCGGCCACCCGCACCCCTTTTCCAGGTGGGACCTGTGGCTACGGCACGGGTGTGGCGTGCGGGCCGCACGTCACGTCGTGCCGGTCGGTACGGCCGGTGAGCAGGTAGGTGTTCACCCGCTCGTTGATGCAGGTGTTCACGAGGCCGGTGACCCCGTGCGATCCGGCGTCCTGCTCGGTGATGAGCCGGGAGCCCTTGAACCGCTGGTGCAGCTCGACCGCTCCCTCGTACGGGGTGGCGGCGTCACGCGTGGACTGCACGATCAGGACGGGCGGGAGGCCCTTGCCCGTCTTCACATCCAGCGGGGTCTGCCGCTTGGTCGGCCAGGTGGCGCAGGGGAGGTTCATCCATGCGTTGGCCCAGGTCAGGAACGGGTAGTCGCGGTGCAGCCGGGTGTTGTCCCGGTCCCAGGTGCGCCAGCTGGTCGGCCACTGCGCGTCCGCGCACTCGACCGCCGTGTAGACGGCGTTGCTGTTCTCGGTGGCGATGTTGCCCGCGGTGTCGCTCAGGTCGGGGGCGATGGCGTCGACGAGTGCTTGGGTGTCGCCGGCCAGGTAGTCGCTCCAGGTCTGTGCCACCGGTGCCCAGGAGGAGTCGTAGTACGGGGCGCTCTGGAAGAAGCCGGTGAGCTCTGCGGGGCCGACGACGCCGCCGATGGGGTTCTTCTTCGCGGCGGCGCGCAGGGTGAGCCAGGCCTGCTCGACCTTCTGCGGGGTGTCGCCGATGTGGTAGACGTCGTCGTGGCGGGCGACCCACGCCTGCCAGTCCTCCCAGCGGGTCTCGAAGGCGACGTCCTGGTTGAGGTTGGCCTCGTACCAGATGTTGCTCTGCGCCGGGTTGACGACGCTGTCCACGACCATGCGGCGCAGGTGTCCCGGGAAGAGCGTGCCGTAGATCGCCCCCAGGTAGGTGCCGTAGGAGACGCCCAGGTAGTTCAGCTTCTTCTCACCGAGTGCCGCCCGGATCACGTCCAGGTCGCGCGCGGTGTTGAGGGTGGTCATCTGCGGCAGCAGATCGCCGCTGCGCTCGGCGCAGCCGGCCGAGTACTCGGCGGCGAGCTTGCGCTGGGCCAGCTTGTCGGCCTCGGTGTCGGGGACCGGGTCGGCCTTGGGCACCGCGACGTACTCCTGCGGGTCGGCGCAGGAGATCGGGGCGGAGTGGCCCACGCCGCGCGGGTCGAAGCCGACGAAGTCGTACGCGGCGGCGACCTTGGTCCAGATCGGGTTCTTGTTGGTGATCCGGGTCGGGAAGCGCAGGCCGGAGCCGCCGGGGCCACCGGGGTTGTAGACGAGGGCGCCCTGGCGCTCTGCGGCCGTCCCGGTGCTCACGTGGCGGTCGACGGAGAGCTTGATCTGCTTTCCGTACGGCTTCGCGTAGTCGAGCGGGACGGTCACCCAGCCGCACTGGATGGGCTTGGGGAGCGCGTAGTCGGCGGGACAGTCCGCCCAGTCGATGCCCGTGCGCGCCGCGCGTTCCGCGGCGATCGCGGCACCACGTGCCTCGGCCGCGCCGGTGTGCCGGTTGTCCGCTCCGGCCGCCGGTGCGGCCGTCATGCCCGCTATGAGCGTCCCCGCGATCAGAGTGCCGGCCGCGCCGAGCACTGCAGTGCGTCTCAAGTGGAACCTCCCCCATGGGTGTCGCGCCGCGTGGAGCGGCGCGGATCTACGGTTTCCCGTGGATCATTTCCCCTGTGAGCTTCCTGAGAACAGGGCGCACCACCGTTTCTTTGCCGAACCGATAAGCGGTAACCGCTGTACTGCTCAGCGGACTTGACAGCTTTTGCCGTTGAATCAGCTCATTGCGGGGGATGTTGAGCCGTCCAGAAGGAGCGCCAGGGCCCTGTCCAGGACGGCGCGCAGCAGGCGCGCGTCGGCGGCCACGGCCGTGACCAGTGCGGCGGGGCCCGCCAGCGGGGTCAGGACTGCGGTGGGGCCGAGCAGGCAGGAGGCCACTGGCTTCTCCTCGAACTCGGGCCTCACGACGAGTAGTTGCCCGACGGCCCGGTGACCGCCCAGGACGGCCGGCCCGTCCCACCCCCCGGCTGCGCCGGGGCCGTAGGAGAGCTCCTGGTCGAGAAGGGGGCGTCCGGCGCGCCGGACGGTGAGGCGGGTGGTCAGGGCGCCGGTGGGCTCGCCGTGGCGGCCGAGGACCTGTTCCTCCCGGAGCACCAGCCGTGCGGTGGGCGCGAGTTGGACGGTGGTAGCCATCCGCAGTTCGCTGCCCCGGGCGGAGATCAGCTGCTCCGGGAGCCAGTGCAGCTCCGCCTCCTCGCCCACGGTCAGCCGGACGTCGTAGTGGGCGGCCCCGGGGCCGGGGAGCGCCACGGTGGCGGCGGCGGCGCCGACGGTGAGCCGCGCCCCGTCCCCGGCCTCCACCTCGACGGCGAGGCGGTCGCCGCCGAGGGGCGCGCTCATGGCGCCGACGACCGTGACCCCCGTGTACGGGGCGGGGGCGCGGGTCCGGCGGAGCGCGAGGGGGCCGTCGCTCTCCAGGACCGGCAGCGCGGTGCCGCCCCGCCCGTCCGCGACGGCGCGGACGCGGGCGGTCGCGGTGACGCTCACAAGGACCAGGCGGCGAGCTGCGACCGCACCCAGCCGGCCACCGGGGCGACTCCGTCGGCGGAGGTCAACGAGGTGAAGACGACGGGAAGTTCACCACGCTGTTTGGCGGCGTCCTCGGCCATCCGGCCCAGGTCGGAGCCGACGTACGGGGCGAGGTCGGTCTTGTTGACGACGAGCAGGTCGGCGGTGGTCACGCCGGGGCCGCCCTTGCGCGGGATGTCGTCGCCGCCGGCCACGTCGATGACGAACACCTGGGCGTCGACGAGCCCCTTGGAGAAGGTGGCGGTGAGGTTGTCGCCGCCCGACTCGACCAGGATGAGGTCGAGCGGGCCGACGCTGTCCTCCAGGTCCTCCACCGCTTCGAGGTTGGCGGAGATGTCGTCGCGGATGGCGGTGTGGGGGCAGGCGCCGGTCTCGACGGCCTGGATGCGCTCGGGCGGGAGGACCGCGTTGCGGAGCAGGAACTCCGCGTCCTCGCGGGTGTAGATGTCGTTGGTGACCACGGCGATGGAGAGCTGGTCGCGCAGGGTCCGGCAGAGGGCGGCGACGGTGGCGGTCTTGCCGGAACCGACCGGTCCGCCCAGTCCGATACGCAGGGCGCGGCGCGTGCCGTCCGGCCGTGCGGCGTCCGCGCCGACCGCGGCGGGTCCGTCGTGCGAGTGGTCGAGATGCATGGTGCGGCTCCTGGGGGACGTGTGGTGCGTGGGTTCTGGGTGATGTCCGGCGGATCAGGGCCGGACACCACCCGGTGGGTGCGTCACGAGGCGAAGAGGCGGACCGGCCAGGTGGCGTGGGTCTCGGCGGCGATGTCGAGCAGCGGGGCCGAGGCGGCCGGCAGGGCGTCGATGCCCTGCCGGGCGGCCGCGGTGGCCCGTTCGGCGACGCGGTCGAGTTCGGGGGCGAGCCGGGCGAGGACGGCGGTGGCCTCGAAGGGGTCGAGCGAGAGCAGCCGGACGACGGCGGTGGCCGGCCCGCCGACCGCTTCGTACGCGGCGCAGTGCGCGGCGTCCTCGGGGGTCAGCCCGGCCGAGGCCGCGGTGAGTCCGAGGACGACGGGCTGGTGGGCACCGCGCGGCCGGGCGGCCGCGAGCGCGTCCAGGGCCGGGCTCGGCCAGGTGGACCTGGCTGCCCTCATCAGCTGGCGGCCGAGCTTGCGGGCGGTGGCCCGCAGGGCGGGTGAGGGCGTACGGGCGTCCGCCGCCTCGTCGAGCACGAGCGGGTCGTGGCCCAGGGCCGCCGCCGCGGCGAGCGCGGCGGCGGTGAGCCCGGTGGTGTGCAGACGGCCCCGGCAGAACTCGGCGAGGTCGCCCGCGTCGCGGACGCGTCCGGCCGTGACGGCCGGTTCGGCCCCGCCGGAGTGGGCGTGGCCTCCGGCGGGGAACCGGCCGTCGGCGAGGACGAGCAGGGCTGCGCGTGACATCGGTCCCGCCCGATCAGAAGAGGAAGTAGCGCTGGGCCATGGGCAGTTCCCTGGCCGGTGCGGGCTCGACGAGGTCTCCGTCGATCGTCACGGCGAAGCTGTCCGGGTCGACCTGGACGCGGGGCAGTGCGTCGTTCTCCCGCATGTCGGCCTTGGTGACGCCCCGGGTGCTGGTGATCGGCACGAACCGCTTGCCGAGGCCGAGGCGTTCGGGCAGCTTGTCCTCGATCGCCGCCGTCGAGACGAAGTTGAAGGAGTTCGAGGCGGGGGCCCGGCCGACAGCGCCGAACATCGGCCTCGGCAGGACCGGTTGGGGCGTCGGGATGGAGGCGTTGGCGTCGCCCATCTGCGCGTACGCGATCTGGCCGCCCTTGATGACCAGTTGGGGCTTCACCCCGAAGAAAGCGGGGTCCCAGAGGACGAGGTCGGCGAGCTTTCCGGTCTCGACCGAGCCGATCTCACGGTCGAGCCCCTGCGCCGCCGCCGGGTTGATCGTGTATTTGGCGACATAGCGACGCACCCGGTGGTTGTCGGCCGCCCCGTCGCCGGGGAGCGCGCCCCGGCGTGCCTTCATGACGTGCGCGGTCTGCCAGGTGCGCAGGACGACCTCGCCGATCCGTCCCATGGCCTGGGAGTCGGAGGAGATGATCGAGATGGCGCCGAGGTCGTGCAGGATGTCCTCGGCAGCGATGGTGGAGGGCCGGATACGGGACTCGGCGAACGCGAGGTCCTCGGGAACGGCCGGGTTGAGGTGGTGGCAGACCATCAGCATGTCGAGGTGTTCCTCGATGGTGTTGACGGTGTGCGGGCGGGTCGGATTGGTGGAGCTCGGCAGGACGTACGGCTCCGAGACGACGGTGATGATGTCGGGCGCGTGCCCGCCGCCGGCTCCCTCGGTGTGGTACGCGTGGATCGTGCGGCCCGCGATGGCTGCGAGGGTGTCCGCCACGAAACCGGCCTCGTTCAGGGTGTCCGTGTGGATGGCGAGCTGGGCGCCGCTCTCCTCGCAGACCCGCAGGCAGGCGTCGATGACGGCGGGCGTCGCCCCCCAGTCCTCGTGGATCTTGAACCCGAGCGCACCGCCGCGCAGCTGGGCCCGCATGGCCTCGTGGGACATGGTGTTGCCCTTGCCGAGGAGCCCGATGTTGACGGGGTACCCCTCCAGCGCCTCGAACATCCGGGCGAGGTGCCAGGAGCCGGGGGTGACGGTGGTCGCCTTGGTGCCCTCGGCCGGTCCGGTTCCGCCGCCGACGAGGGTGGTGATCCCGGCGGAGAGCGCCTGGTCGACGAGGGTCGGTGAGATGAAGTGGACGTGCGCGTCGATGGCGCCCGCCGTGAGGATCTTGCCGTTCCCCGCGATGATCTCCGTCTCCGGCCCGATGACCAGATCGGGGTGGACCCCGTCCATGGTGTCGGGGTTCCCGGCCTTGCCGATGCCGGTGATGCGTCCGTCGCGGATGCCGACGTCCGCCTTGACGATCCCCCAGTGGTCGACGACGACCACACCGGTGATGACCGTGTCGGGGGCGCCCTCGGCGCGGCAGGTGCGGGCCTGCCCCATGGACTCCCGGATCACCTTGCCGCCGCCGAACACCGCCTCGTCGCCGGCCCGCCCGGGGCCGCCCGAGCGGTCCTCCTCGATCTCCACGAGCAGGGAGGTGTCCGCGAGCCGGATGCGGTCGCCGGTGGTGGGGCCGAACAGGTCGGCGTAGACGGCACGGTCGAGTTCAGCCATCGAGGGCACCTCCGGTTTCGCCACGCAGGCCGGGGACGACCCGGGCGCCTGCGAGCGGGACGAGTTCGACGTCCATGGGGATGCCGGGCTCGAAGCGCACGGCCGTCCCGGCGGCGATGTTCAGCCGCAGGCCGTGGGCGGCCCCCCGGTCGAAGTCGAGGCCGGGATTGGCCTCGGCGAAGTGGTAGTGCGAGCCGACCTGGACGGGCCGGTCGGCCGCGTTGAGGACGGTGATACGGGTGACGGGGCGGCCCTCGTTGATCGGCACGGGCCCGTCCGCGTACAGGATCTCTCCGGGAATCACGGCGCCCCTCAGACGATCGGATCGTGGACGGTGACGAGCTTGGTGCCGTCCGGGAAGGTGGCCTCCACCTGGACGTCGTGGATCATCTCCGGGATGCCGTCCATGACGTCGGCGCGGGTGAGCACCTTCCGTCCGGACGCCATGAGTTCGGCGACGGTCCGCCCGTCGCGCGCGCCCTCCAGGATGTGTGACGTGATCAGCGCGACCGCCTCCGGGTGGTTGAGCCGAAGCCCGCGCGCCCGGCGCCTCTCGGCGACGTCGGCGGCCACATGGATGAGCAGGCGTTCCTGCTCGTGCGGGGTGAGTTGCACGCTTCCACCTCATCGTCTCGCGCCCGGTCGTGGCCCTGGACGCGGCAGAGCCGCTTCGGACGACGACAGCGCGTCGATCGCCGAGGCGGGCACACCGGCCAGACACCGCACGTTAGGACGGAAGTTTTTCCGTCGCGTTAACTGGGCCGGTCACGTGTCGACGCCGTCCGGTACGGAGGCATGGCCCCGGAGGGCCGGACCACCCCCCGGAACGGTACCGCCGAGCCGCCCGCACACCCTTCGCCTCGTATACGGCGCGCACAGGAGCGGGGCGCGCGCCGCGTACCGTCCCGGGCGCGTCCGGGCGCCGACATGGTCCGGCGGCCGCTCGGGTAGTAATCCAGCAGCCCGCCCTGCCCGAACCGGTGCGGGGGCGGCCGCCGGAAGTCGGGCTGCTCGCCGACGGCACCGCCGGTGACATCGACCGTGACCCTCATCCTCGACGCCGGAGCCCACCGCGCTCACGGCCCGTCCGGCCACGTCGGGGAGCACCGCACCGCGCACCCGCCACCGCGCCCACGAGGTGAATCCCATGCTGCCGCCGGAGTTGCCGCCCCTTCCCGCGCTGACCCACGCGGAGGCGGAGTTCATCGACCGCTATCTCGCCGTCCTCGACCAGGTGGGCCGGATCAATCCCGCCCGGGGCAGCGACACCTACGCGGCACTGCGGGCCGCCCAGGCGCTGGCCTCGCACGCGGCGACGCTGCGGGACGCCCTGGCGCTGATGCACGAGCGCGGCGAGAACCGGATCCACGCGGCCACGCTGGCCCGGGCGCTGCGGGCGCTGGACGGGGAGCGGCGGGCAGGGCGGGTCACCGTGCCGCGCGCCAACGGGAGTTGACGACAGCCGGCCCGTCCGGGGCGGGCCCCGGGGGCCGGCCGTGCGAGGCCGAGGGGCGGGCTGGACCGGAGCCTTTTCCGTTTCTGGCGACACGCCCGTGAGGAATATCCGATTTTCCGCCCGTTCGGCCCAGGGTTTCAGCCCGCCGCGCGTTCCTCCCGATGTGCGCTCCCCGGTGTTCTCGCCCTGCGCCAAGTACCGCACTCCGCAGCCTCGGTGGAGGCAACCGGGGTGCGCGCCCCCGACCGCGCCCGACGCTCCCCCACTCTCCCGGCGCAACGTCGGCCGACCGATCTCACTTCCTCTGCCACCTCGAAAATCTTGCACGGCCTGGGTCAAGATCCGTGGGACGACAAGCCCCCGCCACCCCGACGGGGCGGTCCGCGCGGACGCCGAGTCCTGCCGCCGAGCGGATGACGGGTCGACATGAGTGGATCGGCAGGAGTGGAGGACCCGAGCACAACGGGTCGACCGGGCAACCGGCCGTCCCTCGGGGTGAAGCCGCGACGCGCGGCCGGGCGACTTCGCCAGCCCGAACCCGACAGGTCATCTTTCACAGGCGGCTGACGAAGGGTTGCGCATGACTGCGCAGGTTCATGTCCCGTCTCTGCTCACCCGGGCCGGTACGGCCTCGGTCCTCACTCTGGCTCTCAGTTCGACCATGCTGGCCCCCGGCCTGGTGTCCGACGCCGAGGCCGCCGCCCAGTCGACGAAGGCGCTCCGGGTCGCCGCGTCCAAGAAGGGCTCCCCCTATCAGTGGGGCGCCACAGGCCCCCGGCGGTTCGACTGCTCCGGGCTGACGCTCTACTCGTTCAAGCGGGTCGGCAAGAAGCTGCCCCGCACGGCGCAGCAGCAGTACAACAAGACGCGCCACATCACTTCCTCGCAGCGCAGGAGGGGCGACCTGGTCTTCTTCCACAGCGGCCGCAGCGTGTACCACGTGGGCATCTACGCCGGAAACGGCAAGATCTGGCACTCCCCGAAGACCGGTGCCGTGGTGCGGCTGGAGCGGATCTGGACGAAGCGGGTCTGGTACGGACGGGTGCGCTGACGCACACCGGGCCCCGTGCCGCCGGTGTACGGCGCCCGGCCCGGACGCGGCGACGCGCGACGACCCCGCCGGGTCGCGCGGCCGCCCCGTCCGGGCCGGGCGCGACGTCAGCCCGGCACCGGTACGGACCACGGCAGCGCGACCCACACGGTCTTGCCGCCGTCCTCGGTCGGGGTGACGCCGAACCGGCCGCCGCACTCCTTGGCCAGGACCCGGATGATCGCCAGGCCCCGTCCGTTGTCACGCTGCACGGCCGGGGGCAGCCGTCTGGGCCACCGGGGGTGGCTGTCGGTCACCTCCAGCCGCAGTTCCTCGTCCCGGTCGAGCAACAGCCGCACCGTGAACGTGGGTGACTGGCCGAGTGTGTGCAGCACCGCGTTGGTCGCGAGCTCCGAAACGATCAGCAGGATCGTCCCGGCGTCCTCCGTGTCGTCGTGCATGCCCCACTCCGCGATTACGCGGGCCACGTGTCTGCGGGCCGCGGACACCGACACCGGATCGCTCGGCAGGGTGACATGTGCTTCCTGATGATCTGCCATGGCGACGCCGTCCCTTTCCGCCCAGCCGACCCCTATCGGCCCGGATTGTGCCTGGCGCCAGAGTGCCACCGCCGGACCCCATGCATGCACGATCTGCCGAGATATGCATATATCTATCGCTCAATGCGGTGAACTCCGGCTCACCGGAGCTCGAACATTCGGCACACTGGCTTCCAGGTCGTCCGACGGAGCGGTCGACCGTGCCGCCCGGCGGAAGGAGACCGGAATGGGCAACGGCCCCGTCGTGCGCCGTCGCAAACTCGGGGAAGAGCTGCGGAGTCTGCGCCACTCGTCGGGACTCACCAGCCAACAGGCGGCATCGCTGCTCGGCTGGCACCAGTCGAAGGTGAGCAGGATCGAGACGGGCGCGAGCGGCGTGTCCCCGGCCGATGTCGGCCGCCTGCTCGACGCGTACGCCGTCGTCGATCCCGAACTGCGCACCCTGCTCTCGGCGCTGGCCGGGTCGGCGGACGGCCGCGACACGGGCTGGTGGCACGCCTACCGGGGCATCATTCCGCCGCAGTACCGCGACTTCATCGCCCTGGAGGCGCAGGCCGAGACCGCGAGGACGCTGGAGACCTCGGTGGTCCCCGGGCTGCTCCAGACCGCCGACTACGCGCGGTCGGTCACCGAGTCCGCGCTGGACGGCATACCGGGGGCCCATCTGGACGCCCTGGTCGAAGTGCGGCTCGCCCGCCAGTCGGTGCTGCGGTGCGACGCTCCGCTCCGGCTCACCGCCGTGCTCGACGAGGCGGTGCTGCGACGCGAGGTGGGCGGGCGGCGCGTGATGCGCGCCCAGCTCGACCATCTCGCGCGCATGTCGGAATTCCCGCACGTGGAGATTCAGTTGGTCCCGTTCAGCGTCGGGGGGTACGTCGGACTGACCGGCCCGTTCGTCATCTTCTCTTTTCCGACAACTTCAGCTCTGGATGTGGTCGTTCTCGACCACTTGACGCGTAGTCACTATCTGGAGCGGAAAGAGGATCTGGAGGCGTACGGTTCCGCTTTCCGCACCATGCAGGGACGCGCGCTCTCGCCCGAGCGGTCGAGGGATCTCATCACGGCGATCGGCCGCGAGAGGCGGCCGTGATGAGAACCCCGGGCCCGGCCGGATTTCCGGACGGGCCTTGCAGCGTCCACCGATCCGAAGGAGCACCATGCCCGACCGCCCGGCACCGCCCGCCTCCCCGTGGCGCCGCAGCAGCCGCAGCACTGGTATGAACAACTGCGTGGAGACGGCGGTACGTGGGCCGGCCCTGCTCTCGGTGCGCGACTCCAAGGACGTGGACCGGACCCATCTGTCCTTCTCCGCACCTGCCTGGAGAGCGTTCGTGTGCGGCCTCCAGGCCCCCGGTACGGACGGGTCCCGGGGCTGAGCGCACCGGCCCGGGGCGCACCGGCCGCTGTGCCCCGGGCGGGCCTCCGCTCCCCGGTCAGGCGGTGCCCCTCGGAGCCGTACGGACGATCGTGTCCAGGGCTGTGTCGATCCGGTCGTCCGTCAGGTCGGCCCGGGCGGTGAGCCGCAGGCGCGAGACGCCGTCCGGGACCGACGGCGGGCGGAAGCATCCCACGGCGAGGCCGGCCTCCCGGCAGTCCGCCGCCCAGCGGACCGCAGACTCGGGGGAGGGCGCCCGCACGGACACCACGGCGGCGTCCGGGCGGGCCGCGTGCAGCCCCGCCGCGGTCAGCCGCTCGTGCATCCGGGTGGCGACCTCGCGTGCCCGGGCGGCGCGTTCCGGCTCCCTCCGCAGTACCGCGAGGCTCGCGAGCGCGGCTCCGGCGGAGGCGGGTGCGAGCCCGGTGTCGAAGATGAACGTGCGGGCGGTGTTGACGAGATGACGGATCACCGATGCGGTTCCCAGGATCGCGCCGCCCTGGCTGCCCAGGGACTTGGAGAGGGTGAGCGTGGCCACCAGCCCCTCGTCGCCCGCCAGCCCGCAGGCGGCCGGGGCGCCGCGTCCACCCGCTCCGAGCACCCCGAGACCGTGCGCGTCGTCGACGACCAGCCCGGCGCCCGCGCTCCGGCAGACGGCGGCGAGGGCGGCGAGCGGGGCGGCGTCCCCGTCGACGGAGAAGACCGAGTCGGAGACCACCAGCGCCGGTCCGGTGTGGGATTCCAGGGCCTTGCGGACCGCCTCGGGGTCGGCGTGCGCCACCACCTCGGTCCGCGCGCGCGCCAGCCTGCAACCGTCCACGATCGAGGCGTGGTTGGCCGCGTCGGACACGATGATGCCGTCGGCGCGGGAGAGGGCGGTGAGCGCGGCCAGGTTCGCCGCGTAGCCGGAGGAGAACACCAGGGCGGCTTCGAAGCCGCAGAAGTCGGCGAGTTCGCTTTCGAGTTCCGCGTGGAGGGTGGTGGAGCCGGTGACCAGGCGTGAGCCCGTGGCGCCCGCGCCCCACTTCCGTGCCGCTCCGGCCGCCGCCCCGGTCACCTCGGGGTGGCGGGTGAGCCCGAGGTAGTCGTTGCTCGCGAGGTCCAGTACCTCGGTTTCGGCAGGTCGCGGGCGCAGTGTGCGGACGAGTCCGGCGGCGGCGCGGCGGCCGGACTCCTCCTCGGTCCAGTCGAACGGGGCGAAGGCCATCGGGGGGTCCCTTTTGTAGGCAGCTCACAGAGGGTAGCCGGGGGCGCAGCCGGTCAGGGTGTGGCAATACACACACATGCTCCCCTTCTCTCCTGTCGGGTTCCTCCTTGGCCGATGGCCGTGGTGTGCGTCAGGATCGACGCCATGGACCTGTTGAGCACGCTGGTGGACAAGGGGTTGCGGCGCGAACTGCCGACCCGTGAAGAGGCGCTCGCCGTACTGGCGACCTCCGACGACGAACTGCTCGACCTGGTGGCCGCCGCGGGCAGAGTGCGCCGGCAGTGGTTCGGGCGCCGGGTGAAACTCAACTACCTGGTCAACCTCAAGTCGGGCCTGTGTCCGGAGGACTGCTCGTACTGCTCGCAGCGGCTCGGCTCCGAGGCGGGCATCCTCAAGTACTCCTGGCTGAAGCCCGACGAGGCGTCACGCGCGGCGGCCGCCGGGGTGGCCGGGGGCGCCAAGCGGGTCTGCCTGGTGGCGAGCGGTCGGGGCCCGACCGACCGGGACGTGGAGCGGGTCTCCCGGACCATCGAGGCGATCAAGGACGAGAACGAGGGCGTCGAGGTGTGCGCCTGTCTCGGCCTGCTCTCCGACGGGCAGGCGGAGAAGCTGCGTTCGGCGGGTGCGGACGCGTACAACCACAACCTCAACACCTCCGAGGCCACGTACGGCGACATCACCACCACCCACACCTATGCCGACCGGGTGGAGACCGTGCGGCACGCCCAGGGGGCCGGGCTGTCGGCCTGCTCCGGGCTGATCGCGGGCATGGGCGAGAGCGACGAGGACCTGATCGACGTGGTCTTCGCCCTCCGCCGACTCGATCCCGACTCCGTACCGGTGAACTTCCTGATCCCGTTCGAGGGCACTCCGCTCGCCAAGGAGTGGAACCTGACGCCCCAGCGGTGCATGCGGATTCTCGCGATGGTGCGGTTCGTCTGCCCGGACGTGGAGGTGCGGCTCGCCGGTGGCCGTGAGGTGCACCTGCGGTCGATGCAGCCGCTCGCGCTGCACCTGGTCAACTCGATCTTCCTGGGTGACTATCTGACCAGTGAGGGACAGGCGGGCCAGGCGGATCTCGACATGATCGCCGACGCGGGGTTCGAGGTGGAGGGCGCGGAGACCACGACGCTGCCCGGCCACCGGGCCACGGCCGGCGCGGGCGCGGGCGCGGGCTGCGGGGGGCATACGGACTCCGACGGCTGCGGCGGCGGGGCAGCCGGCGGCGGTTGCGCCCCGTGCGGCGGGCCGGTCACGGCCGGGGAGGCGCCCTCCGACGTCGCCGCGGAGGCGGCGGGCTCGGGATCCGTCTCCGCCGCTGCGGCGCGTACGGACCTGGTGGCCGTGCGCCGGCGGGGTGCGGGTACGGATCTCGCTCCCAATGCCTGAGGCGTACGTTCCGGGGCCGGCCTTCGTCCGGCCGGCCCCCGGCGGCCGTTCCGCTTCCGCCGCTGTCTCCTCCTCCGCCCCGTCCCCGGCTTCCTCCGTCCCGTCCCCGGTCTCCTCCGCCCCGTCCCCGGCCTCCTCCGCCCCGTCCCCGGTGCCGGCGTCTCCGCCTGCCCCCGTCCTGACGCCCGACCGGCTGCGGTCGCTGGACCGGGCCCACGTCTGGCATCCCTACGGGCCCATGCCCGGCCGGCAGGAGCCGCTGATCGTGGAGTCGGCTTCCGGTGTCCGGCTGCGGCTGGCGGAACCGGTGGACGGGCACCGGGAGTTGGTGGACGGGATGTCCTCCTGGTGGTCGGCGGTGCACGGCTACAACCACCCGGTCCTCAACGAGGCGGCGCGTGGACAGCTGGACCGGATGAGCCATGTGATGTTCGGCGGGCTCACCCATGAGCCCGCCGTCCGGCTGGCCGCCCGGCTGGTGGAGATCACCCCGGCTCCCCTCCAGCACGTCTTCCTCGCCGACTCGGGCTCGGTCTCCGTCGAAGTGGCGGTGAAGATGTGCCTCCAGTACTGGCGTTCGGCGGGCCGGCCCGCCAAGCAGAGGCTCCTGACCTGGCGCGGCGGCTACCACGGCGACACCTGGCAGCCGATGTCGGTGTGCGATCCCGAGGGTGGGATGCACGAGCTCTGGTCGGGAGTGCTCCCCCAACAGGTCTTCGCGGACGCCCCGCCGGACGGCTTCGACGCGGAGGTGGACGCGGACTACGCCGGGCATCTGCGCGAGCTGATCGCCCGCCACGCCCACGAACTGGCCGCGGTGATCGTGGAGCCCGTCGTCCAGGGGGCCGGGGGGATGCGGTTCCACTCGCCCGGGTATCTGCGGGTACTCAGGGAGGCGTGCGACGCGCACGACGTGCTGCTCGTCCTCGACGAGATCGCGACCGGATTCGGCCGCACGGGGCGGCTGTTCGCCGCGGAGCACGCCGGGATCTCCCCGGACGTGATGTGCGTCGGCAAGGCGCTGACCGGTGGCTACCTCACGATGGCGGCGACCCTGTGCACGACCGGGGTGGCCGAGGGCATTTCGCGCGGCGAGGTACCCGTACTGGCACACGGTCCGACCTTCATGGGCAACCCGCTCGCCGCGGCGGTCGCCTGCGCCTCCATGGACCTGTTGCTCGGCCAGGACTGGCAGGGCGAGGTCGCGCGGATCGGCGCCGGACTGCGGACCGGTCTGGCCGGGGCCGCCGGACTGCCGGGGGTCGCGGACGTGCGGGTGCTGGGCGCGATCGGGGTCGTACAGCTCGACCACGAGGTGGACATGGAGGCCGCGACCCGAGCGGCGGTCCGCGAGGGAGTATGGCTGCGGCCGTTCCGGGACCTCGTGTACACGATGCCGCCGTACGTGACGGACGACGAGGACGTGGCGCGGATCTGCCGTGCCGTGTGCGCTGCGGCGCGGGAAGGATGACCATGACGATTCTGGTGGTGTCCGGTACGGGCACCGAGATCGGCAAGACGATCGTGACGGCGGCCGTGGCGGCGGCTTCGGGCGGCCGGGTCGCGGTGCTCAAACCCGCGCAGA
This sequence comes from Streptomyces sp. NBC_01335, assembly GCF_035953295.1. Lineage (GTDB taxonomy): Bacteria > Actinomycetota > Actinomycetes > Streptomycetales > Streptomycetaceae > Streptomyces. The sequence goes on from NZ_CP108370.1 coordinate 865,748, forward strand.
CGGGCGTCGCTCCGGGAGAGCACGGTGACGCGGCCGAGGTGGCGCGGCTGGCCGGCGGCGAGGTGACGGCGGTCGAACTCGCTCGCTACCCCGAGCCGTTGGCGCCCGCGACCGCCGCCCGGCGCTGCGGACTCGCCCCCGTCCGCCCGTACGAGATCGCCGACGCCGCGCAGAAGCTCGCGACTGAGCACGATCTGGTGCTGGTCGAGGGGGCGGGCGGACTGCTCGTACGGTACGACGACGAGGGGGCCACGCTGGCGGACGCGGCCCGGCTGCTGGATGCGCCGGTACTGCTGGTGGTGGCTGCGGGGCTCGGCACGCTCAACTCCACCGCGCTGACGGCGGAGGCGTTGCGCGCCCGGGGCCTCGTCTGTCCGGGCGTGGTGATCGGCAGCATGCCGGCCGAACCGGATCTGGCCACCCGCTGCAATGTGGAGGACCTCCCGGTCGCGGCGGGCGCCCCACTCCTGGGCGTGCTCCCGTCCGGAGCGGGCTCGCTGCCTCCCGCCGACTTCCGCGCGCGGGCGGCGAGTTGGCTCGCTCCGGAGCTGGGCGGAGTGCGCGGGGTCCGGTGAGTCCGGGCCCGGTGCGCGGTGCCGCCCGGGTTGCCCTGTGGGAGCCCGGGTTGCGCTGCGGGGGGGCCGGGATGCACTTGCGGGGCTCGGGTTGGCCTGTGCGGGAGGGGCGCATGGTGGATGCGGGCGGTGTGCGCCCGGTGGACGCGGGCGTCCCGGCGGCCGTGCGTGGCGGCTCAGCCGCACCACTCGTGCAACTCCTCGGCGATGTCGCGCACTCCGGCCTTACCCTCCTTCACCAGGCGGGCCAGGTCGCGCACGCGGTCGGGGGACGTCTGGACGCGGAGCCCGGAGGCGACCAGGTAGCCGTAGGCCACGGCCGAGGCGAACATCGCGTTGGAATGCTCCAATGCCGGTACATGCAGGAGCAGTTGGAGCAGCGAGGCCGCCCGGGCATGAGGGCTGGCATAGACCGGACTGCCGAAGATCTCCGCCTCGTGCCGGCTCACGGCGGCGACGAGGGCGCCCCAGTCGGCGACGTGCGGATCGCCCGGCGTCCGGTGCTCGGCCACCATGAGCAGCCAGGAGAGATCAATGCGCAAGCTCTCGGGGCCGGGTGACGGTGTTTCGGGTGACTCGTCGTGTTCCATGCAGGGAGACCGTCTCGGGGAGGGGAAGGCGCCCGGCGTCTCGGAAAGGGGGAGGCGCTCGGTCCGCGCGCGGGGAACCCGTCGGTTCCGGAGCAGCCAGTATTCCTCAGCCCCGGGCGTGGAGCGAACCCCCTGCGGGCGACTGCCCTTGGTTGCGTTGGCCGTCCTCCCCACCCGCGAACGCCGGGTCAGGACGGTTGCCGCAGTCCCGCGACGAGGAGGGCGACCAGTCGGCGCGCGTCGTAGCGTGGGTCGCTGTCGGAGCCGATGCAGAGGTTCCCGATCCCGCGCATGAGGTGGTACGCGTCGAGGTCGGCGCGGATCTCTCCGGATGCGGCCGCAGCGTCGAGGAGTTCGGCGCAGACCGGCAGAAGGCGTTCCAGGAAGTAGCCGTGCAGCGTCTCGTGACCGGCCCTGTCTCCCTGCATCGCGGCAGCCAGGCCGTGCTTGGTGACCAGGAAGTCGACGAAGAGGTCGACCCACCGCCCCAGGGCCGCATGGGGTGTCGGGCCGGCCGCCAGCAGTTCCGGGCCGGCCGCCGCACAGGCGTCCACCTGGTGCCGGTAGACGGCTATGACCAGGTCGGCCCGGGTGGGGAAGTGACGGTAGACCGTGCCCACTCCGACACCGGCCCTGGCCGCGATGTCCCGCACCGGCGCGTCCACGCCCGCTGCGACGAAGGCCGCTGCCGCCGCGTCCAGCAGGGCCTGCTGGTTGCGCCGGACGTCCTTGCGCTTGGATCCGGCCACGGTCCCCGTGCCCCGACTGCTGTCACCCACCGCGACACTCCTCCCGTGCTCACCTTGCAAAGCGGAACCACGTTCCGTATCGTTACGGAGCGAGGTTCCGTTTTGCTCATGATGACAGACCGGAACGCGGTCGGCCAGGCCGCCCTCGCGCTCGCTTCCCCGCTCGCCCCCGGCGCTCCCCCCGCTCGCCCCTTTCCCCTGCTACTTCCTGCCCGGACGACTTCGGGCGCTCTCCCGGAAGATTCGGGCGCTCTCCCGGGCGTCCTCGGACGGTCCCGGACGGTCCCGGGACGGGAGGGGCGCGCGGTCGTCGGCGCCCGGTGACCAGGGCTCCCACCACGGAAAGGACACGCCATGATCCTCGTCACCGGAGGCTTCGGCTTCATCGGATCGCACACCGTACGGGCGCTGATCGACCAGGGCGAGGAATGCGTGGTCGTCCAGCGCGCCGCCCGCGAGCTCCCCGCCGTACTCGACGGGGAGCGGGTCCCGGTCGAACAGGCCGACGTCACCGACCTCGACGCCCTCCTCGCGATCGGCCGGCGCCACGACATCACCGGCATCGTGCACCTGGCCGGCTCCTACCCCTGGCCGGGTGTCCCCGACGCGCCGGTCGAAACGACCCGGCAGGTGCTCGGCGGACTGCTGAACGTGGTCCAGGCTGCGCAGGAATGGGGCGTACGCCGACTCGGGATCGCCAGCACCATCGGCGTCTACTTCGGGGCGGACGACCGCGGACCGCTCCACGAGGACACGCCACTGTCGTTGAGCGCGTCCGTCTCGATCCCGACCTTCAAGAAGATCGGCGAACTGCTGGGCGGTTATCTCGCCGACACCACCGGCATCGACATCGTCAGCTACCGCGTCTCCGGAACCTGGGGCCCGCTCGGCCACGCCGATCCGTTCTTCGCCGCGCCCGCCCTCGTCCACGCTGCCGCCCGCGGCACCGCCCCGGACTTCTCCGGCCAGATGCGGCCGCCCTTCGCGGACGACGGGCTCGACGTCACCTACGTCAAGGACACCGGCCGGGCGATCGCCCTCCTGCAGCTCGCCGACCGGCTGAACCACCGCACGTACAACGTCGGATCCGGCCGGGTCACGACCAACGCGCAGGTCGTCGAAGCGATCGGGAAGGTGGCTCCCGAGGCCCGGCTCGACCTCCCCACGGGTAGCGACATGCAGCAGCTGGTCCTCGATATCGGCCGCCTGAAGGAGGACACCGGCTACCAGCCCGAGTACGACACCGAGCGAGCCACCGCCGACTACATCGCCTGGCTCCGCGCGGGCAACAAGAGCTGAAGGTGCCCGGAGCACGCCCGATCACGGGGCTGCGGTCCTGCTCGCTGCGTCCGATCACGGAGCTGAGGCCCTGCGGGCTTGCGGGCTTGCGGGCTTGCGGGCTTGCGGACTGCGGATGGGGTGATACGGGCTGCGACCGGCGCGCTCAGCGCGCGACGCGCTCCGTACCGAATTCCTCGGCGAAGACGGATTCGTACCGCTGCATGAAGTCGGCTGCCGCTTCGACGAAGGCGTGGCCCGCGTCCTGCGCGTCCGGTTCCGTCCGTTCGTCCAAGGGGCGGGTCATGGTCGCCCTCCTCCGCCGTGCGGCCTCGGCTGCGACGGCGGCCTGGTTCGCTCGGACGTTCAGCTGGGTTCTGGGCATCTTCCCAAGCTAGCGTCGCCCGGACCGCCCGAGCAAGGGGACCGGTCGGGCCCCTGCCCGGGGGCTGGGACCCGAGGGAGGACGCGCGTTGGAAATCTGTTCGCCTCCCGCCGTTCCCCGGTGGTGGGATGCAGACGTGAACGATCTTTCGATGAGCAGCCTTTCGATACGCACTGCCAACCCCGATGATCTGGACGAGATCCTCGCCTTCTGGAAGGAGGCGGCCGAGGGGACGAGCATCAGCGACGACCGGGACGGGATCGAGCGACTGGTGGCACGGGACCCCGAGTGCCTCATTCTGGCGGAACGGGACGGCCGGCTCGCGGGGACGGTGATCGCCGGGTTCGACGGTTGGCGGTGCCACCTCTACCGGCTCGCCGTCCACCCGGAGCAGCGTCGACGCGGCGTGGCCACCGCCCTGCTGTCGGCCGCGGAGGAACGGTTCGTACGCCTCGGCGGGCGGCGCGGGGACGCGATGGTCCTCGACGCCAACGAGCGCGCCCACCACACCTGGCGCGCGGCCGGCTACGAACGCGAGTCCCGTTGGAGCCGCTGGGTGAAGCACCTGTCCCGCTGACGGACTCGCCCGGCCCCGGGGCCCACCCCCGGGGCGCGTGGGAAGGGCTGGGCAGGGCCGTCGGGCCCGGGCAGGATTGAGGCGGAGGCGTGGGCGGGCCGGACCGATCACTTTGCCGATCCTTTACGATGTATCTCCGTCCGACGGGCACAGCGACCAGTACGGAGACCGGCGCAGGGCCCCGTACCGCGTGCAGTCCTTCAGTACGGTGATCAGTGTGCCGATCAGTACGTCCTGCCCCTGCCGAGAAAGGTGTGAGCGTCCGCCCATGGGCGAGCCTCCCAGTAGCCGAACCCGCCGGATTCGCGGACATCGCGCGATCCTTCACCCGCTGCCCGATCATGGGACGGAGGTGAACCGATGACCGAAGTGCTTCTGCTGCTCGTGGCCGTGCTGCTCTCGATCGCCTGCGGCGCCTTCGTCGCCGCCGAGTTCTCCCTGACCACCGTGGAGCGCGGCGACCTCGAGCGAGCCGTCGAGCGGGGCGAGCGCGGCGCGGCCGGCGCCCTCAAGGCCGTCCGCAGCCTCACTTTTCAGCTCTCGGGGGCGCAGCTCGGCATCACCGTCACCAACCTGGTGGTCGGCATGCTCTCCGAGTCGTCCATCGCCAAGCTCATCCGGGGACCACTGGTCGCCATCGGGCTCTCCGCCAGTCTGTCGCGGTCGGTGGCCCTGGTCATCGGTACCGCGCTGTCCACGGTGGTCCTGATGGTGGTGGGTGAGCTCGTCCCGAAGAACTGGGCGATCTCCTCGCCGCTGAAGGTCGCCAAGGCCGTCGCCACGCCGCAACGGGTCTTCACCGCCGTCTTCCGCCCTTTCATCAGCCATCTCAACAACACCGCCAACCGCATCCTCCGCCGCTTCGGCCTCGAACCTGCCGAGGAGCTGGCCTCCGCCCGGAGCCCGCAGGAACTGGCAGCCCTGGCACGCCACTCCGCGAAGGAGGGGGCGCTGGAGGCGGACACGGCCGAACTCTTCGTCCGCACCCTCAATCTGGCCGAGCTCACCGCGGAGAACGTCATGACGCCCCGGGTCCAGGTCACCGCGCTGGACGTGCAGGCGACCGCCGAGGACGTCGCGAACGCGACCCGGGCGACCGGGCTGTCCCGTTTCCCCGTCTACCGCGGCAGCCTGGACAGCATCGTGGGCGTCGCGCACATCAAGGACGTCCTCGCGGTGCCCGCGGACCAGCGGCCCCGCAAAAGCGTCTCGGACCTGCTGCGCGAGCCCCTTCTCGTACCCGAGACCCTCAGCGTCGACAAGCTGCTCGACCGTCTCTCCGGCCGCAAGCTCGCCATGGCCGTCGTCATCGACGAGTACGGCGGCACGGCCGGTGTGGTGACCCTGGAGGACATCGTCGAGGAGGTCGTCGGCGAGGTGCGTGACGAGCACGACCCGCACGAGACACCCGATCTGGCCGCCGCCGGGGAGGACGCCGACGGCCGCACGCTCTGGTCGGCCGACGGCGCCGCGCGCACCGACCAGCTCCGCACCATCGGTCTGCGCGCCCCGGACGGCCCGTACGAAACCCTCGCCGGGCTCATCGCCAACGAGGTAGGGCGCATCCCCCGGGAAGGGGACAGTGTGGAACTGGACGGGTGGCGGATCGATGTCGTGGACGCCTCCGGGCGCCGCGCCGCACGTGCCCTGCTGCACGCGCCGCTCCCCGGCGAAGACCCCCTGACGGAGGATGCCCGATGACCGTTCTCCAGCTCTTCGTCGGCCTGCTGACCCTGGTCGTGAACGCGTTCTTCGTGGGGGCGGAGTTCGCCCTCATCTCGGTGCGCCGAAGCCAGATCGAACCGGCGGCCGAAGCCGGCGACCGGAGGGCCCGCAGCGTGCTGTGGGGCCTGGAACACGTTTCGGCGCTGCTGGCGGCGGCCCAGCTCGGCATCACCCTCTGCACCCTGGTGCTGGGCATCGTCGCCGAACCGGCCATCGCCCATCTGCTGGAGCCCGTGTTCGACGCTGTGGGGGTTCCGCACGGTCTGGTGCATCCGCTGTCGTTCGTCATCGCACTGACGGTGGCGACCTACCTCCACATGCTGCTCGGCGAGATGGTCCCCAAGAACGTCGCGCTGGCCGACCCGGCGAAGGGGGCGCTGTTGCTCGGCCCGCCGCTGGTGGCGCTGGCCAGGGGGCTGCGCCCGGTGATCTTCGCGATCAACGCGTTCGCCAACCTGTTGCTGAAACTGCTGCGGGTGGAGACGAGGAGCGAGGTCTCCGCGACCTTCTCGGACGATCAGCTGGCATTGCTGGTGAGGGACTCCGGGGACGCGGGGCTGGTGGACGACCGGTCGGCCGAGCGCCTGCGGCACGCCCTGGAACTGGGCAGCCGCCCCGTGCGGGACGTGGCCATGCCGATCGCCCAGATGGTCTCTACCCGGGTGGGCACGACCCCCGAGGAGCTGGAACGGCTCTCGGCCGAGTCCGGGTACTCACGCTTCCCCGTGATGAACGGCGAGCAGCGGATACTCGGCTACCTCCATGTGAAGGACGCCCTGGACGCGGCCCCGCGCGACGTGCCGTTCCCCGTCTCTGCGATGCGCCCCATCGCCCGGGTACGGGCGGCCGCCCCGCTCGACGACGTACTGACCGCGCTGCGGCGCAGCCGTACGCACCTGGCGGCGGTACTGGACGACGACGATCGGCTGGTCGGCACGGTCACCATGGAGGACGTGCTGCGTGAGCTCGTCGGACGCCCGCGGTCCGGCTGACGGGGCCGTCGGCACGTCGGCGCGTCGGCGCGTCGGCGGAAGCCTCGGAGCAGCGGAGGCCGCGGGGCAGTGGAAGGAGCAGGACCGCGCGGGCGACGGGCGACGGGCGACGGGCGACGGGCGACGGGTGACGGGTGACGGGTGACGGGTGACGGGTGACGGCGGGGAAACCCGCTCCCCCGTCTCCGCGATACGATCTCGGCGCCATGGATATGAATGCCTCGTACACCAGTTTCGTCGCGGTCGGTGACTCGTTCACCGAGGGCATGTCGGACCTTCTGCCGGACGGTACGTACCGTGGCTGGGCCGACGTCCTCGCCTCCAGGCTGGCGGCTCGCTCACCCGGGTTCCGGTACGCCAACCTGGCCGTCCGGGGCAAGCTCATCGGTCAGATCGTCGACGAGCAGGTCGAATCGGCTGCCGCTCTGCAGGCGGACGTGGTGACCCTCGTCGGCGGTCTCAACGACACCCTCCGCCCCAAGTGCGACATGGGCATGGTGAGGGGACGACTCGAAGAGGCGGTGGAGCGCCTCGCGCCGTCGTGCAAGACGCTCGTGCTGATGCGGAGCCCGGGAAGGAACGGTCCGGTGATGGACCGCTTCCGCCCACGCATGGAGGAGCTGTTCGCACTGGTGGACGATCTGGCCGGTCGGCACGGCGCGGTGGTCGCCGACCTGTACGGGGCTCCGTCGCTGGGCGACCCCCGACTGTGGGACATCGACCGGCTCCACTTGACCGCCGAGGGACACCGAAGGGTGGCCGAGGCGGTCTGGCAGACGTTGGGGCTGCCCGCCGAAAGCGACTGGCGGACCCCCATGGGCGCGGCGGTGCCCGTTCGCTGGAGCACCCGCCGGATCGAGGACGTCCGCTTCGCCAAGCAGCATCTGGTCCCGTGGATCGGGCGCCGGCTCACCGGGCGGTCCTCGGGCGACGGCCGCCACGGCGCCCAGTTCGACGCGGCCTCGGGGCGTGCCTTCTGGATCACTCCGGCGAACCCCGCCGACCCCGGTCCGGTGACCTCCTGGTTCCGGGACGACGAACCGCAGGGCGCGTAGGGCAGAATCAGCTCTCGTGTGGGGCCGACCCCGGGACTCGGCGCAGGGCCGCGGGTCCGGTCCCACGCGACACCGTTCGGAAGAGGGCGCCCGCCCGCACGGGATGGTGACCCCGGTCTCGTAGCAAGCCACAAACCGGTCCCGTGCGCTGGCCTGCACAAACCGCCAGTAGAATCTCTTTACGTGACTGCTGTGTCTGCGAAGCCTCGCATCCCCAATGTCCTTGCCGGCCGCTACGCCTCCACGGAGCTGGCCGTCCTCTGGTCCCCCGAGCAGAAGGTGAAGCTGGAGCGTCAGCTGTGGCTGGCGGTGCTGCGTGCTCAGAAGGACCTCGGGATCGAGGTACCCGACGCGGCGCTCGCCGACTACGAGCGTGTTCTCGACCAGGTCGACCTCGCATCCATCGCCGAGCGCGAGAAGGTCACCCGCCATGACGTGAAGGCCCGCATCGAGGAGTTCAACGCCCTCGCCGGGCACGAGCAGGTCCACAAGGGCATGACCTCCCGTGACCTCACCGAGAACGTGGAACAGCTCCAGATCCGCCTCTCGCTGGAGCTCATGCGCGATCGCACCGTGGCGGTGCTGGCGCGTCTCGGTAAGCTCGCCGGCGAGTACCGCGAGCTGGTCATGGCAGGCCGTTCCCACAACGTGGCCGCGCAGGCCACCACGCTCGGCAAGCGCTTCGCGACCGGCGCCGACGAACTGCTCGTCGCCTACGGCCGCCTGGAGGAGCTGCTCGCCCGCTACCCGCTCCGCGGCATCAAGGGCCCGGTCGGTACCGCGCAGGACATGCTGGACCTGCTGGGCGGCGACACCGCCAAGCTCGCCGAGCTGGAGCAGCGCATCGCGGGCCACCTGGGCTTCGCCAACGCCTTCACCTCGGTCGGCCAGGTCTACCCGCGCTCGCTCGACTACGACGTGGTGACCGCCCTCGTCCAGCTGGCCGCCGCTCCTTCGTCCGTCTCCAAGACGATCCGCCTGATGGCCGGGCACGAGCTGGTAACGGAGGGCTTCAAGCCCGGCCAGGTCGGCTCGTCCGCGATGCCGCACAAGATGAACACCCGGTCCTGCGAGCGGGTCAACGGCCTCATGGTCATCCTGCGCGGCTACGCCTCGATGACCGGTGAGCTGGCCGGTGACCAGTGGAACGAGGGCGACGTCTCCTGCTCGGTCGTACGCCGTGTGGCACTGCCGGACGCCTTCTTCGCCTTCGACGGCCTGCTCGAAACCTTCCTGACGGTGCTGGACGAGTTCGGCGCCTTCCCCGCCGTCGTGGCGCGCGAGCTCGACCGGTACCTGCCGTTCCTGGCGACCACGAAGGTCCTCATGGGTGCGGTGCGGGCCGGCGTCGGCCGCGAGGTCGCGCACGAGGCGATCAAGGAGAACGCGGTGGCCTCGGCCCTCGCGATGCGGGAGCAGGGCGCGGAGCGCAACGAGCTTCTGGACAAGCTGGCCGCGGACGAGCGCATCCCGCTGGACCGCGGGCAGCTGGACGCCCTGATGGCGGACAAGCTGTCCTTCACGGGGGCCGCCGGTGACCAGGTCACCACCGTGGTCAACCGGATCGAGGCCATCGTCAAGGAGCACCCCGCAGCCGCCGGATACACCCCCGGGTCGATTCTCTGACCCGCTACGGCCTTCACCTGTGACACCCGAAGAGTTGGCTGCCGCCCGTGACCGCATCGTCCCCGATGTGGTCTCGGGCGGTTTGCGTGTGCTGTTCTGCGGGATCAATCCCAGCCTCATGACCGCCGCCACGAGCTACCACTTCGCGCACCCAGGAAACCGTTTCTGGCCGGTGCTCCAGCTCTCCGGCTTCACTCCCCGCAGGCTGGCTCCGGCGGAACAGGCGGAGCTCTCTTCCTACGGCCTCGGTATCACCAATGTCGTCGCGCGGGCCACCGCGCGGGCTGACGAACTGACCGCCCAGGAGTACCGCGCGGGTGGACGGATCCTGGTGGAGAAGGTCGGCCGCCTGCGGCCTCAGTGGCTGGCGGTCGTCGGAGTGACGGCCTACCGGACGGCCTTCGGTGAGCGCCACGCCCAAATCGGCCCGCAGGAAAGGACCATCGGCGGTGCCCGTGTCTGGGCTCTTCCCAACCCCAGCGGGCTCAACGCCCACTGGACCGTCGGCTCGATGGCCGAGGAGTACGCCCGTCTCCGCGCGGCCGTGGAAGAAGCTGTCGTGGAAGAAGTTGTCGTGGAAGAAGCTGCCGTGCGGAGCTGCGACTGAGGCGTTGCCGTCACGTATGGCTGCCGTCCACCACGGAGCTGCGCCGCCGATCGGGCGGCCACACTGCCCCAGGACTCCGCAGCCCGGATCGGGTCAAACGTCCCGGGTGCGTATCGCCCACCAACCTGCGAGCAGCGCGGCAGCTGTCCAGGCTGCTGTCACCGCCAGCCCGCTCCAAGGGCCGAGGCTGCCCGTCGGAGTCTCGTGCAAGATCGCCTGACCCGCCCGGTCGGGAAGGAAGTCGGCCACTCCGGCAGACACGTCTCCCACGACGAACGAGACGATCAGGATGAACGGGATGAGGATGCTCATCACGGCGACAGCGCTTCGGAGCAGCGCCGTGATGCCTGCCGCGAAAAGGGTCATGAGTGCGAGGTAGACGCCACTGCCCAGCACGGCTCGCAGCGCCCCGGGATCCCCCAGGCCGATGGCGAACTCCCCCATGAACAGCTGCCCCAGCAGAAAACTCACGAAGCCGGTTGCCTCCCCCGCGATCAGTGCTGCCGCACCGACGACGGCCATCTTCGCGGCGTAGAAGAGGCCACGGCGCGGCACCGCCGAAAGGGACACCCGCAAGGCTCCGCCGGCGAACTCGGAGGAGAGTGCGGTCGCGCCGAAGGCAATGGCCGCGATCTGACCGAAGTTCAGCGCATAGAAGGCGTTGAACAGCGGTTCGCCATCGAGATCATTCACCTCGCTCTGTCCGATCGTGGCGGAGAAGAGCACGGAGATGGCCACCGTCACCACGAACACCGCCGTCAGAGAGCCGTGGACGGCACGTACGGACCTGACCTTGATCCATTCCGAGCGGAGAACCGCGACCGCTGTGTGCGGCATGGTCATGCCTCCTTGATTGAAGCGGGGGGTACGGAGGCGAACTCGGCGGCGTCCGCGGTGAGGTCGAGGTACGCCTCTTCCAGAGTGGCTCGCTCTTCCACGAGCTCCAGGAGGGGAACGTGCCGGGCCGCCGCCAGCGCCCCGACTTCACTGGCACGGGCTCCCTCGACCCAGAACGCCCCGTCACCGGTATCCCTGGCGTCGTATCCCCTGCGGACCAGGAGGTCGCGGAGTCCGCTTCCCTCGGCTTCCCGCAGCCGCACCCGGGGGCGGCTGCGCGAGGCGAGGAACGCGACCGTCGGCACGTCGGCGAGGAGCCTTCCAGCACCGAGAATGATCAGGTGGTCGGCGAAGGTGGCTGTTTCGCCCATCAAGTGACTGGACACCAGAACCGTGCGGCCTTCCCGCGCAAGCCGTCTCATCAGCTCGCGGATCCAGACCATTCCCTCGAGGTCGAGCCCGTTGGACGGCTCGTCCAGTATCACCACGGGAGGGTCCCCGAGCAGTGCGGCGGCTATGCCCAGCCGTTGGCGCATGCCGAGTGAGAACGTCTTGATCCGTCGCGCGGCGACCGTGGCGAGGCCCGCTTCCTCCAGCACGGTGTCCACTCTTCGCTGGGAGATGCCGTTGCTCACCGCGAGGGCGAGCACATGGTCTCTTGCGGTGCGCGATCCGTGCGCGGCTCCGGCGTCGAGCAGTGAACCGACCACGCGCAGTGGGTTGTCGAGCGTGGCGTAGGCCCGTCCGCCCACGGTCGCCGTGCCGCTGGACGGGCGGTCGAGGCCGAGAATCAGCCGCATCGTGGTGGACTTCCCGGCACCGTTGGGCCCGAGGAAGCCGGTGACGCGGCCGGCCTCCGCACGGAAGGTGAGTTGGTCCACCGCGCGGGTGGCTCCGTACTCTTTCGTGAGCTGATGCACATCGATGCTGGTCATGCACTCAGCCTGGCTGGGGCGATGCAACGGCGTCCTCCCCCGACCGTGGGAATCCTCTCCCCCGTACGGGGGAGGTACAGCCGGACGGGCGCTGCCACCATGGCCCACATGCACCGTTTCCTTGCCCCACTGGCCGAGCCGGTGACCTACAGCCGTTGGATCCACCTCGTCGTCCCCATGGCCCTCATAAGCGTGTGGCTGTTCATCGAGCCGGGCCTCCCGTGGCAGCTCGCGCTGCTCGCGGTGCCCGTGGGGCTCCTCCCGGTGATGCGTGTGGGGGAAGGGGTCCAGGCACAGCTTCTGCTCACCCCCGGCGAGCGTGGTCGGGCCGATGCGACCATTTCCCTCTCGCCCGCCACGACCTGGGGTGAGAAATGGCGGACCGTGCTCTGGCTCGAACTGCGCCTCCTGCTCTCCATCGTCGTGGGCGCGGCCACGGTCTGGCTGCCCTTCATGGCGACCGACATGGTCCGGGCCGCGACGGGGGACTACATCGGCAACGGCATATTCCAACTGGTCGAACCCCACTCCTGGTACGCGGTGCTCGCGCCACTTCCTCTCCTCCTGCTGCTGGCCCTCGTGGTTCTCTGCGGACGGCTCACCACGGCAGTGGCCCGTCGGCTACTGGGACCGTCGAAGACCGAACGCGTGGCAGCGCTGGAGGAGCTCACGGAGCAGCTTCTGGAGCGCAACCGCATCGCACGCGAACTCCACGACTCCATCGGCCACGCACTCACGGTTTCCGTGGTGCAGGCAGGTGCCGCACGCACGGCTGACGATCCGGAGTTCACCCGGCGCGCGCTCGTGGCAATCGAGGAGACGGGTCGCGCGGCGCTCGACGATCTGGAACGGGTGCTCCGGGTGCTGCGCCAACCCGGAGCCTCTGCCGACCGACGGCCGACGCTGATCGCTGTCGAGCAGCTGCTGGACTCCGCACGCGGATCCGGGGTCGCCGTGGACGCCGAGGTGGTCGGGCGCATCGACCGCCTGCCCGACTCCCTGTCCAGGGAGGGGTATCGCATCCTTCAGGAATCGCTCACCAACGCGTTGCGTCACGCCGGCCGGGTCCCTGTCCGTGTGCGTATCGGCGTCGAAAGCGACCATCTGGAACTCGACGTACGGAATCCTCTGGCGGAGCCCGTCAGCCGCTCGGCCGGGGGGCATGGGCTGCAAGGGATACGAGAACGGGCGAAGCTGCTGGGCGGCAGTGCGAAAGCCGGACCGCGCGAAGGCGAATGGCGGGTCCACGTCGCCCTGCCCCTCCGGGCGGCACCCAGGGTGTTCCCATGGCGGTGAAGGTCCTTCTCGTCGACGACGAGCCACTCGTGCGCACGGGCCTGCGGGCGGTGCTGGAATCGCAGCCCGACATCGTGGTGGCCGGAGAAGCGGCGGACGGTGCGTCCGTGCTTCCCCTGGTGCGGCAGTTACGCCCGGACGTGGTCGCCATGGACGTCCGGATGCCCTTGATGGACGGCATAGAGGCGACGCGGCTACTGCTCCGTTCCCTGGCCGAACCTCCGAAGATTCTGGTGGTCACGACATTCGAGAACGACGAGTACGTGTACGAGGCTCTGCGCGCGGGTGCGGACGGGTTCCTGCTCAAGCGTGCCCGCCCGATGGAGATCGTGAATGCCGTCCGGCTGGTGGCCGAAGGCGAGTCCTTGCTCTTTCCTGCGGCTGTGCGTCGGCTGGCCTCCGAGTGCGGGACGAACAAGGCCCGCGCGGTGGTGAAGCGGGCCGCCCTCACCGATCGGGAGGAGGCAGTGCTCCGGTTGATGTGCCGGGGCCTGTCCAATGCGGAGATCGCGGCCAAGCTGGTGGTGGGCACCGAGACGGTCAAGACCCATGTCAGTGCGTTGCTGGCCAAGCTCGGTTCCAGGGACCGGACTCAGGCCGTGATCACGGCGTACGAGTCGGGATTCGTGATCCCCGGTTGAGGTGGGAGGCAGGGGTCCGGTCACGGGGGAAGGGGTCCGGTCACGGGGCGGCAGTCCCGATGCGGGGACAGCGGTCCCGTTACGGGCAGCGGTCCCGATACGGAAGCGGCAGCGGTCCCGATGCGGGAGGGACAGCGGTCCCGATGCGGGGGCACCGTACCCGGTGCGTGAGGCCGTCCCGCGTCCCGTTCGCCGGGCGCCACGAAGGTGCCGCCCGGATAGAGGCGAGCGACGAAATCCGGCCACGCGGGGACCGTCCACACGGGGCACCGGGCGACCGAGGGTCATCGGAAGCGGCCCGGCTCCCGCCGGCGTTCGCGGAGCCCGATCCCACCGAGTACCATCCGGCAGACACAGGGGGCGTGAGGAGGACACACGTGGGGCGGCTGACCGGTGGAGACCCGTCGTTGTTGCGGCGGATCAATTCCGCGGTGGTACTGCACGCCCTGCGTGGAGCCGAGCTCCCGACGCTCTCGGACCTGACCCGGATAACCGGCCTTTCCCGGCCAACGGTCGAAGGCGTGGTCGAGGGGTTGTTCGAAGCCGGCCTGGTCGTGGAGGCGCTGCCCGACGACGGGGAGGCGCGGCGCCAGGGCCGCCCCGCGCGGCGGTTCCGCTTTCGCGCCGAGGCGGGCCATCTGCTGGGCATCGAGATCGGTCCGCACCGGGTCTCCGCCTTGTTGTCGGGGCTCGACGGCAGGATCATCGGGGCGGGACAGCGGCAGGTCTCGGAGACCGCCGCCGCTGACGACCGGCTCGATCAGGTCCGCGCCATGATCGCCGACCTGCTCCGCCGTACGGGCGTGGCCAGGAGCAGCTTGCGAGCCGTGGGGGTGGGCAGCCCGGGGATCGTGGAGGCCGACGGCACGGTCCGGCTGGGCACGGCGCTTCCCGGCTGGACCGGGCTCCCCCTCGGGGAGCGCCTCCGGCGCTCGTTCCGCTGCCCGGTCCTGGTGGAGAACGACGCCAATACCGCCGCCGTGGCGGAGCATTGGAAGGGCGCGGCGGCGGAGTCGGACGACATCGTCTTCGTCCTGGCCGGCTTGAGCCCCGGAGCGGGTTCATTGATAGGAGGGCGGCTGCACCGGGGTTACGGCGGAGCCGCCGGCGAGATCGGCGCGCTCCACCTGCTCGGCAGAGAGGTCACGCCGGAACATCTGCTGTCCACGACCGACACCCCGCTCGACCCGTTGGACGAGCCCGCGGTGGCGGCGGTGTTCACCAAAGCACGGCAGGGCGACAGTCGAGCCCAGGAGGCGGTCGAACGGTTCATCCAGCGGCTGGTGCACGACGTCGCGGCGCTCGTGCTGGCGCTCGACCCGGAGATCGTGGTGGTCGGCGGTTGGGCTGCCGGGCTCGACGGGGTGCTGGACCCGCTGCGGAACGAGCTGGCGCGTTACTGCCTGCGGCCGCCCCGGGTCGCCCTGTCCCTGCTCGGGGAGGCCGCCGTCGCGACCGGGGCCCTGCGGCTGGCGCTGGACCACGTGGAGGAGCAGTTGTTCGCGGTGGAGGGAACGGTGACGGCCCGCCGCTGACAGCGGCGGGCCGTCGGGTCCGCAGATCACCCCGATGTCGCGGGGCGAGGGGTGCTCAGGAAGCCTGACGCTCCTGGTCGTGGCTGATCTCCAGGGCTCCGGAGTCCCCGAAGGTGAGCCGGCAGGTGTCGGCACGGTAGGTGGCGACGGAGACCGCGGCGGTGCCGCCCGCGGCGAAGTAGCGCGTGGTGACCACCAGGACAGGGGCTCCGGGCAGCCGGTCGAGCTCCTTGGAGTCGTCCGCGCTGGCCGAGCCGAGCTCGACCGACCGGTCCTGACCTTCGAGGCCGAGGCGGTGCAGCTCCCTCAGCACACCGCGGGCGCGGGCCGGTCCGGTGGACGCCTCGATCGCGGACAGGTCGGGGACGGACGCGGACGGCACGTACAGCAGTTCCGCCGCCACCGGCTGACCGTGGGTGACCCTGATGCGGCGGATCACGTGGACCGCCTCGTCGGACGCCACGTCCAGCGCCGCGGCGACAGCCGCGGGGGCGGTGCCCCGGGTGCACTCGACGGGCTGCCACGCCTCGTCGGCCACCGCTCCCGTCCACTCCTGCTGCGCCGTGGAGACCGCGACGCCCACCCTGGGCGGGGCGACGGTGGTGCCCACACCCCGCCGACGCTGAAGTCTTCCTTCGAGTTCGAGCTGCTCCAGAGCCTGCCGGAGCGTGGCCCGTGCGACTCCGAACCGGGCGGCGAGGTCCCGCTCGTTCGGCAGGATCTCACCCACCGCGAAGTCCGAGTCGAGTGCCTCACTGAGCACGGTCCTCAGGTGCCAGTACTTCGGCTCCTGCACCGTTTCCAGCTGCGTGGTCCCCACCCTGTCCTCCGCAATCGCCCAGCGGCCTTTTCCGCGACAACATTTATTAAAGGTTCTTTTCTTAACGTAAGGACCATAGGACGGCGCACCGACTTGGTCAAGACCAATCCTTGACCCGGGGTGCCGCGAAACGGCCTTCCGGCACAGAGCGTTCACAGGACGTTCGTGGGACGAGGGTCGGCGAGCTGGACCGAGGACGGCGCGCCGGGCCATCTCGGCGCGCGTACGTCGCCACCGCTGACGGCGGACCATCTCCCGTTCCGATCGGGCGACGCCGGCCCTTGAACTGGACGCTACCGGGCGGTAGTTGTTGGTTCGGAAGGGTGTTCGTCCACTCTTCATCCACTCCAGGGAGCAGCCATGACCGGCACGGCATCGTTCAGTTTCGACACCTCCGCGGGCTCGCGGGCACTCTCGCTGGCCTACGAACGGACCGGTGCGGGGCAGCCGCTGCTGTTGCTCCACGGCATAGGCCATCACCGGCAGGCGTGGGATCCGGTGGTGCGGATCCTGTCGGGCGAGCGCGATGTGATCAGTGTGGACCTGCCGGGCTTCGGTGAGTCGGCGGCGCTTCCGGACGGTGTCGCGTACGACGTGCGGACGGTGGCCGCAGCGCTGACGGCCTTCTGCGCCGAACTCGGCGTCCCACGCCCCCATGTGGCGGGCAACTCGCTCGGCGGTCTGCTCGCGCTGGAGCTCGGACGCACCGGACGTGCCCGATCCGTCACGGCCCTCTCCCCCGCCGGTTTCTGGAACGGGCCGGAGCGCCGGTACGCGTTCGGGACGCTCTGGGCGATGCGCCGGGGCGCCCGGTCGCTGCCGGTCCCGCTGATCGAACGCCTCTCGCGGAGCGCGGCCGGGCGGGCCGCTCTCACCGGCACCATCTGCGCCAGGCCCGGGCGCCGTTCACCGGAGGCGGTCGTCGCGGAGACCCTCGCGCTCCGGAGCGCGACCGGATTCGAAGGGACGCTGGCCACCGGCCGGAACGCCTCCTTCGTCTCCGACGTGCCGGGCATCCCCGTCACCGTCGCCTGGGGCACCCGTGACGTGCTGCTGCCCCGTCGGCAGGGCGTCCGGGCCAAGCGCGTCATACCCGGCGCCCGGCTGGTGCGGCTGCCCGGATGCGGTCATGTACCGATGAACGACGACCCCGCGCTCGTGTCCCGGGTCATCCTGGACACCAGCCGCTGAGGGGGCCGGCCGGGGGAAGACTGCCGCGCCACGGAACCGTTGTTCACCCCGGGTTGGGGTGGACGCCTTCGCCGCGCGTTAGGCATGGTCCTGCGTGCGCCGGCGCTGATCGGACGCGCACGTCGTACACCCCGCACCCTTCCCGGAGGCGCATCGATGACGAACCGTCCGCACATCCACTCCCCCGGCCGCCGGACCGTACTGCGCGGTTCGCTCCTCGCGTCGGCCGCCGTCGGGCTGCCGGCGCTCACCGGTGCGCCCGCCTTCGCGCGGTCCGGCCGCCCGTCCGCCGAGTGGGGTGTCCAGGTCGGCGACGTCACGGCTTCCACCGCACTGGTCTGGGTGCGCTCGGACCGCGCGGCACGGATGCTCGTCGAGACGTCGGCCACCGAGTCGTTCCGCGCGTCCCGCCTCTGGCACGGTCCGCTGATCGGTGCCGGGACGGACTTCACCGGAACGACTCCGCTGCACGGGCTGCCGGCCGGCGAACAGATCCACTACCGGGTGACTCTCGCCGACCCGGACGATCCGCGTCGCACGGGCCGCCCCGTGTACGGGACCTTCCGTACCGCCCCGGCGAAGCGGCGCGACGGGGCACGGTTCCTCTGGTCCGGCGACATCGCCGGGCAGGGATGGGGCATCAACCCCGACATCGGGGGCTACACCGTCTACGAGGAGATGCGGAATCTCAACCCCGACTTCTTCCTCTGCAGCGGCGACAACATCTACGCGGACGGAGTCATCGAGTCCAGCGTGACCCTGCCCGACGGCCGGATCTGGCGCAACGTCACGACCGAGGAGAAGGCGAAGGTCGCCGAGACCCTCGATGAGTACCGGGGCAACTTCCGCTACAACCTGCTGGACGCGAACGTACGCAGGTTCAACTCCCAGGTGCCGTCGATCGTCCAGTGGGACGACCACGAGGTGCGCAACAACTGGTACCCGGGGCAGATTCTCGACGATGTGCGCTACACGGAGAAGAACGTGGACGTGCTGGCGGCGCGCTCGGTGCGGGCCTACCGCGAGTACCTCCCCGTCTCCACCCTCCGCGCCGCGCCGGGCGAGGGCCGCATGCAGCGGGTGGTCCGCCACGGCCCCCTGCTCGACGTGTTCGTGCTCGACATGCGCTCCTTCCGCAACGCCAACTCGCCCGACCGGCAGGCCGACGACACCACGGGCATCCTCGGTGCCGAGCAGCTCCAGTGGCTCAAGGGCGAGCTCTCCCGGTCCCGCGCCGTGTGGAAGGTGATCGCGGCCGACATGCCGCTCGGACTGGTCGTGCCCGACGGCGCCACGGACTTCGAAGCGGTCGCCCAGGGCGATCCGGGCGCCCCGCTGGGGCGGGAACTCCAGATCGCCGAGCTGCTGCGGTACATCAAGCACCAGCGGATCACGGGGACCGTCTGGCTGACGACGGACGTGCACCACACCTCCGCCCAGCATTACGTCCCCGAGCGCGCCGCCTTCAAGGACTTCGCACCTTTCTGGGAGTTCGTCTCCGGCCCGCTGGCCGCGGGTGCCTTCCCGGCGAGCGCGCTGGACGGCACGTTCGGCCCGGACCGGGTGTTCGTCAAGGCTCCCGTCCAGTCCAACCAGTCCCCCATGGAGATGCCTCCGCTCTACGGAGAGGTCGACATCGACGGAGGGAGCGGGGAAATGACGGTGCGTCTGAGGCAGCAGGGCTGCAAGGTTCTCTTCACCAAGGTGCTGCAGCCCGGCCTCACGGGCCAGTGAGCGCGCGCGATCCGTTTCGGGCGTGATCGGGGCGGGGGAGCGGCCAAGGACGCCGGGTCCGCTCCCGGGCCCGCTGTCAGTGGTGGCATCTACCGTTTTCCCATGACCCGTTCCGTACAGGCCCTGTCCTACCGGCGTCCGTCCGCGCTGCGTTCTTCGCAGGCCGGCGGCCTGCTAGGCCGTGTGTCGACAGAGCTCGCGGGAGCGGCGGATCTGCTGGCGGCCGTTCATCACGCTGCCGCCGTCGAGCTGTTCGGTGGCCTCTTCGAACCGGTACCGCGGTCGCAGCCGTACGAAGAGCGGCTGCCGCCCACGCCCGTGGCGCGTCCGCTCGATGCCGCTCCGGCGACGGTGGCGGAGCTGGTCGTCGATGTCGCGGCCGTGGTGAATGCCGCTTCCTGGGATACTCCCGCGTTCGAGCGGGCCCTGGACGGGCTGGTCCGCCTCGCGCGGACGGACCGGGAGGAGCTGAGCCGAGGGTTGCGGGAGGCTCTGGTGGGGTCGTGGTTCCTTCCGGTGGACGACTCCGAGCAGAGATTCCGGCCGGCCGTCCGAAGTCCCCAGGGCCTCGCCGTCGTCGTCTCCTCCCTGCTGGGAGACGTACCGGATCTGGTGGCGGCGAAGGGAGCGGCGAGGCACGCGTCGCTGTCCGCATCGGCATCGGCTCCGTGTGCGCACGCCGCCCTGGACGACGTGCTCGCCGCACGCCTGTGGGAGGCGGGCGCCTTCGTGCGGACCGGCGCGGTCCCCTTCCTGCTGGCCACCCCACCTGGCACTCGGGTGCGCTGGACGCGGGCACGCTGGTCGAACGGCTGCGGACGTACCACCGCATGGGCGTGGAACCCGGCCCGGCGGATTTCGCACAGGCACTGCTCCGGGTGCGCAGGGCCGGTGACCCTGCAGCCGCCGACGAGGCGGAGTCACTCGGCACGCCTCAGGGCGACCGGCTCGCCGCCTGGATACGCGCGGACGAGCCCGTGGCGGCCGTGGTCCCCCACGGCGCGGGCGGCAGGGGGCCGGAGGTACGCAACTGGTGGGGCCGCGCGATGAAGGACAACCGTCGCATCGGGCTGGCCACCCTCGGGAATCCGAGGATCTCGCAGGAGTTCCCCCCTGCGTTCCGCCCGCTCGGAGAGGCGCGCGGGGCGATCCGCCACCAGTGCTATCACTGGGCGGACCAACGCCCCGCCCACTTCCTGGCGACCCTGCCGCAGGACGGCGAGACCCTCGCCGCCCGGCTGCTCCCCGACCTGTGCCCCGAGGAGGGCCGGCGGGGCGCCGCCTGGATCCTGCCGGAGCTGGCCCGGACGGAGGGGCCGGCCGCCGATGCCGTCCATCTCGCCCTCGCCCACGGGCTGGGCTCGCCGTACCCGCGGGACCGGCTCGCGGCGGTCGACGCGCTGCTCGTCCTGGCGGCGCGCGGGCGCCTGGACGCGGGGCTGCTCGGCAGGGAGCCGGCCCTGCTGATCGACCGCGATCCGGTGAAGGTCAACCGGCTGGCCGACGCCGCCCGCAGCGCCGTCGCGGCGGGTGCCCACCGGACGGTGCTGCGTCTCCTGACGTCGGTGCTGCCGCAACTGCTCGCGTACGAGCGGGCACCGCACGGGCTGCACGGGATACTCGCGGTCGCCGCGGAGTGCGCGGAGACGGCGGGCGCCGAGGGCGCGGCCTCTCCACCGGGCGGCCTCCGCGGTCTGGCGGAGCGGGGCGGTACCTCGCAGCGCGTGATGCAGGCAGCCCGTCTGCCGGCCGCGTACGGGGGCGAGGAGGAGCGCCGGGCGCGGGCGGAAGGCAGGGCATAGCTTTCACGGCCGCCCGCCCGGCTCTTGCCCGGCTCCCGTCCGGCTCCCGAATGGCCGGACACGGTACCGGGCGCCAGCGCTCACAGCCGGAAGAGGGCCGGACCGGGCCCCGACGGATTCGGACCGGACCAGTACCGGACTCGGTCGGACCGGACCCATAGCGAACCTGTATCGGACTCGGATCGGACTCGGATGGAAATCACACCCGCGGTCGGAGAGCACCCTGCCCCGAGCGCGGACCAGACTCTGCCCCTGAGCTCCCCATGCCCGACAATTCCGGTCAGCACATGCCCGAAAAGCGACGAAAGGCGACTAGATCCACACTTAACCCATCGGTCACAATGCGTTCGTGATCAGGCAACACCACTCGGTCACAGTGAAGGCATGACTGATGTGACATCCGCCAAGACCGCCCGCCGCCCCCACCACTGGCGGCGGGACCTGATCGAGCTCGCCGCCCTGTTCACCGCCGTGGCGGTGGCCGACGTCGTCGCGAACCTCATCGGGCACCAGCCCGACGGCCCGTATCTGCTCGCCGCCTCGGCGGTGGCCCTGACCGCCACCGCCACCTTCCACACCTGGTGGGCACGGAGGTACAGCCACGCCCCACCTCCCGAGGGCGGGGACTCCGTATCCGGCGGTACAGCCGTCGGGTACGGCGCCGAGCTCGGCCTGAACCTGTCCTTCGAGGCCTCGCCCGCCCTCGACGAGACGGTTCTGTGGCGGATGCGGACGACGGTCCAGGACACGCCCGGCAGCCTGGCGGCGCTGTGCATCGCGCTCGCCCGTCTCCGTATCGACATCCTGACCCTCCAGACGCACCCGCTGGCGGACGGCACCGTCGACGAGTTCCTGCTGCGTGCGCCCTCGTCGTTGAGCGCCTCCGAGCTGACCCGGGAGGTCTCCGCCGCCGGCGGAGCGTCCACCTGGATCGAGCGGGCCGACGCCCACGATCTGGTGGACACCCCGACGCGGGTTCTGGGGCTGGCCACGCGTACCGCGCTGGACGCGGCGGAACTTCCGCTCGCCCTCCGTCAGCTGCTGGGCCGCTGCACCATCCACTCGTTGCCGGCGGTCTCCGTGACCGGCCGGATCACCGGCGCTGAGGGCACCCCCGTGGAAGGGGTGCTGGAAGAGACGGTCATGCGGCTGCGCGACCCCTCCGGCGGCGTGATCACGGTGGAGCGTCCGTATCTGCCGTTCACGCCCACCGAGTTCGCCCGGGCCCGCGCTCTCGTCGAACTCGACGCGCGCCTCGGCCCCCGCGTCCCCCGCAGCGAGGACATCCTCACGCTGGCCGAGGGTCCCGAGATCACCGTGCGCCGGGCGGACCAGAGCGACCTCACCGCAGCACGCGAGATGCACGACCGCTGCTCGGCCCGCACCCTGGGACTCCGGTACCACGGCCCCGTCGCGGACGCGGACCGCTACCTCGACCACCTGCTCAGCCCGCGCTTCGGCCGCACCCTCTCCGTACAGACCGACTCGGGACGGATCGTCGCACTCGGCCACCTCCTCTGGGACGGTGACGAGACCGAGGTCGCCCTCGTCGTCGAGGACGACTGGCAGCGGCGCGGAGTCGGTTCCGAGTTGCTGCGGCGGCTGGTCGGTCTGGCCGCCGAGGCCGGTTGCGACTCCGTCTACGCCGTCACCCAGGCCGACAACACCGGCATGGTCGCGGCGATGCGCGGGCTCGGTCTGCCCCTCGACTACCAGATCGAGGAAGGCACCCTGGTGATCACGGCACGGCTGGCCTCCCGCCGCGCCACGGTCACGTCCCCGTCCATGGCGGCGGACGGCACCCTCCCCCTGGAGCCCCCCGAGTACCGCTGAGCACCCCGAGTTCCGCTGAGCACCACTGAGCACCCCGAGCACGCTGAGCACCCCGAGCACCGCCGACCACCCTGAACGGCACCCACCCGAAGTCCGGCCACCGCGCTGATCCGGCCAATCGCACAGTCGATTCCCGGACGCTCCCTGCGGTGCGGGAGGAACCCCGCACCGCAGGGAGCCGGTGCGTTCCGAGGTGGCTCCGGACGCCGTGGTCAACCCCCCGCTCCGGTCCCGCGCAGAACCAGGGTGACGAGAAGTCGGTTCGCGTACGAGGATGTCCGCATGTCAGACACTTCGAACAGCGCGCTGCCCCGTCAGGTCGCCGACGCCTACGTCGACGCAATCATCGATCTCGACCCGATCCTCGGTACGTATCTGGGCGTCCCGGCAAGCTACCGCAGCCTGCCCGACTTCTCGCCCGAAGGCCAGCAGGCCATCGCCGACCTCGCCCGTGCCACGCTGGTGAAGCTGGACGCGGCGGAGCTGCTTCCGGGCGCCGACAGCGACGCCGAGCGCCGCTGCGGCAGGCTGTTGCGTGAACGCCTCACCGCCGAGATCGCCGTCCACGACGCGGACGAGCATCTGCGAGCCGTCTCCAACCTGCACTCCCCGGCCCACAGCGTCCGGGAGATCTTCACGGTGACGCCCACCGAGACGGACGAGGACTGGGCCGCGGTCGTCGACCGGCTGCGCGCCGTTCCGGAGGCGCTCGCGGGTTACCGTGCCTCGCTCGCCCTCGGCCTCGAACGGAAGCTGCACGGCGGCCCCCGTCCCGCCGCCACGTTCGTCGAGCAGCTGACGGCCTGGGTGGGCGGCGACGGCGAGGGAGCGGGGTTCTTCGCGGACTTCGTCGCGCCCGGCCCCGACGCGCTCCGCGAGGAGCTGGACGGTGCCGCCCGCGTCGCCACCGAGGCGCTGGTGGCCCTGCGCGCCTGGATGAACGAGGTGTACGCCCCCGCGATCGAGGGCTCGCCCGACACCGTGGGCCGCGAGCGGTACGCCCGCTGGTCGCGTTACTTCAACGGTACCGATCTGGACCTGGACGAGGCGTACGCGTACGGCTGGTCCGAATACCACCGGCTGCTCGCCGAGATGAAGACCGAGGCGGCGAAGATCCTTCCCGGGGCGGGTCCCTGGGAGGCGCTCGCGCACCTCGACGTCCACGGCAAGCACATCGAGGGCGTGGACGAGGTCCAGAAGTGGCTCCAGGGCCTGATGGACGAGGCCATCGACGCACTCGACGGCACGCATTTCGAACTCGCCGAGCGGGTACGGAAGGTGGAGTCGCGGATCGCCCCGCCCGGAGGCGCCGCCGCCCCCTACTACACCGGCCCCTCCGAGGATTTCTCCCGCCCGGGCCGCACCTGGCTGCCGACGATGGGCGAAACCCGCTTCCCCGTCTACGACCTGGTGTCCACCTGGTACCACGAGGGCGTGCCGGGCCACCACCTCCAGATCGCCCAGTGGACCCATGTCGCCTCCTCGCTCTCCCGCTACCAGGCGTCGGTCGGCCAGGTCAGCGCCAACGCGGAGGGCTGGGCGCTGTACGCGGAGCGGCTCATGGACGAGCTCGGCTTCCTGCCGGACGCCGAACGGCGGCTCGGCTACCTGGACGCGCAGATGATGCGCGCCTGCCGGGTCATCGTGGACATCGGCATGCACCTGGAGCTGGAGATCCCGGCGGAATCGCCGTTCCACCCGGGTGAGCGGTGGACCCCTGAGCTGGCACAGGAGTTCTTCGGCGCCCACAGTGGCCGCCCGGCGGACTTCGTGGAGAGCGAGCTGACCCGCTACCTCTCCATGCCGGGTCAGGCGATCGGCTACAAGCTCGGTGAGCGTGCCTGGCTGCTGGGCCGCGAGAACGCCCGCGCGGCCCATGGGGACGCCTTCGACCTCAAGGCCTGGCACATGGCGGCCCTGTCGCAGGGGTCGCTGGGCCTGGACGACCTGGTCGAGGAGCTCTCCAAGCTCTGATCCCGGACGGTCCCGTCGGCGCGACGGTCGTCCCCCGTGGGACCTCGACCGGTGCACGGCGCGGGCCGGGCGGCGGCAACGCCGTCCGGCCCGCGCCCGGCACCACCCCGCGGCACCCTCGATCCCCGGCCGTCAGTACCCCGCGGCACCCTCGTTCCCGGCCGTCAGTACCCCGCCCGGATCCACGCACCGCGACCGAAGGCGCCACCGATGCCAGGCTTCCTCCTCTGTGCCGACCCGCTGCGCCCCAGCCGTCCGGACCCGGCGTTCGCCGAAGAGGCGGCAACGGTACGGGAGATGGGCGCCGTCACCGCGCTCCTCGACCACGACGCCCTGCTCGCGGGCGACGCGGCGGGAGCCGTCGCCCGGGTGCCGCGCGGCTCGGGCCCGTACTGGTACAGGGGCTGGATGATTCCCGTACGGCGGTACGCCGAACTGGAGCGGGCGCTCGCGGACCGAGGAGCCACCCTGCCCACGGACGCGGTGGCCTACCGGACGGCCCATGAACTTCCGGGCTGGTACACGGTGTTCGACGGACTGACACCGCGCAGTGTCTGGCACGCGCTCTCCGCTTCGGCTCCCGTACCGGAGGACGGCGCGTTCTGGTCCGCTCTCGCGCGACCGCTCGGCCACGGCCCCGGGATCGTCAAGGACTTCGTGAAGTCCCGGAAGCACGAATGGCACGAGGCCTGCTTCGTACCCGAGTTGAGGGACTCCGAGGCGCTGGCCGCGGTCGTCGGACGGCTGGTCGCTCTCCAGGGCGACTTCCTCGCGGGCGGAGTGGTGGTACGCGGCTTCGAGCGGTTCGTCCCGGGCGGCGAGGCGCGGGTGTGGTGGGTCGACGGGGCGCCCGTCCTGGTGACCGCCCATCCGGACACCCCGGACGACCGGCCCGTGCCCGCACTGGGCGCAGTCGGCGAGGCCGTGCACCGGCTCGGCTGCCGGTTGGTGACCACCGACCTGGCGCTGCGCGAGGACGGCGTGTGGCGGGTGGTCGAGGTGGGCGACGGGCAGGTGAGCGGAATCCCGTCCGGCACCAGCACGAAGCCTTTGCTGGAGGCGCTCCGCGACGCCTGACGGGCCGGACCACACCACCCCGCGCCATGCGCACCCCCGGGGAGGGGCTCCACCACACCTGACGCGCCGGACCACACCACCCCGCGCCGTGTACACCCCCGGGGAGGCGGTCCGCGACGCGTGAGGCGGGCCGAGGCCCCACGCGCCCCGCGGCAGGCGGATTCAGCAGCCGCACTCCTCGCCCGCCACCGGCGCGGTGAGCGGGTCGGGGGCGCGCCGCTCGGCTCCGCGGAGGGTCTCGAAGGCGAAGCCCTCACGCGCCCAGTACTCGAATCCGCCCCGCATCTCCTTCACCTGGTAGCCGAGTCGGGCGAGAGCGAGGGCCGCCCTCGTCGCTCCGTCGCAGCCCGGCCCCCAGCAGTAGGTGACGACGGGGACGGCCGGGTCGAGGAGTCGGGCGGCCTGCTCCGGTATCAGCGCGGTGGGCAGGTGTACGGCGCCCGGGATGTGCCCCTGGTCCCAGGAGGCCGTGGAGCGGCTGTCCAGGACGGTCACGCCGGGGCCCGCGTCGAGGTTCAGGGCCGCGGCGACATCGGAGACATCGGCGTGGAAGGCCAGCGAGGCGGCGAAGTAGGCAGCGGCGGCGGCCGGAGGGGCGGGCGGCACCCGCAGAACCGGGTAGTCGGGAAGAGCGGGCGCGGCGGGTCGTACCAAACGGGGCGAGATCGCGTTCATGGGAACGAATCTAGGCGGGCCGCACGCCCGCCAGAAGGACCGATCCACGCCGCTCTCCTTGATCGGCCGGGGATTTCCCTGTTGTCTGGCCCCATGACCGACTATTCACCGGATGCCACCGACTGGCGCATTCTCGACGTCTTGCAGCACGACGGCCGGGCCAGCTTCGCCGAACTCGCCCGGGCCGTGGCCATGTCGCCCAGCGCGGTGACGGAACGGGTGCGGCGGCTGGAGGAGCTCGGTGTAATCAGCGGGTACAGCGCGGTGGTCGAGCCCGAGCGCCTCGGCCTGCCGATCCTCGCCTTCGTACGGCTGCGCTACCCGACCGGCAACTACAAGCCGTTCCACGATCTCCTCGCCACCACCCCGGAGATCGTCGAGGCGCACCACACCACCGGGGACGACTGCTTCGTCCTGAAGGTGACCGCGCGTTCGATGCGCCATCTGGAGGAGGTGACCGGGCGCATCAGCGGCTTGGGTGCGGTGACCACGAGCGTGGTGTACTCCTCCCCGCTCCCCAGGCGCCCGATCGAGCGCTGAAGCGGCCGGCCGGCCGGGTGCCGGTACCGCCGGCTTCCCCGCGTGGCCGGTTCAGGGAAGTCGGTCCCGGGACGTCGGCCCTGGAAGCCGGCCCCGGGAAGCCGGTCCCTGGAAGCCGGTCCCGGGTGCGGGTCAGCCGAGACGGTGCCGGACCGTCGATCCCTGCCTCCCCTTCACGACTTCGAGCTGGGCGGGGATCCGGCGCCGCAGGTCGGCCACGTGGCTGACGATGCCGACGCTGCGGTCCCGCTCGCGGAGCGCGTCCAGGACGTCCAGCACCTCGTCGAGGGTCTGCTCGTCCAGGCTGCCGAAACCCTCGTCGATGAAGAGGGTGTCCAGTCGCGTTCCGCCCGCCTCGTCGGTCACCACGTCGGCGAGGCCCAGCGCGAGGGCGAGGGAGGCGAAGAAGGTCTCGCCGCCGGAGAGGGTCGCGGTGTCACGTTCCCGGCCCGTCCAGGCGTCGACGACGTGCAGCCCGAGTCCGGACCGGCGGCCTCCGGTACGGGCGTCGGAGTGGACCAGGGTGTAGCGGCCGGCGGACATCCGCTGGAGCCGGACGGTGGCGGCGGCGGCCACCTGCTCCAGGCGGGCGGCGAGTACGTAGGACTCCAGCCGCATCTTGCGTTCGTTGTCGGCGGAGGTGCCGGCGGTGAGCGCGGCGAGGCGGGCGACCTGTTCGTACTCCGCGCGGAGCGGGCCCAGTACGCGTACCTCCCGGGCGGCCTCGCGGGAGAGGCGGTCCAGTTCGGTACGGCGCTCCTGGGCGGCGGAGTGCGCCGCCGATGCGTCGCGCAGCAAGGCCTCGGCGCGGTCGTACGTCTCGCGCGCCCGGTCCGGCGACGCGGCGGGGCGGGCGGCGGCCTCGCGGGCGTCCTCCTCCGCCAGCCGGTCGGCGACGGTGGCCGCCTCGGCCTGCCAGACGTCGATCCGGTTCTGCAGCTGCCGCTGCGCGGCGCGGTCGAGCAGGGTCGCGACGGCCGCCTGCGGGGTGTCGAACCCGGCGCGGAACGCCGCGTCGGCCAGGCGTCCGTCGGCCTCCTTCCGCCGTTCGGCCGCGCTCTGTTCGGTCCGTACGGCGTCGGCGGCCTCGGCCAGCAGGTCTGCGCGCCGGGCGAGCCGGTCGGCGTGGTCCGCGATGGTGCCGGGCACTTCGCGCACGCCGGAGAGTTCGGTTTCCAGGGCCGCCTGCTCCCGGTCGAGGTCCTCGCGCCGCGAGACCCTCACGGCCGCGCGCCGTTCGGCGTGGCGGCGCTGGTCCAGCCGGTCCTGGTGTTCCCGCTCGGCGGCGGCGAGGATCTCGCGCGCCCGGTGCGTACCGGCCGCCAGCCGGTGGGCCTCGCCGTGTTCGCGGGTCAGCCCGTCGACGTGGGCGCTCAGTTCGGCCGTGGAGGGGTCACCGGACGCGGCCCCCACCGCAGCACCCATGGCGTCCGCCGCGCCCCCGGCCGCCTCGGTGCGCGCGGTGGTGTGGCGCTCCTGGAGGAGTCCGAGCGCCTGGTCGGCCCGGACCCGGGCCTGTTCGGCGGCCCGGTGAGCGGTGAGGGCGGCCTCCTCGGTGGCGCGGTCGACGTGTCCGTCGCCCGCTCGCGCGGGGGCCGGGTGCTCGGCCGAGCCGCAGACCGCGCACGGCTCCCCGGCGGCGAGTTGGGCGGCCAACTCGGCGGCGATGTCGCGCAGTCGGCGCTCCCGCAGGCCGAGCCACCGCTCGTGGGCGGCGAGCGCGCTCTCCCGGGCGGCGGTCAGCTCCTCCCGGGCGCGGCCGATTTCGCGGGCGAGGGTGTCGCGGCGCCGAGCGGCGTCCAGTCGGCTCCGGGCGGAGGCGAGCCGGGCGGCGAGCTGTTCGGTCCGGGTCGCGGCCTCCTGCGCCGCCTCGACCTCGGCGAGCAGGGCCGTCCGGGTGCCCTCCCAACCGGCCAGCCAGGCGTCCGCTTCGAGGATGGTCTCGTCGTCCTGTGCCGACTCACCGTCCAGCGCGGCGCGTTCGGCGTCGATGGCGGCGCTGCGCGACTCGGCGCGACGGGCGGCGTCGAGGCCGCCCAGTTCCTGGCGGTAGCGGCGTTCCAGCTCGGCGAGCCGCCCGGCTCCGGCGTCGGCGAGTTCGGCGGGCAGCCGCGTACGGAAACGGTCGCGGGCGGCACCCGCCGCGGCGGCCTCGCGCTCGGCCGCGTCCCGCAGTTCGAGGGCGGGGACGATCAACTCCGCCTTGCGGGCCCGCGCGAGGCGTTCCTCGCAGCGGTCGCGCTCCGCGCGGCCGTCCTCCAGGGCTGACACGCGTCGCCCGGTCTCCGCGAAACGCTGCTGGAGACGGGCGAGTTCACGCTCCTCGTCCAGCGCGACCCGGGCCGCCGTCCGCCGCTCCTCCGTGGCGCCCGCCGCGATGCGGGCGATGTCCAGTCGCTCCCGGGCACCGCTGCGTGCGATCGCCGCCCACCCCAACACGCCTTCGGTGAGACCGGGTTCACCGGGCTGGGCGGTCGGCAGGGGCGTCTCGGCGGCGCGTCCTGCCGCCTGTGCCAGCCGCTGGGCGGTGGCGAGGACGCGTTCGTCACCGGCCCTGACGCGGGACTCGGCCGTGCGGCGCAGTTCGGCGAGGCGTTCCTCGACGGCGGCGAAGCGCCGTGTGTCGAAGAGCCGGCCGAGCAGTTTGCCCCGGGCTTCGGCGTCGGCCCGCAGGAACCGTGCGAAGTCGCCCTGCGGGAGCAGCACCACCTGGCAGAACTGGTCGCGGCTCATGCCGAGGAGCTGGGTGATCTCCTCACCGATCTCCTGGTGCGACTTGCTGAGGGCCTGCCAGCCCTTCTCGGGGTCGTACGCGCGCAGCCGGCTCTGGGCCTTCTCGGTGGTGTAGCCGTCGCCCTTCTTCTTGGGGCGGGTCTGGGCCGGGGAGCGGGTGATCTCCAGGCGCCGGCCGCCCGCGGTCAGCTCCAGCAGGACCTCGGTGGGGGTGGCGGGGTCGGCGTGGTCGCTGCGGAGCGAGGTGCCGGGGCTCTGGCGTGCGCCGGGGACGGCTCCGTACAGGGCGTAGCAGACCGCGTCGAGCACCGAGGTCTTGCCCGCGCCGGTGGGGCCGTGCAGCAGGAAGAGGCCGGCCGAGGAGAGTGCGTCGAAGTCGACCTCGGTGGTGGTGCCGAAGGGGCCGAAGGCGGTGAGGACGAGCCGGTGGAGCCTCATCGGGACACCTCGCGGACCCCGTCGTCCACGCGCACGTCGTCGAAGGCGGCGCGCAGCACGGTGCGTTCCGACTCGTCGGGGCCGCTGCCGCCGCGCACGTGCGCCACGAAGTCCTCCGCGATCTGGTGGTCGTCGCGCCCCTTGAGGCGCTGCGCGTACGAGGCGAGCGGGTCCTCGGGGTCGCGTTCGGGGTCGAAGACGAGGCTGAGGGTGTGCGGGAAGCGTTCGGCGAGGCGCGCCATGGGGTCGGCGGGGCGGGTGGGGTCGGTGAGGGTGGCCTCGACCCAGGAGCCCCGGTGCCGCTCCAGGGCGGGGTCCTCCAGGAGTGCGTCGAGACGGCCGCGGAGCCGGGCGAGGGGCCGGGGTACGGGGCAGTCGACGCGTTCGCCGGTGACCGTTCCGTCAGCGTCCAGGTCGATCAGCCACATGGTCTTGCGATGGTCTGCCTCGGAGAAGGAGTACGCGAGCGGGGAGCCGGAGTACCGGACCCGCTCGCTGACCCGCTGGCTGCCGTGCAGGTGGCCGAGGGCCACGTAGTCGACCCCGTCGAAGACGCCCGCGGGGACGGCGGCGACTCCGCCGACGGTGATGTCGCGCTCGCTGTCGCTGGGTTCGCCGCCCGCGACGAAGGCGTGGGCGAGCACCACGGAGCGGGTGCCCGGCGCGCGTCCGGCGAGGTCGGCGCGGACCTGGTCCATCGCGGCGGAGAGGACGGACTCGTGCGCGGCCTTCCCGGCCCCGAGGGAGTCCTTCACGAGGGCGGGTTCGAGGTAGGGGAGCCCGTAGCAGGCGACGTCCCCGTGGGCGTCGGCGAGCAGGACGGGGGTGCCGCATCCGGCGGGGTCGGTACGCAGGTGGATGCCGGCCCGGTCGATGAGTCCGGCGCCGACCCCGAGCCGGCGGGCCGAGTCGTGGTTGCCGGAGATCATGACGGTGGGCACCCCGAGGGCGGCGAGCCGGTGCAGGGCGGTGTCGAAGAGTTCGACGGCGGCGAGCGGCGGCACGGCGCGGTCGTAGACGTCGCCGGCGACGAGGACGGCGTCCACCTCGTGGTCGCGGACGGTGGCGACGAGGTGGTCGAGGTAGGCGGCCTGGGCGTCGAGCAGGGCGACGCGGTGGAAGGACCGGCCCAGGTGCCAGTCCGAGGTGTGCAGCAGTCTCAAGGCGTCGCTCCGCCCGCTGTGATCCGCATGTCCCTGGTCCTCCGCCCCCTGGCCGGCTACGGCCTCGCGCCCTGTCCGGGCCGTCCCGGTCTCCTGCTGCGTGCGCCGGCCCGCGGCTCGGGGGCTGTCAGCGAACCCGGGTGCGGCCGTGCGGACTCCACGCTAATGCCGCCGGGCCCCGGTTCCCGCATCGCCGGCAGGTGGCGATCCTCACCGGGAACCGCCGGACCTCCCACCGGAACCTCACCGGGACCTGGCCTGAACCTCGCAAGGGACAGGCAGCCCCGATGCGGCGAGCGCCCTGCGGTCATACGTCCCCGTACGCCTCGCCGCCGAGTTCGAGCGTCGCGGAGCCCGCCGTGGCGTCGGCCAGCCAGGCCCGGAATCCGGCCACGTCCGCGTCGGGCAGGCCGATCTCCAGGGTGACCGCCTCCGCGTACCGCACCTCGCGCACGGCGGTGCCGGTGGCCCGCATGTCGTTCTCCAGTTTGCCCGCCCGCTGGTGGTCGACCGTGACGGTGGCCAGCCGGTAGCGCTGCCGGGTGAGGGTGCCGAGCTCGTCCAGCGCCTCGCCGACCACTCCCCCGTACGCCCGGATCAGGCCACCGGCGCCGAGCTTGACCCCGCCGTAGTACCGGGTCACCACGGCCACGGCGTAACGGACCTCGCGGCGCATGAGCATCTGCAGCATCGGCACTCCGGCGGTCCCGCCGGGTTCGCCGTCGTCGCTGGCCTTCTGGACGGAGGCGTCGGCGCCGACCACGTAGGCGTAGCAGTTGTGGGTGGCGGTGGGGTGCTCCTTGCGGACGCGTGCGACGAAGTCCTGCGCCTCCTGTTCGGTGGCGGCGGGGGCGAGCGCGCAGAGGAACCGCGACCGGTTGATCTCGGTCTCGTGCACGCCCGCTCGGGCAACTGTCCGGTACTGCTCCTGCATGCCTCCACCCTAGGGTGCGTCTTCACTCCGCTGTCTGCCGGGCGACGCCCGGCAGGGCCACCGGCGCGGACCGGCGCCTGCGGGGAATGGCGGGGGCGCGGCCCGGGTTGTCGGTGACATGTACGCAGACGATGAGACGATCCGGCGGATTCTCCTGGACTCCGGCGACACCTGGGCCGTGGTCGGCCTCTCCACCAACACCTCACGCGCGGCCTACGGGGTCGCCGGGGTCCTCCAGCGCTTCGGCAAGCGGGTCGTCCCGGTCCATCCGAAGGCCGAGACGGTGCACGGCGAGCAGGGGTACGCCTCGCTCGCGGACATCCCGTTCCCGGTGGACGTGGTGGACGTCTTCGTCAACAGTGAGCAGGCCGGCGCCGTGGCGGACGAGGCCGTGGCGATCGGGGCGAAGGCCGTCTGGTTCCAGCTGGGCGTGATCGACGGGGCCGCGTACGCGCGGACGCGCGAGGCGGGCCTCGACATGGTCATGGACCGTTGCCCCGCGATCGAGATCCCGTCCCTGAGGTGACCCGGTTCGATCAGTTTGGCGACCGGACCGGCCGATGACGGTCGCGCCCTTCCGCGGGCCGTGGGCGGCGGCGGACAATGACCGGTCGTGGAGACGGTGTCGTACCCGGAGCGGCTGGCCGCCGAACTGATCGCCCTGGGCGTACGTCCGGGCGCCACGCTGATCGTGCACGCCTCGCTGCGCGCGCTGCGCCCGCCGGACCGCGGCGCGGCGTCCGTGGTCGCGGGGGTGCGGGGGGCGCTGGGACCGGCCGGGACGCTGGTCGTCCCCGCGTTCACGCCGGAGAACTCCGACACCTCGCGCGCCCATCTGGCCCGGGTGGCCGGTCTCACGGAGGCGGAGCGCGCTCGGGTCCGCGCGGACATGCCGGCCTTCGACCCGGCCGGCACGCCCGCGCCGACGATGGGCCGGTTCGCCGAGACAGTCCGGCTGACCCCCGGCGCACGGCGCAGCGGCCACCCGCAGACCTCCTTCGCCGCGCTCGGTCCGGACGCCGCGCACCTCACCCGGGACCACCGCGCCGACTGCCACCTCGGCGAGGGCTCACCGCTGGCCCGCCTGTACGGCGCGGGCGCGCATGCCTTGCTGCTCGGCACCGGTTTCGGCACGTTCAGCGCCTTCCACCTCGCCGAGTACCGCGTCCCCGAGCCGCCCCTTCGCCACTACCGCTGTGTGGTGGGCGGCCCCGGCGGGAGGCGGTGGTGGGAGTACGAGGACGTGGCGCTCGACGACTCGGACTTCGTGGCGCTGGGCGCGGAGTTCGCGCGGTCGGCGGGCCCGGTGACCGTCCGCACCGGCCGGGTGGGCGAGGCCGCGTGCACCCTGGTACCGGTGCGGGACGCGGTGGACTTCGCGGTGGGCCGGTTCACGGACGGGGCGTACGCGGCCGCCCGCCGCACGCGCACCGGGGACACGCCTCCGGCCCGCAACACTCCGTTCGGCACCACTCCGGCCGACGCCACTCCACCCGGTGCCGCCCGCGCCGAGGACACGGGAGCCGGGGACACGGACAGCGAGAACACGGGCAGCGGGAACACGGGGCCGCCCGAGGACACGGGTGCCCGTCCGCTCAGATGCCCAGCCCCTCCACCACCACCGCGCCCGGGAGGGCCGCGAGGGACTTTCCGGGGACGATGAGCTTGCCGCGGCGGCTGCCGCTGCCGATGAGGACCCATTCCTCGTCCACCACCGCCGGGTCGATCAGCAGCGGCCAGGCGGCCGGGAGGCCGATGGGCGTGATCCCGCCGTACTCCATGCCACTCTCGCCGACAGCGACGTCCATCGGCGCGAAGGACGCCTTGCGCGCGCCGAGGTGCTTGCGCACCGCCCCGTTGACGTCGACGCGGGTCCGGGAGAGCACGACGCAGGCGGCCAGGGTGACGTCGGTGCCGCGCTTGCCCGCGACGACCA